>JABDMH010000044.1 GCA_013001595.1 Saprospiraceae bacterium | reverse complement strand
ACTTCCAACTTCGTTTGTGTATGTCGTGACCAATGAATAACTTCGGAGTAGTAGTAACTTTATTAGGCATCTTATTATATTTTTTGTTTCCACCTAGGAAGTTGCTATTTTTTACATGAATGCTATAGTGCATAGCGCCCTGCGGGATGCTACACACCATACACCGGACGTTGTGCTTCATGCGGGACAAAGTACCTTGAGTCTGTCTATTACCTCACTTTTTCTACGTTTTGTCAGGCTATAACCTTACATAAGATATCTTAAAGTCAGGCTATAACCTAACGTAATGAATATAAAGAAGCTTCAGATCGAGCAACTAGAATCAAGAATAGGGCTCTTTTCTCGAACACTACAACTACCTAATCCACCTACAGGATGGGTCAAAGCCATTCGACTAGCACTAGGCATGTCATTGCAGCAATTGGCCAATAAAATGTCAATAACAAACCAAAGCGTTCAAGAGATTGAAAAGCGGGAAAAGAAAGGTGCAATAACAATTAAGTCACTGAGAGAAACAGCTAGAGCATTAGAAATGGAACTTGTGTATGGATTTGTCCCTGTAGATGGATCCCTAGAAAAATACATAGATAAAAAAGCAAGGACATTAGCTAAAAAGATAGTTTCCCGAACTTCGAATATAATGAGACTTGAAGACCAGGAGAACACAAATCAACGAATAGAAAAAGCAATTAAAGATCGAACTGCGAGAATCAAACAAGAACTTCCCAAGGCTTTATGGGATTAGATTTAGAATATATCAATGGACAAACGCCATTAGATGAAGATGAAAAGAAAGGCCTCTTGATTCCAACAATTGCCACACGTGAGGAGTTGGATGAATTTGAGCAACAAAATATTGAAGACTGGATGCAGTGGGTCTTTAGCAGATCAGCAAAGGCTGAGACTATATTGACTGAAAAGTTTATGTGCCGTTTACATAAGCGCATGTACGGAGATGTTTGGGACTGGGCTGGGAACTTCAGGAAGACTAACAAAAATTTGCGGATTGATAAATGGCAAATATCAGTGGCACTAAAAACGCTTTGTGATGATACCCTATATTGGGTAAAGCATAAGACATTTACGCCTGATGAAATTGCCATAAGATTCAAGGATAGAATTGTAAGTATTCATTGCTTTCCCAATGGAAACGGCCGACACAGTAGATTGATGGCTGACGTGATAATCACCAAGGTTTTCAATTTGCCATTATTCAGTTGGGGGAGTAGTGATTTAGTTCACCAAGGTGAAGCACGGAGCAATTATTTGAAGGCCGTGAAGGCAGCAGATAAGGGAGATTTCGAGCGATTATTGAAATTTGCAAGATCCTAAATCGAGAAGCACGAAAGCACAACAATGTACACCACATTATACTCCCTAATCGGTCGTACGCCGGGTGTACCAAACGTCAGACTACGCAATAACTCACTCTCATTCATCCTGGATCGCTACCTCAAAAATATCACGCATTAAAAATATTGAAAACAGCATGCAACATGGTTCTTCTCCGTACAGAAGTCGCGGCTTAGGTGTGGTTGTTGCGGAGATTGCCGTTGTGTGCAATTACTCCTCCTTAACTAAATACTTCCCCCATTTACCAACTTCTCTAAATATAGGAATCAGTTCTTTACCCTTATCTGTCAGGCTATATTCAACCCTTGGTGGAGTTTCACGAAATGCGGTACGTGTAACTAACTTATCATTGACAAGTTCATTGAGTTGTGTTGTTAATACCTTTCTCGAAATCCCCATAATACTGGCATCAAGCTGCCCAAATCTTTTACTCGACTTGTCGAGTCTTACAAGTATTATAGGTTTCCACTTTCCTCCAATTACTTTCAGGGCCATTGTTAGGGAGCATTTGGTGTCCACTTCTTTCATCTTCTCTATTTCATTAGTTACTTCCCTGTAACTACTTTCTTTACCTATTTACATACAAAAGTAACTAAATGTAATTATTAATAGTAACTTTGCGTAACAAATAATTTGAAAAAAAGAAAACATGATTAAAAGTGTATTGATTACTGGTGCTAATGCGGGAATTGGAAAAGAAACAGCCAGACAGTTGGCGTTAAAAGGCGTTAAAAAAATATATCTAGGATGTAGAAACGAAGAAAAAGCTAATGCTGCTAAGGCAGATCTGGAAAATGCTACCGGCAAATCAGTGTTTGAGGTATTAATTATCGATGTTACAAATCTTGATTCAGTTCGAGCTGCGATTGAGGCCCTGCCTGAACCGGTAGAGGCTCTTGTAATGAATGCGGGAGGCATGGGCGGCCCCAATTTTAACGACATTACCAAAGATGGAGTCACTCAAATATTTGCGGTGAATGTTTTAGGGCATGTGGTCTTAGCAGAAGGTTTAATAGCTGCTAAAAAGTTAACCAATGTGGCAATATTTGCAGGATCGGAAGCAGCAAGAGGTGTTGAAAATATGGGCATGAAGCGTCCTGAACTAAAAACATCATCGTTGGACGAATTTGCAACCATTGCCGATGGATCTTTTCATGGCAATATATCTGATCCGGCTATCGCATACGGTCCCATCAAGTATATGGGCGCACTTTGGATGTCTTCACTGGCAAGAAAGCATAATAACATCCGTATTGTGACAATGAGTCCAGGCGCAACTTCTGGAACTGAAGGCATGAAAGGTGTTCCATTTCTAAAAAGGATAATTTTTACATTTATGTTCAAAATTCTGGCTCTATCTGGTAATTCTCATGGAGTGAAGACTGGTGCCAAGAGATATGTAGATGGTCTCTTGGACGAATCCTTTAAGAGTGGGGTGTTTTACGCGAGTAAGTCAGGTACAGCTGGGCCATTGGCCGATCAATCGAAACTTTTTGCTGATTTGGGAAATGAACGCATTCAAGATAACGCTAGTGATGCTATACACCGATTTATCAAATAATGATTACTCAATCTGCCAAATAGCTATTAATTATTCTTATGAAAGAATCACGAAAAAGTAAAATTGAATTATGTTTTATTGTTTTTGGGATTATTGTTGGAATTGTAGGTATTCTCCATGGATGTGCAGAACTGCTAAAAGGTTCAGCATTAATACAAAGTCATTCCGTAGAAGCACTCCCATATAATTGGCCGAATAGCGAGTTTTATACCTTAATGAAAGGTGCTCCTGTATTCTCCCTTCTGATAGATATTCCACATTATGTTTTAGGACTTTTGGCAGTTTCTATTTCTGTAGCACTGATTGTTTTTTCGGCTAACTTTTTCAAGTTGAATTTTAAAGGTATTCTGCTATTTGCTCTCCTAAGTGTAGGTATATATCTATTCGGAGCTGGAGAAGGAACACCAATAGCAATCAGCTTTCCTCTGGTAATTTTTGGAACTATACTTTTATTGTCGCCTAAGAAAAAGGAAAGAAAAACTTCGACCAAAAGAATGATATCGTATGGTTTTATTGTATTCTATGTCTTACAGATTTCTAGTTGGGTTTTATTTTTTCCAGGACTTTTTGTTTTAAGTTTTTATCAGGAAATCCCCCAATGGTTATTCTTGTTTGATTTTATGATTATGCCTGTTTCTATTTTGGGAGCTGGAATATTTGGTTTACTTTTTGACAAAACACTGGAAGGCGTTAAGCTTGAATGAGCTTTAAAAAAAGTAAGAAAACTGCACACAATAATTAAGGATTCAAGTGGTCCGCAATGCCTGCCCTGCTTCAGCAGGGGCCCAATTTGAATCCTCTGTTGAATGTGAGTAAGCGTTCTGTGTAGGACGTATTGTCTTAGAAGGGATTAAGGATTAGCTTTCGGTTCAAAAATGAGTAGAAAGCGATCCGAGGAGATGTTTCCCATAGTAGCCTCCTATGTAGAAGGAGCAGAAGATGTATCATCTTTATGTGCCCGTTATGGTCTGACAAAGGGACAATTTTATTATTGGCACCGTAAGTTTCATCAATCGAAGTCAGAGGCAGATGGTGAGAGAGGCTTTATTCCCATGGAGATATTGGATGATACAGAAGGATATTTTATGGAAGTCCAGATGCCTGGAGGTACCGTATTGAGAAGTAGCAATCTACTACCTGCACGATACATTCGATTACTAATAGAAGCGGGATGCTAGGCTTTCCTCAAGTGAAGCGATACTTTCTGTATAGTGAGCCAACCGATATGCGCAAGAGCTTCAGTGGTTTAAGTGGTTTGGTAAATAATGAGATGGAGGGTACGTTGTCCAGTGGGGATGGATTTGTGTTCATCAATAAGCGTCGCACGATGATGAAGATCCTGGTGTGGGACAGGACGGGATTTGTGATATATTATAAGCGATTGAGTGCGGGTACATTTGAAGTGTCGGAAGCTGGAGAAAATAAGACAATACAACTAGCTGGGTCAAGCCTTCTACTTATGTTGGAAGGAGTATCCCTTCAAAGTGTGCGATGGCGCAAGCGCTATAGGAGAGCCTAAATTGATGCATTATTTTTATTAATAATGTATGAAAGTGCCTATATTAATACTGTGAATTATGCATCACTTAAACGGTCGGATCATCTCCAATTATTGAGAGAAAAAGACGAAAAGATTCGTTATTTATCATTCGAATTGGAGCAAATAAAACGAGCTCTATTTGGGAGTAAGTCTGAGCGTTTTGTCAGCAGCACCACCGCAGAGCAGCTAGAATTATTTACTACACTGCAGCGTCAATTAGCCGAAGTGCATGAAGAGCAAATCTCCTATAAACGCAAGAAAGTAAAACGCAAACCAAAACGGACTAAATTACCCGAACATCTGGAACGAGTGGTGACCATCATGGAGCCCGAAGTAAATGTGAATGCGATGCAAAAAATGGGTGAGGCCATCCAGGAAAAATTAGCTTTGACACCGGCTAAACTATATGTAAAGAAAACGGTACAACCATTGTATCGGCAAAGCAAAATATGGAATAGACAGTCCATTGATCTGTCTCGCTCTACCATGTGTGGTATCATACGAAAAGGCGCTGAACTCTTAGAGCCTCTCTACGAAGCAATGACATCCATGGCTATGAATAGTAACTATCTGATGGCGGATGAGTCTAGTATTCCCGTATTGCACAAGGATCAAAAGGATAGTAAAGCTCTTAAGGGGTGCATGCTTGTAAAAGTCGCACCCCAAGAGTGCATTACCATCATGGAATATATAAAGACCAAGGAGAAAATAAATCTACTTTCTTCCCTTCAATCATTCAAAGGTCATCTTCAAGTGGATGGCAATGTGTCTTATGAGGACCTCGATAAAAAACAGGACATGCACTTAATGCATTGCCTGGTGCACAGCAGGCGATATTTTGAAAAAGCCCTGGATTATGATCGAGTTAAAGCCCAGCAGATGTTGGCAAAGATCCAACAACTTTATAAAATTGAAAGATCGACTAAAGGGCAGACAACTGAAACAATCTTATACGCCAGGCAAACACATGCCCAACCCATACTCGATGATATTAAAAATTGGTTGGAAGAAAATCTAGTGCATAGTGATCCACCCAATCCCATGCAACGGGCAATCCGGTACATGCTAAAGAGATGGAAGGGCTTAACTAAATATATTGACGCTGGACATTTAAGACCCGATAATAACTTAATTGAAAATCAAATACGACCGTTGGCCCTTGGCCGAAAAAATTATCTGTTTGCTGGATCAGACAGAGGGGCACACCATGCCGCTATATTCTACTCCTTCTTTGCTACTTGTAAAATGAATGGATTAAACCCCTTTGAATGGTTGCAGGATGTATACACCAGGATCAGTGAACATCCCATCAATCAAATCAATCTACTTATTCCTATTAAAGACTACCCGTTTCTAAAGTGGTAGCTCCCCGAACGCTTACCCTTCTACGCCCTATTTCGGGAAATTCATCTTATTATACAGTTGCTGAAAACGCGGATCCTCACGCACATCATCCCATGCGGGGTCTACTTTCAAGGAAACCAGCCAAAACTCTTGATTTTCGTACGCCCGCTCCAGCCATTCAAACAACTTGTCATTTTCACCAAAACAGTGGTAGATATATCCGATTTCAAAAGCAAAGGCTGTGTTGGAATCGTATCTCTTACGAAGGTCGGTAAACAGCCTCTCCGCTTCTTTCTTTTCACCGGACAAAACCAAAGCGATAATCATATCTGTAAGGGCAAATCCTTTCCCTTGTGAGATTTCTTCCGCTTTCCGGAATTCAATCAACGATTGCTTGATATTTCCATCATAGAGATGGGATTCTCCTTGGAGTCTGTGTGCTTCACTGTCTTGAGGATTTAATTCTAATATTTTATGTAGGATCGTCCGTGCATCATCCTGTCGTTGCGCCAGCGAGCAAATCTTGGCGAAGGGCCGTAGTAAGTTGATATTCAAAGGATCTGATGCTACAATTGATTTGGCCTCTGTGATGGCTTTTTCAAAATCGCCGTATAAATAGGCTAGGTATTCCGGATAAAACATAGTGGTGGGAGCACCCAATTCTAATTCCTTTTCATATTCTATTAGTGCATTTTCCCAATCCCAAGCGTACCAAAAGTAATAGGAGGCAAGGCCGATATGGCTGTTGGGTATTGATGGATCAAGGGAGAGGGCTTCATTGGATAAGGCAACCATCTGGTTAAAGCCTTGCTCTGTTGGGATGAATTTATGAATGCATAGTAGCGAATACAGGATTGCTAGTTCTCCATATGCTTGTGCATAGTCCCGATCAAGGTCAATGGCTTTTTGAAAGCACTCCTTGGCTTTGTCAAATCCTTCTACGCCTTGTTGGCGAAAATATCGTCCCTTCAGCAACATCTCATAAGCTTCCAGGGAAGTAGTAGGCTTTTGGGCCAATCCTGCATCTTGATCACCGGCTAGGGTGATTTTCATGCGTTCTGCAACCTTTGTGGAGATTTCATCTTGCAGGGCAAAGATATCATGCAGTTCTCGGTCGTAGGTTTCCGACCAGATATGATATTCATTAGCAACGTTAATCAATTGAATGGTAATTCTGAGTCGGTTTCCTGCCTTCCGAACACTGCCTTCCATGATGGTTTTCACATGAAGTTTTTTACCAATTTTGCTTAGCTTCTCATCTTTTCCTTTAAATGAAAAACACGATGTACGGCCGGTCACTTTCAGGCCTTCTATTTGACATAGCGCGTTGATGATTTCTTCGGTGATACCGTCACTGAAGTATTCCTGTTCAGGATCACTGCTCATATTTACAAATGGCAGCACGGCTATTGATTTTTCTGCTTGATCCGACGGACCAGTCTTTTCCGTTTTGCCCTCAATGTCTGCTCGTTTTGGTACGATCAGGCCAACATTAGAAATGGCATAGACGGTAATGGGTTTTTCGACATTCTTCAATTTAAATGTCTGCAGCAGCGAAGTCTCGATCGATTCTTGATTTTTGATCTCGTCGTAGACTTTGTCCGAAACGAAGACACTGCCTGGCATCGCCAAGGATTCAATGCGCGAGGCAACATTTACCCCATCTCCAATGATCTCCTCATCGCTGAAAATGATGTCGCCGGTGTGAATACCAATTCGCACCGGTAGGTCGGCTTGTTGAAATCCCAACTGCATTTCGATCCCACAGTGTACCGCATCAATGGCACTATCGAAAATACTTAAGGTACCATCGCCATAGTATTGAAGAATCTTGCCCTTGTGTTTCTCTGTGGTGGAATTGAATATACATCGGTGCTTCTCTCTTATGGCGATGGCGCTATCCTCATTTTGCTGCATAAGAGCCGTATATCCCTGTATATCTGTGAACATGATGGCAGCAAGCTGGCGGGAGCGTGGCATAATAACCAATTTTTGAGTTAGGACCGACTTCATAGTGGGTCAATAGACTTATGTTACCAGTAATCTTGCTTAGGCAATTGTATCTACTAGGCGTTTGCAACCACCGTTCCTAATTTCCTAAACACCTGCTTGGCGTCATTTTCCTTTGTCTTTAACTGGCTCATTTTCGATCAAAATTTTGTGTTATCAGGAGCTTATGGCTGTCCGCCCCCATCAGTACCGCTCGTTAGCAGATACGGCGTTAGCTGCCGATAATTCGGAAGATTTAAGCACCAAAGTAGTTCAAGATCCAGATATTAAAAATGATAATGGGCAATGGAATAAGTGATCATGATCAGCTGAATAACACCCGTGCTATTATATAGTCGTTAACATTTTGAGATTTAGTCCGTACCAGAAGCCCCTCTTCGATCAGACGTCCCGGCATGCTATGAAATCAGGGTGATGTGGCATTGCTCCAAGGCAAATGAAAACCGGAATTCATCATTGACTTTACGTCGAACCTTCCGAAGCCAACAAAGTGAGCCTGCCGAACTTCAGACCGAGCCTGCCGCAGGAAATCAAAGGCGTGTATTCTAATTTGAGGGGGTTCGACTTCACCTACAGCACTTTCTTCTCTTGTCTTGCTCAGGTATCCATGTCTCGATGATGGTCAGGTGGTGTGTTATAAAGCATGGGGCATCATATTTTGGACAGTTGTAGCGTGTGGCATGAGCAGTGCTGATCTTTGTCGCGCTGGTAGTCTTAAAAACACCAAACGTTTGTATGCGATTGCAAATGTTTGCAAGTAGCAACTGGTTTGAGCATGATGTTCCTACGATGGAATGCGGCACATCCCCTGCTGTACAGGGATCCGAAGACCTTGGATTCTTTCAACAAGAATTTTACCTTGTGTAGACATAAGCGATGCATCTGCCACTCTAATAGGGGAGGTAGATACACAGGTGTTAGTCACAATCCAATTGAGAATTAAGTTACTTGACAATAAACATAAAGTTACTTACCTTTAAGAGTGGTCATAGAAAATTCAAAAACAGGTGAGAAGCTTAAAGCGAGTGTCTTACAATGCACTAGCGAAGAAGTGGAGCAACTGGATGAAAGTAGGTTCGAATTTGATTGGGTGTCCGAATCTTCATTCACGATCTTTAGACTTGAAATCTTGTCCACTAACGAAATCTTGGGATTAATGTCGATCGACCTGATTCCTGTGGAACTTAGATTGGAGATTAGATTATTGGAGCTGTCAAAGGAAAATGTGGGGAGGCAAAGGAGATTTGAGAATGTGGCTGGGATTCTAATCGCCTCTGCCTGTAAGATGTCATTCAAGATGGGATTTTTTGGCTTCGTATCTTTGATTCCTAAGACACGACTTATCGAACACTATGAGACAAGGTATGGCTTTGAGCAATATGGCAGACACCTGGCAGTGGACATGGAAAGAAGTGAATTATTAATCAAAAAGTATTTAGAAGATGCAAAATGAAATTAACCACGACCATGTATCGCTTCCTCGACATGGACTTTCTGAGGAAGAAAAACTCGCTGCAGATAATGCTTTGAAATTAATGCGTTTTAAGAGATTAAATGAAATTGGGGAGGCCAGCAGGATCTATGCTGAGCTCCTTAGAATTAAATATGAAATTACTGATTACTTAGATCTTGGAATATTTGATCCCGATCACTCTTTCGGTAAATATTTAAAAAAATATCTTCAAATCTTTGGTTTGAAGAGAAGGGAATTGGCAAAGGATATAAGTATTCATGAGACCAAATTTTCAAGAATTGTAAATGACAAGGAAAATCCGGGTTTGGCTATCTTGTATAGACTTGAAGAACATTCTAGCGGGGTCATTGAAGCATCAATCTGGTGGAATTTGGTGACGAGGAAGGTTGAAAATGATATTAAGCATAATAGGAAGGACAGAAGAACTCAATCTAAAAAGGTTAAGAATAAATTCAAATACGAAGGAGGGAGACTGTGACTAACATTGCACGACCACGGCATACCTCCTTCGTCGGCACAGCCGGGTGTGCTCATCGTTATCTCTCATAGATCTCCAAGAAACTGTTAATCCTGTTCGCACGATTCTCCAGTGAACTTGTGAACAGCAAAGAAATGAATCCTGGAAGTGTGCCATGATATTTTTGACTTGGGAACCTTTGTCCAATTTGTTGAATATTGTAACAACGAGATTCTGAGTTGCAACTAATATATTCTGAAGAAAATGGCGGTCTTTTTAATGACATAGATTCTTCTGCGATTGATTAATGAGTACGGAAAGCTAAGTTAATAACACAGTCGGAACGTCAACAAGGTAATTAGAAAGTGTTGAACATGGGCCACGAGAGATAGCAAAAGCTCATCCGGCATGTGTCATGGTGCTGAAAGTGAACCTGAATTTGACTGCCGAACTGTCCATTCTCAGACTTCTGTGACCAAGAATTGTAAATAGCCATTGATCTGCTCTTCTTCCATATCATGCGCTGGACACATGAAATGTACACTGATCTTGGCAATACATCGACCGTAATTGGACAATGTCGAATCTGATAAGCGACCAAGCTTGGCCTTTTGCGCTAACTTGGCATACATTGCCCGAAAACCTTTAACTTCCAACTTTGCTTGGTCGTTCAAAGGCTGTCATACGAATTGAAAATACCATACGGCCGTAAGCAAATAACTCGTGTGGACGAATGACTAGATATGAGCATCATCGGAGTACCTCCATTGGCTCCAGAATTCGGGAAGTTGTTTTTGGCATGGAGGACGGCATGGTCTCAACTTTGGGTGCAATTACCGGGATTGCAATTGGAAGTCAGGACCAGTATACCGTTATCCTGTCAGGTACGGTCATTATTGCTGTAGAGTCTATATCAATGTCAATTGGCTCCTACATTTCCAACCGATCGGAATACGAGGTCAATCAAAGAAGGATCGCAGAAGAAAAGGAGGAGATAGCTGATTTTCCAGAACAGGAAAAAGAAGAGCTTTTGCAGATGTTCATTAGGGATGGATGGCCTGCTGATCTGGCAAGGGACATGTCGGATGCCGCCTCAAAGGATCCTGGTTTAATGCTTAACGAAATGACTCACCGAGAACTGCTGATCACACACGCATCCCCAAAGGATGCTTTTACTAACAGTCTTTTAATGTTCACTTCATACATCACAGGTGGACTTTTGCCGCTTGTCCCATACTTGGTGCTACCTATTCAACGTGCCATGCTCATATCTATTCTGATAACCTTAACGGGTTTATTTGGGATTGGTGCAGTTGTCACCAGATATTCTAACGTCTCTTGGTTTAAGGCTGGTGGTCGTGTATTGGTACTTGGTATTATTGCCCTGGTAGTTGGTTTTCTATTAGGCGAGCTCGTTATGATTTTTAGATGATATCGCCCTTACGGTCCATGTTTGATGAACATGAATGTTTTTGGCATCTAATGTCTATGATACCTATGTGAAAGACGAGATAAATGGTAAGTTTAGACAACAAGTTCTGTCCCGCGACAACTGGAAAAGGATCCGCTAATGCTGTTTTATCTGCTGCCTATACATGATGCCATTTGACAAGAAAATATTATCTTTTTTGAAACCAGATTTGGGCGACAAGATACTCAGGGAGTCATCAATCGAGGAAATTCCAAAAGGAACTGAAATTTTGAGGGAAAGGCAATACGTCAAAGTTTTGC
>JABDMH010000038.1 GCA_013001595.1 Saprospiraceae bacterium | reverse complement strand
GCTAGGGTCATCACTTCCCGATCCGGAAGTAGCCCTCTGAAATGGCGAGAGGAGGTGACACCAGCATGCTTTTGGAGATCTTAATCTGCAAATGAAGTGCAGCCCTTCAGGCTGCTAAGAAGTAGGTGCGATATACCAGGGGCTTCGCCCCTGGTTAAACGATGATCAAAATGCAGCCTGGAGGGCTGCGCTTCAAATTGAGGTGGAAAACAAGAAGAAACTACGGCATTAGAACCAGCGTATTATGACAAAGACCGAGTTTTTTCCTTGATAAACTGCTCATATATTTTTAATAGTTCTGGACCTCCCAACCTGAGTGGATCAAAGGAGCTGTTATGAAAATTAAAGGTAAAGTCAGTCTTTTTTCCGATCGTGTCTATTACTTCACGCACAATCTCATGCATGCGATCCGCATGCCCCTTTGTCTCGGATACAAGTGCGGTATCCATCAATGCAAAGGGCTTTTCCCACAAATTTAGTGTTCTCTCTTCTTTCAGGTTGTACCACGGATACGAGAAGCCTGTACCCGATCTAAATCCTACTTTGTTTTGATACCCAATGGTGTGATCGAAAGATATGCCTACGTGCTCTAGAAGAAGAGGTGTTTCCAATACATCAAAATGCAACCAGTGTTGGCGACTATCTCTGATTTCAGCATTTAGATATTTTTCTAGTTCTTTTTTTTCAGTTGATAATTTTTCAATATCGGTATAGGCTGCATAGCTGGGATGCAGGCCCAAAGTGTAGCCGGAACCATCTGCTGTTTTTACAATTTCGTTAAGCTTGTTTGAGGTCAGATTGTAGTGGCCTTCATACTTGGTTTGTCCACCAGCCATTATAAATAGGTATTTGTCAAAATGGTTGGGTGTGGAAAGGAGCCAGTCGAAAGTGTCATAGGGATCAGGTAAGGTTTTGTTTTTCACCTTTAGATATTGTTGCAAGACTTTACTCACTGTTGGATCTCGGGTAGGTGCGGCAGCTGTCTTCAAAAAGGCTTTAATTCCT
This sequence comes from Saprospiraceae bacterium, assembly GCA_013001595.1. GTDB lineage: Bacteria > Bacteroidota > Bacteroidia > Chitinophagales > Saprospiraceae > JABDMH01. Next base: position 12,973 of record JABDMH010000038.1, on the reverse strand, counting down.
TTAAGCAGATTTGGATATTTCCAGATGGCATCTAAATCATGACTAAGGGTTCTTTGTCCGCAATGGTGGATATTGATTCCAATTGATCTAAGTAATGTTTCAACAAGGTGGTCTACGACCGGTGAGCGATGTAATCCATGTCTTATAAGAAAATGATGGTCTTCCAGCAAGTAGCCATGTCTGTCCTGCTGATCCTTTTGAGCATAAGCTTCTTCAAAACGAGTAAGATGAAAAAATAGGGTTTCGAAGAGGTCGAATCCATATTTATTATTTTCAATAATTGACTGTGGTCTTTTTTTTGAAGTTTCCACAGAATAGACTTGCATTTCTTCAAAGTCATACTGGTTGGCATATAGTGCCCAAAAAGATTGGTTCGTATCTGATTCGGCAAGCAGCCAATTTTGAGTGGGTATAGTAGCGTGTAATGAAGGATTTTCAGCATTTACTATGGGGTTGCCATAGTGGAGGTGAACATCTGCTGTTTGCTGGTTTATTGTAAATGAGACGTTGTTCTGGGCATAAGGATGATGATTTAAATAGAGTACTATGTACTCCAGTCTGGTGATGTGGATATTCGGGTCAGCATGAATAGAAATTCGCATACCTGAAAATTAGATGCGTTTTCGCATTGTTTGACCTAGTATGGTGAAAATGGCATTTTTTCCCCTGCTAAGTTCATAATACGGAATCAAGGTAGGGTTGAAATCTTGGAAGGAATGATAGATGGATGGCAACATGCTACCTTCGAAGTCAAAATTCAATCTGCGTTGATGTGCCCAACTTATCGCATGCCACAAAAGATACTGGACAGCACCATTTCTTCTCAACTTCGGATCAGACCCAATAAGCAAGCAGTATGCAGTATCCTGGTCAAAAACAATATAAACTGCAGCATACAATTTTCCATTTGCATCTTCTGCCACAAAAATTCTTTTTTTATCCAGCTCTACCAGCATCTGATTTATACCGGTTAAGTACTCAAATGAGAAAGGTACAGGTTCTTTTTTGCTGACAAACGTTTTTTCTATGAGCTCGTAGAGCGGACCTGCCTCCCCGGATTCTTGGATTGACAATTGCTTTGTGGCCATTTCAATATTGTGCCGGACACTATTGTCCACGGTTGCTATGGATAATGGCTCTTGATCGTCAATATTGAATCGAAAAGTGTAGCGTGTAGAGGCAGTGAATTGTTTCCATTGGAAAGGAAGTGAATTGGAAAAGGAAGGATGACAAAGCATGTGTGTAAAGGCGACGTTAGGTAATTGGTTTATTAAGTCTTTGCACACTTTCACATATCTTCTTTCCCATTTGTAGGTATTGGGAGATGGTGGGATATTTATCCAAGGGCCTAGGTATGGGGTTAGTTTTGGCATTTTGACAACCTGGATCATCTTATATTTAGACAGGTGATAGGGGAGCACTCCCAGTACGGTTCCACTATTGTGCCGTGTTACACAGACATCCCATTGATCAGCTCCGCAGGTAGCGTCCAACCAAGCTGGGAGAAAGAATACGGGAAGCTTAGGGTGTTGGTTACTCCAATCGAGGTACCAGGACTTATTCGGCATAAAGCAAAGATAGGATAGAAACTGCAGTGCCTAGTTCGAGTCCGTATGTGCAATGACTATAAATTGCGGTATTGAGCATACTTTAGGGTAAACCTATGAAGGAAATGATGAAAAGAAGAGCTTTTATAAATGTCGGAGCCATGAGCGCCTTAAGTCTTTTTGGTCCAAAACTAAGTACATTGGTTGGGTCTGCCCAGGATCTTGAACCCTTGCGGATCACCAAGATTGAGACGGTGCGATTCTCCAATAAGATCAAAATAGCCGGACGTGGCATACAATGGATGTGGGTGAGGTTGCATACCAATCAAGGAATTATTGGAACCGGAGAGACGTACCCTTTCAATGAAGCCAGCGAAGCTGCCGTAGCAGATTTGCAGTGGCACAGCTGGGCGGGAAAACTACTGGGCACAAATCCATTGGAGATCGAACAGACATGGTCAAGAATTTTTAGGCAGACCGCCTACCATGTAACGGGTGGTGCAGAAATGCGGGCACTTTCTGCTATCAATATTGCGCAATGGGATATACTAGGTCAGGTAAGTGGACTGCCAATTTATCAGTTAATGGGAGGTTCGGCTAATAAATCAATTCGGGTATACAATACGTATACCAATGCGCGACATATCAATGGTTGGCGCCTTGAAGATGATATGCCTGCTATTGCAAGTTTTTTGGTAGATCAGGGCATTACGGCCATTAAATTCTGTCCTTTTGATAAGGCTGCTAGAGAGAACAATGGCGAATACATCTCGCAAGCCCAAATTCAGGAAGGCCTTGATTGGATTAGGAAGGTACAGGACACAGTTGGAGACCGATTGGACATCGGCTGTGAATTTCACAGTTGGTGGAATATTCCAAGCGCCATCCGAATTGCCTCAGCCCTTGAACCTTTCAACATTCTATTCCTTGAAGACCTACTGCTTCAACACAATGCCGAGGCATATCGTGCCATTACCCAACATACCTCGATTCCTCTTGCCAACAGTGAGCGATGGGCTACTCGCTTTGATTTTCGTGATTTTATCGAAGCGGACATCGGAGGGATAGTGATGTACGACCTAACCTGGTGCGGCGGTATTTCTGAGGGCAAGAAGATCTCAGATATGGCAAATACGCACTTTATACCTACAATGATGCACACTGCGGGAGGTCCCATACTCTGGTATGCATCCATTCAACTGGCAGCAGCCATATCAAACCTGTTTTACGTAGAAAGTGTATACCCAAATTGGAAGGAGCGGTATCCGTACTTTTTTGATAATGTTCCAAAAGTCGTGGATGGGTCTGTACGTCCTCCCGATACTCCTGGATTGGGGTTACAATTTAAGCCTGGATTATTCGAGCGAGCGGATGTGATGGTCAAGACCATTGCCGAAGAGTAATGGTCGAAGTTTATCTTCCCATCCATCCACCATCTACCAAATAAATAGAACCGGTGACATAGTCAGATGCTGCCGAGGCTAAGAATACGGTAATGCCTTTGAAATCGTCAGGTACTCCCCACCTACCGGCAGGAATACGTTCAAGAATGGACGCATTTCGTTCAGGGTTTTTTTGTAGTGCTTCCGTATTGTCGGTGGCTATGTATCCTGGAGCTATGGCATTGACCTGAATGCCTTTGCCTGCCCATTCATTGGAGAAAGCCATGGTCATTTGTCCGATGGCACCTTTACTGGCTGCATAACCTGGTACGGTGATTCCTCCCTGGAAGGTAAGCAGTGAGGCTGTGAATATTACTTTGCCCTGTCCACGGCCCAACATAGATTTTCCGAATTCTCTCGTCAAAATGAACTGTGCAGTCTGATTCACCTCAATAACCTTGTCCCAGTACTCATCTGAGTGTTCTGCTGCCGGTGCCCTGAGGATGGTTCCAGCATTATTGACAAGGATATCAATAACCGGATGATTGTCTTTGACTTGTTTGATAAAGGCATGCAATGCTTGGCGATGTGAAAAATCACAACGATATGCGGTGAACTTGCGACCGAGGTCTTCAACCGCTTTGGAGATCTCACTGCCTGATTCTTCCAGAGATGCAGATACCCCAATGATATCTGCCCCTGCTTCAGCAAGTCCGATGGCCATTGCTTTTCCAATGCCTCGTTTGCATCCAGTGACTAAAGCGGTTTTGCCCTGTAAACTAAATTGATCTAGAACACTCATGGTAAATAAATTTGTAGTGGTGAATATTTGCTTTGCTAGTGGACTGTAACATTCAGATGAGTAGTATCAAAAGCAGTCAATTGATATGTTTAATTTGATTGTTACAATGCACTATGAGTACTATTCTTGGCAATTAATTAAATATTTAAGACCATCTGGATTATCATCAATCTCCTCAAAAACGCCCTGGATTTCTGACAGCGACCTGATGCTGGTGATAAGTTCTTGCAATGGAATATTACCGGCATCTGCTAGGGCGATGGCTTCTTCATAATCTTCTTCTTCATAAAGTCGAGCACCGATCAGTTCGAGCTCTGACCAAAAAAACTTGAATAGATCAATGGGTTGTGGCCCATTGCCGTGTATGGCAACCATAATAATGCGCCCTCTGGCACAAAGTAGATCGGTCATAGATTTTGCTGCCGCTGCTGAGCCAGAGACTTCAAATACGGCATCGACCATCGCACCTTTTGTAAATGCACTTACCCGGTCTACTAGATTTTCTGTTATTGGATTGACCGTCTCAAAATTCCACTTTTTGAGCATTTGCAATCGCGCTTCATTTACTTCAGATACCATCACGGAAGCGCCCTTTTCCCGAAGCACAAACGCAATCAATACTCCGATAGGACCACCGCCCATCACTAAAACTCGCTCGCCGGAGCGAACTCTTCCCCTTCGCACATCGTGACATGCTACTGCCAATGGCTCAATAAGCGCACCCAACTCAAGGGATAAAGTCTCCGGAAGATGATGGCAAGTGTAGCCAGGAACCGTCCAACTCTGCTGAAAGGCGCCGGGGCTATCTATTCCAATAAATTGTAAATGTTTGCCAATGTGCGGATTACCCTTATCGAAAGGGTGTTGCGCACCGAATCTCAATGGTCGTATAGAAACACGATCCCCAACCTTGACATTTTCCACTGCTGAACCAATTTCACTGACTACCGCAGACGCCTCATGACCAATGATTTGGGGCGGACCAATACGCTTATCCATCACTCCGTGATAAATGTGTACATCGGTGCCACATACACCGCAGAAGGCCACATCCAATCTCACTTCATCATCACCCGGTGCAGTAGGTCTGCATTCACCGATTTTAAAGGTTTTATCACCGTAATAGTAGGCTCCTTGCATCTTCAAAGTGTATTTGATCAAGCAAAATAGGGGGTTTAGCAATTAATTCCTACTCATATGCAGGTTAAAAGACAGAAATAACAGAAAAGAATGGCACAGCATTGGACATGATCTGGTATATCAATAGATAATGGCATCCTTGAAAATCATATGTTATTATTTCTAATATCTTTAGCCAAGTTTAAACCATCAATAATGAAAATATTTTCCCTTGCCATCCTTTTGTTTTTAGCCAGCCAGGTCATTGCTCAAACCCACCTTTATGAGAATCCGAAGTTTGATCGCATTGCGAGAAATCATAAGGAGATTGGCATCATTCCCTTCAAGACCACAGTCACGCTGCGGCCCAAACAGATGAAAGACATCACTCCAGAGCAGTTGGATCGGATGGAAGTTGCAGAAGGTGAATCCATCCAGTCTGGCATGTATTCTTGGTTCTTAAAAAGGGAAAAGAGGGGTTCATTGACGGTGGAAGTACAAAGTATTGCCTCAACGAATGCCAAACTGAAAAAGGCTGGCATCAACCCAGACAACTACGAAGAATATGAACCGGCAGAAATAGCCAAGATATTGGAAGTGGATGCAGTGGTCATGGGCACCTTTGAAACCAATAAGCCCATGTCTGAGGGAGCATCGATCGCCTTGGGAGCTATCTTAGGTTTTTGGGGAAACACCAATAAAGCGGTCATCAATTTGTTTATTTACAATGCCGAAGATGGTGACCTTCTGGTGAATTATAATAAGAGTATCTCTGGCTCAGTAGGAAGCTCAACGGAAGACCTCATCAATATTTTGATGCGCAAGGCTTCTCGAAGGATTGCCTATACGAAGTAGTACACTATACAAGTATTGATCAGGTTAAGACGAGGCTCCGAAGCAGAACTTCTAAGCAGAGATGAAGACCCTTCATCTTGCACTTAGCGGACTGACAGATAATACATATGATTTCAATTAAAGTTTGCACGCTGGCTTTTGTTTTGGCAATCCTTTCCCTATTAGGTTCTCCTTTGTCTAATACTAGTGATGGTACATATGGTGATGTGGAGGTGCTTAGGAGCAGGATGATTAGTGACATTTTGATTAACCAAAGTTTCATTCCACGAACCAGGAGATACACGCCAACAGACTTTCGCATGGCTAGCAAGTATCAACAATCGATGGATGGGGATGGCGGCTGGTCGGATGTGGATTATTTGGATACTGACAATTTTTGGGATCCTCTTCAGGCACTTGATCGAATTCTGGTGATGTCCTATGCCTTCCACAATAAGTCAGATGATTTATATCAGGATCGGGTGTTGCTTACAGATATATCTAGGGCGATCCAATATTGGTATGAAGTTAATCCTACATGCAGAAATTGGTACAAAAATGATATCGCGAAGCAAATCTATTTCAATGTGATTGCATTGCTTATGCAAGATCACATCAGTCAAGAACTGATGCAAAAGATGACCAACGATCTCACCTTAGAACCTTCCATGACAGGGTCCAATAGGACACTGCTTTCAGTTTCGGTATTGTATCGCGGTGTAATCGAAAAAGATCCTCAGCTCATCCGTGATGGGGTCGCGGGTATCATGCAGCAGGTTAAAGTGACTACTGTAGAGGGGATTCAACCAGACTACAGTTTTCATCAGCACGGAGCATTTCTTTACAATGGAAGCTATGGACATAATTTTCTTCGAGAGACCATTTGGTTAGCTTCTTTGGTACGCGATACTCGATTCGCCTTTGGCAATGAAGCAATTGGTGTACTAAGAAGATACTATTTGGACGGTACACGGTGGATGATATGGCGTGGCACCCTCGACTATAATACTAGGGGTAGACGGGTGGGTAGGAAGAATGGTTTCAAATTAGATGGAGACAGTCAGCTGACTGTGCTGGATGACTTGATCAAGGCTGATCCAGCGAGCGCTGAGGCATATTCTACTTCAAAGAAACGTATTATAAGCAGCCTTCCACAGGAGGTTGAAGGGCATCGACACTTTTGGAGGTCGGATTACACAGTCCAATATGCGCAGCACTATTTTACTTCCCTCAAGATGTGTTCTGAGCGGACGATAGGTATGGAAATGGACGTAAATACTGAAAATCTTTATGGCTATTATTTACCTTTTGGGTTGACCTATATTTATCAGCGAGGGGATGAATACGTTGGCATTTTCCCCGCATGGGACTGGGCCAGACTACCCGGAGTAACCAGTCCCCACCAGGCATTTCCGAGCAAGGGCAAGATCACTCAGCAAACGACTTTCGTGGGGGGTGTTTCGGATGGTACGTATGGTATATCTGTCATGGACTTACAGATTAGTGACACTGAAGCAAAAAAATCTTGGTTTTGGTTTGGAGATAGGTGGGTTGCATTGGGTGCTGGCATTTCTTCCACACATACAGCAAACATCGTCACAGGAGTGAATCAATGCCATCTCCACGGTCCGGTTTATCTGGATGGAGTTTCTTTGAAGGATAGTAGCCAGGTAGTAGACAAAGAAGCTTGGATATGGCATGACAGCATTGCCTATCTAATGCTCCAGGGAAGCAAAATTCATGTGCAAACAAAAGAACAAGTAGGTAACTTGAATAAAATTTATGGCTTGGGTAAAGACACAATCTACAGACCACAGGTGTTTTCATTGTGGTTTGACCATGGGGTCAAACCTGAAGGGGAGGAATACGCTTACATGGTGATTCCTGGGCTAGGTGTGGATGAGCTGAAAGGGCCAATGAACGACGCCATCGAAATTATAGATAATTCCAATGCGCTTCAGGCAATATATCACAAGGGACTTGGTCTTGTGGAGTTGGTATTTCATAAGGCTGGATCTAGTAAGATAGGCGGCACCATCATTTCGGTCGATAAACCTTGCTTACTCATGTATCAAATGAAAGAACATATAATTACAGTGAGTGATCCCAGCTGCAAGCTGGATGATATTCGGGTGAAATTCATGATCAACAATAGCGTGCAAAAATCCATTCCGATAGAATTACCTCAGGGGGCGGATGCTGGAAGAAGTGTGTCCATAACAACCTCCTGAGTGTCATCTATTCTTGGGGATTTTGTATCGAAAAATCTAATTACAGCAAATTTTTACTTTGGCCCACTGGTTTACCAAAAGCAATCTGCTTTATTATCTTTAGCATGACCTCGGTTCTGTCAGCCAATCCAGGACCATTCAGCTAGACAACTTAAAACGAAAAACTGTGGATCCAATTTTTATCATTTGCGTAGGTGTCGTGGTGGTGCTGTTCAGCATCATTGTATTAAAGTTGCATGCGGTGATTTCTCTGCTGCTTGCAGCAACGGTCACTGGTCTATTGACCACTCCAGAGCACATTTATGAATTCGCACTTTCTAAAGGGATGTCAGATGGAGCGGCACAATCGATGGCAAATGAGACGTTGGGTAAACGTATATCCAACGCATTTGGAAACACGGCCGGCAAAATCGGAATGGTGATTGCGCTGGCTTCGATCATCGGTACCGCCTTGATGCGCAGTGGTGGTGCTGAGCGCATCATTCGGAGCTTGGTATCTCTATTTGGTAAAAAGAATACCTCTTTTGCCTTTCTAACGAGCAGTTTCACACTTGCCATTCCCGTATTTTTTGATACTGTCTTTTACTTGATGATTCCACTGGTAAAATCGATCAGTGTTAGAGATCCTAAGAAGTTTAGTCTATATCTGATGACCATTATCGCCGGTGGCGTGATGGCTCATTCACTCATCCCTCCAACTCCCGGGCCACTGTTCGTTGCAGAAGAAATGGGTATTGATTTGGGGGCGATGATCATTGGAGGTTTGGTCATTGGCGCCATAACTGTGTTGGCTGGATATGGTTACGCGCTATGGGCTAATAGGAAATGGGACCTTCCCATGCGTGATACTGAAGATATTGATGTCGAAGAGCTGCAGCGTTTTTCTGAGAAGAAGCCTGAAGAGCTTCCTTCACTCGGGCTATCACTGCTACCGATTATCCTACCGATTTTGTTGATTGCAGGCAATACCATCCTCAATCTTGCCTTTGCCGAGAAGGCTGCTCTGAGCACATTTGAACAAAACATATTGGGGCTCTTCACCATGCTGGGAAACAGCAATATTGCGCTACTCCTCTCTGCGCTCATCGCTATGTTTCTATTGTGGTCCAAACTGCAGGACATGGACCAGTTTAAAAAATTTATTTACGAATCCCTGGTGAGTGCGGGTATCATAATTTTGATCACGTCTGCTGGAGGTGCTTTTGGTCAAATGCTGCAACAAACCAATATCGGGTCCCAGGTAGAGTCATTGGCTCAGTCTTATCAGACGGCCATTCTGCCATTGGCATTTGTTATTACGGCGGCTGTGCGGACAGCACAGGGATCTGCAACCGTTGCTATGGTTACAGCAATTGGTGTCATGAGTGGATTTACGGCGTCAGGAATGGCTTTTCATCCAGTTTATCTAGCCCTAGTTATCGGATGTGGCTCAAAGATTTTCCCATGGATGAACGACAGTGCCTTCTGGATCATCACTAAGATGAGTGGTATGGAGGAGCAAGAAACCATTAAGTTCTTTTCATACTTGCTTACCGTGATGGGCCTATCAGGTTTGGTGGCCATCATGATTCTTTCTAACCTCTTTCCTTTTGTCTAATGAATAGTCTGCTTCAACAAGATTCTCATGAAGGTTTACCATGATTATCCAGATTCATGAGGATGATAATGTAGGCATTGTGACCGAGCCAGCAGGCCTACTAGCAGGCTCTCGCATCGATGATATCCTGGTCAAAGAACCCATTCCCATGGGGCACAAGATAAGTTTGGCTGATCTTAAACAGGGCTCCTCCGTGATCAGATATGGTGCGATTATTGGTTATGCCAGTGGATCGATTCAGGCCGGTTCCTGGGTACATACCGGTAATGTTGCGCCAGCTGATGCTCCGGTACTTGACGATATTCCTCTTACACCAGGCGAGATAACTGAGGAAGCACCCTTGGAAGGCTACACCTTTGCAGGTTTCCGAAATCGAGATGGATCTGTGGGCACAAAAAATATATTGGCCATTTCATCCAGCGTCCAATGTGTATCTGCCACCTTACAGCAGGTGGTAAAAAGGATAAAAGCGGAGCTCTTACCCAATTATCCATATGTTGACGATGTCGTAGGTATTACCCACCATTATGGCTGTGGAGTGGCCATTGATGCTCCAGCTGCGATTATTCCCATTCGCACATTAATGAACATCAATCGAAATCCGAACTTTGGAAATGAAGTGATGGTGCTCGGGCTGGGATGTGAAAAACTTCGACCTGAAAGAATTTTGACTGAGCAAGAGTCTCGCGACCATGATGTCCTTTACATGCAGGACAAAGATCTTCACGGTTTTTCTGAAATTGTGCAAGCTGCGATGAACAAGGCAGATAGACTCCTGACCGTCTTAAACAAGCGAAGGCGGGAGACTTGTCCTGCATCTGACCTGGTAGTCGGCATGCAATGTGGTGGTAGTGATTCCTTTACTGGAATAACAGGCAATCCTGTGGTAGGCAAAGCCGCGGACTTGATCGTCAGAGCGGGTGGTACTGCCTTCTTTTCTGAGGTGACGGAGGTGCGTGATGCAGCTCATCTATTGGTGCCTCGCGCTTCTAACAGGCTGGTGGCCGAGAAACTGATCCATGAATTGAAGTGGTATGATGCTTATCTTCGAGCAGGTGGTGCCGATCGCTCTGCCAATCCGTCGCCCGGTAACAAAGCAGGCGGACTGACCAATGTGATCGAAAAAGCGATGGGGTCCGTAGCTAAGTCGGGCAGCATGCCCATCGTTGATGTGTTGGCTCCGGGAGAAAAAATAGAAAAGAGGGGCCTGCAATTTGTAGCCACCCCGGCGAGTGATTTTGTGTGCGGCACTTTACAAATTGCTGCAGGTATGAATGTACATCTATTCGTTACAGGCAGGGGAACACCATATGGGTTAGCTCCAGTGCCCGTGATCAAAATAGGGACCAATAGTGACTTGAGCCAGCGTTGGTATGACTTGATAGATTTTGATGCTGGAAGAATAATCACTGAGCAAAAAGAACTTGAAGAACTAGGCTGGGATTTATTTCGGCTGATTCTCGAGGTAGCAAGTGGAAATACACAGGTTGCCGCAGATCGGTTGGGTCTACACAACGACCTGTCGCTATTCAATCCCGGGCCGTTGACGTGAGGGCTAGGGGTAGAGGGCAGAGAGCAGAGGGCAAAGGGCGTGTTTAGTTTAATTTATATATTTTATATATGATTATGATATGCAGACGATTCTAGGATCTGGAGGAGCAATTGGTGTTGAGCTTGCTAAAGCTTTGACCGCGTATACCCAGGATATTCGCTTGGTAAGCCGACATCCTGAGAAAGTAAATGAGACTGACCAGCTTATGCAGGCCGATTTATTAAAAGAGGAGGATGTATTTAAAGCTGTGGAGGGATCTGACATTGTCTATGTCACCGTAGGATTTCCATATAACTTGAAGATTTGGAGGAATTCCTGGCCTCCATTCATAAGAAATGTAATTCAAGCATGCAAAGAGCATGATTGCAAGCTTGTTTTTTTTGACAACATCTACATGTATGATTCAGGCCATCTTAATGGTATGAATGAGCAGACACCGATTAATCCTCCTAGTAAAAAAGGACGCGTTCGCCAGGAAGTAGCGCAACGAATTGTTGATGAGATAGAAAGGGAAAATTTGACCGCGCTGATTGCTAGATCAGCAGATTTTTATGGACCTAGCATTGAGCAAACCAGCGTTTTAACAGAAACCGTTTTTAAACCATTGTCTATTGGCAAAAAAGCCAATTGGATGGGATCGGTAGATTTTAAACATTCCTTTACTTACACCCCCGACGCCGGAATGGCCACAGCCCTACTTGGGAACACGCCAGATGCGTATAATCAAGTGTGGCATCTACCTACCGCACCAAATCCACCGACGGGAAAAGAATGGATACAAATGATTGCTAAGGAATTTGATGCCGAACCCAAATATCAGACGGCACCGAAATGGCTGGTACGCATCATCGGATTATTTGTTCCCATCATGAAGGAATTGGTAGAAATGATGTATCAATACGATCGCGACTATGTATTCAACAGCGATAAGTTTGAGCAACGATTTAGGGTGACACCTACTTCCTATGTGCAAGGCATAAAGGAGGTTGTTGATCACGATTATCGCAAATAGGGGTTAGCTCTTGTCTCGTCCAAAGGTCTAAATAGCTTTTCAGCCTAAGCGAAATCATCCTTCGAACAAAGGATTGGGCTTCAAATAAGAGCCGGGAGTCCATGGATATTTTTTTGCCAGGTCATCAATTAGCTCCACCCCAAATCCTGGTTTATCGGGCAAGGTCATGTATCCATCGACCACAGTGAGTGGTTCCTTAAAGATTTCTTCCTTAAAGGGATTAAAGGTCTGATTGATCTCGCACATATGTCCATTGGGACAACCTGCAATAAAATGAATGTTGCCAATAGTCGTCAATCCGCCATGCCAATTGTGTGGACATTGCAGCCTCCCAAACTTGTGTGCCATACGAGCAATATGCCAATTTTCGCTGATGCCTGTAAAATTGCAATCGGTCTGGATAATGTCATAGGCACCTTCCGCAATCCACTGATGAATTTGGAATCGATTGGTATATCTTTCTCCACCAGAAATCATCACACTTGGCATAGCTTCCTTAATTTTCAGATGTCTATCTAGTGCCCCCTCTTCCCACTGATTCATGGGTTCTTCGTACCAGTAAAATTTCAAATCTTCTAAAGCTGGACATAATTGTTCGGTTATTTCTTCGAAAGACCATCCATGTTTTTCAATGACCAATTTATAGTCAGGCCCAACGGCCTCCCGCAATCGTCTCAGGATAGGGATGTATTTCTTAAGGGTCATGCCACTGTATGACCAGTCTGTACCGTTGCGAAATTTAAAGGTCGTATATCCTTGTTCTTTGTATCGCAATGCCTCTTCAATAAGTTGTGAAGCGCCATCTTCATACCATTTATGATTTACACCACCACTAGCATAGATCGGCATCGGATTAATGGGATCACAGTCGGTAGCCAATAATTTATACACAGGCTC
>JABDMH010000145.1 GCA_013001595.1 Saprospiraceae bacterium | reverse complement strand
TGACAGCATTGTCGAATTGACTCTCCAAGTTGTCGAGAGCTATGAAGAAGATATCAGAGTGACATTATGTAACGGTGCCACCTATGAATATAATGGGGTTAGCTATGGAGAAAGCGGACTGTTCGATGTGCTGCTGATGTCATCGCAGGGATGCGATAGTATTATCCATTTGCAGATAGATGTGGTAACAGAGATCATCGATTCTCAGGAGGTACAGATCTGCACAGGAGGGTCTTACCAGTTTGCTGGAGCAACCATCTCCGAAAGTGGGATCTATCGTGACACGGTCCTTTCGTCGGCAGGCTGTGATAGCATTATCATTTTAGATCTGCAGGTTGTAACTACCATTGAATCATCAGAGTCTTTCACCATTTGTGAAGGTGATAGTGTCTTGATCGGTGGTATTTATTATTCAGATCAGGTCATTTTACGAGATACTTTCTTAAGCACTCAAGGATGTGATAGTGTCATTACCTATGAAGTTATTGTGCAGCCGGGAGTGCAGCTAGTAGGTTCGGATGTTACCATATGCGAAGGTGAGTCGGTTGAGCTTGATCTGCAAGTTATTGGTAGTTTAATCGGACCGCTCTCTTGGTCTCCAACAGAGGACCTCTCTTGTTCAGATTGCCCTAATCCAGTAGCAAATCCGACAATAACTACGATCTATGAAGTAAGCACACCGGGTTGTTTAGGAGATACTGCCAAAGCAGAATTTACGGTAGTGGTCGAACCCAATCCCGAATTAGTAACTGTCGAGGACCAAAGAATAATCTTAGGTGAATCTGTTACACTCTCTGCCTCAGCTGAAGGAGCCTTTACCATTGACTGGTATTTGGGAGAAGATCTGCTGTGTACAAATTGTGAATCGATTTTACAACAGCCCCAGGAGAACACTACCTACATAGTTACTGCCTACAGTGAATTCGGCTGTTCAGCCGAAGCGGAAGTCTTAGTCGAAATATCAGGTGATCCATGTGATATCGGAGCCATTAAGGCACCAAATGCCATTACACCCAATGGAGATGGCTTTAATGATGCCTTCATCGTAAACAATGAGGGAGACGCACAGATCATCCTGATTCAAATTTTCAACAGATGGGGCGAAATTGTATTTGAATCGCATGGTGAAGATGGAGGCTGGGATGGCACGATCCGAGGTGTGGCAGTTAATCCAGGAGTGTATATGTATCTCATTCAGGCAGATTGTGCTGAAATCGGCACGGCCACACTAGTAGGAAATGTAACTGTTATAAGATAATAGGAACCCAGGATATGAACATAACTAAATCGAAATATTTGAACACACTTATATAAACAACCAACCATGAGATTTATTGAAGAAAGACGGAGTGCCCCCCACTCTGAATTTACCCCTCCTATGCTGCATTTGCGTATGCAAATGTTTGTTGAACCGGATGCTGCTATTGCTAACATTGCCAAAACTTTATTGGTGATAGCCATCCTTTTTATCTACAGTGCAACACGACTGGGTGCACAGGATATCCACTTATCACACATCCACGCATCTCCGACGTATATCAACCCTGCGATGACGGGTTTGTTCAATGGAGACATGAGGTTCATCGGTAACTATCGGAGCCAATGGCAGTCGTTTACCAACGGTTTCCAAACGTTTCTGGGATCTGCCGACATGAAGCTAAATCAAGGATTTGGCCTACAAGATGATGTGGGTGCCGGTATTCAAGTTACTTCTGATAAAGCCGGTGACCTCAACTACAGCACAACTTCAGCTAATTTTACACTGTCTTATTTGAAAGCACTTAATGGCATTGGTGACCACTTTATTTCCGTCGGCATCTCCAATGGATTTGTGCAAAATCGATTGGATCTTTCTCAAATCCGCATTTTTGACCAAGATCCCCTCTTGCAGAATCCGGACTTTATGAGTAGGAATAGCTATTATGACCTGAATCTCGGGGCAGCTTGGTTCGTTCCTTTGCGTAGACAAGATTTTGCCTACCTCGGAGGGTCTATTTACCATCTCAATCAGGCTTTTGTTTCCTTTAATCGAAATAGAGATGTGCCGCAACCAGGAACGTCACTGATACCACGATATATTTTGCATGGTGGTGCCAGCGTTCGTCTCAATCAGTATGTGACACTAAAGCCGAGTTTCTTGTTTTTTGATCAAGATCCACATCGGGAGTTTAACATGGGTACTTTCTTGAAAATCACGCGAGAGACAAGAACATATCTAAGGCCAGAATATGCCTTTTACGCAGGATTATGGTATCGCTGGTCAATAAAAGATGGAGAGCTGAATCGCGATGCACTGATCGCTTCACTTCGCTATGATTTCCGTCGTACAGTATTTTCATTCTCCTTTGACCTTAATATTTCGGATCTCCAGAAAGCCAGTAATGGGGTAGGAGGTCCTGAACTTTCAGTAATGCACTTCCTTGACTTCATTAGACCGCAGAGGAAACGAGTGAAAGTCAAGTGCCCGGAAGTATAGTTCTGAGGTGTCCTACGACTATTTTATACCATGATCAAGTATACTTCTTAGGCAAGTCACTGCTTAACTGGAATAAATGACCAAACATCACTCACTATTTTTTTACCATGAGAGCCATTAAAAATTATGTTAACTACTATGTTCTTTATTTGGGTATATAACCAAATTAAACTACTGAAATCACGCAAAGTTGATGATCGCGTGGTCATCCGCGAATAGATGAACTTCTAATTTGAGTGCACTCCGGAAAGTATCATCTCCACAAAATGAGACTATTTTGGATCCGTCTGAATGATGCAGTCGGGCAGGTGAGATTTGCACTTTTTCAATATTGGGTAATGCCTTATTATCCCCAAGTTGAGAAAAATGAAAAGATCGCCAAAAGAGCCATTCTTGATATGGTGATTTTTCGGAGTGGGCTCAATTTTGGAGGAGCCAAGATTTTGGTTTGTTGTTCAGTCATTTCTGAGTGTGAAGGTACACACCAGTTATGCGTTTATTAATGTTGTTGTTCAATTTGGGCACTTCTCCACTAAGATTCCATTGAGCACGGAAATATTTCTTGCCGCATTAATTTGTAGGTAAAGTGGCCACCGTGTATCGATTGTTGGATTCTGAGCTAGGAGAGGTGCCCGATTTTTGATAGTGGGCGCCAAAATGGCCAAGTCTCTCAATTACCAAAACCCCCCAAGGCTTTGCTGATGTCTTGGAAAATTTTCATAGCTTTGACTCCTGGAGAAAGCGTAAAATCGAATGAAACTACAAAGACTACATGATCATCATCCTTCCTTGCTCAGCAAGTGATGAGGTGACTGTGTAGCAAAAGGTATAACACAAGCGGCTTATCACTATGATGTGGTAAGCCGCTTCATATTTAATTTGATGCTTGTGTCGAGTTATAGAATGAAAAATGTAAGCTAATGCTGAAAATTGCTATTCAAAAGTCAGGTAGGTTGAGTGAGGGATCTCTATCCCTGTTGAAAGACTGCGATGTTAAATTCAGTAAGGGTAAAGGCAAGCTAGTCACTCCGGCCCAGAATTTTCCTGCACAAGTATTGTTCCTTCGTGATGATGATATTCCGCAATACGTTGAAGATGGTGTTGCAGATTTGGGAATTATTGGTGAAAATGTGTTGTTGGAACATACGTGCGAGGTTGATCTTATAAAGCGATTGGGATTTTCGAAATGCAGAATGTCACTAGCCATTCCTCGTACTGAAGCGTATCAAGGAGTCTCCTATTTTGATAAGAAGAGAATCGCTACTTCGTACCCAGTGATACTTCAAAAATTTCTTGATAAGCATAACATTACGGCAGAGATTCATTCTATTTCAGGTTCAGTAGAGATCGCACCAGGGATAGGCTTGGCAGAAGCGGTCATGGATATTGTTAGTACGGGGAGCACCCTCCTTAGCAATGGGTTGAAAGAGGTAGAGACTGTATTGAAATCCGAAGCAGTACTTATCGGGAATCGGGATATGGATGAAAAGAAACTTCAAATCCTTAACCAGTTGATGTTTCGCATGGAGTCTGTACTAAAGGCTCGAGGTTTTAAGTACGTGCTTCTCAATGCTCCCAATAAAAATGTGGATGCCATTATAAATCTATTGCCGGGCATGAAAAGCCCCACTGTTTTGCCTCTTGCGGAGCAAGGTTGGAGTTCGATCCACTCTGTTTTGGATGAATCCAAATTTTGGCAAATTATTGACCAGCTCAAGGCACTGGGAGCGGAAGGTATTTTAATAGTGCCTATAGAAAAAATGGTTCTGTAACGATGTCACTTTCTATTCCGATATATGACAAACCAGATCAGAACCGGTGGCCTGAAATCGCAAGGAGACCGGATGCACCAGCAACAAATGTAGCTGAGATTGTACGGGATATCATGCAAAAGGTTGAAAATAAAGGGGATGAAGCAGTTAAGGAGTATACATCTCAATTTGACGGAATTACCCTGGAACACCTCTGGGTGAAACCGGAAGAGATTGAATCGGCTAGGGCAGAGCTAGATGATGCGCTCAAAGCCGCTATTGACCAAGCAAAAGAAAACATCCATAGGTTTCATTTAGAACAACTGCAAAACACTCCAAGTGTAGAGACCATGCCGGGTGTCGTTTGTTGGAGAGAGACGCGTGCCATTGAAAGAGTTGGGCTCTACATCCCAGGGGGTACTGCACCTTTATTTTCAACGATTCTAATGTTAGCCATTCCAGCTCAAATAGCGGGTTGTCAAGAAGTAGTCATTTGTACCCCACCACAAAAGCATGGTAAAGTTCATCCAGCCATGCGCTATGCTGCATTAATCTCTGGTGTATCCAAGATTTATAAAGCAGGAGGTGCTCAAGCCATTGCAGCTATGACATACGGCACTGCAACAATGCCACCTGTGCAAAAGATTTTCGGTCCCGGTAACCACTTTGTTACGGAGGCCAAACTCTCAGCACAGCGGCGGGGAGTGGCCATTGATATGCCCGCCGGGCCTTCGGAAGTATTGGTCTTGGCCGATTCTTCGGCAGATCCAAATTTTGTGGCGGCAGATCTGATTTCTCAAGCTGAGCATGGGGTAGATAGTCAGGCTGTTCTAGTCAGCACCAGCTGGACGCTCTTGCAAAAGGTCCAATCGTGCATTCAAGACCAATTGAATGATCTGCCTCGCAGAGAAATTGCAGTAAAGTCTTTGGCCAATAGCATGATGATCTTCTTAGAAACCACTGAACAAGCGTTTGAATTTTCAAATCTGTATGCGCCCGAACATCTGATCGTAAGTGTGGCAGATCCTCACACCTATTTACCTTTGATTCAGAATGCAGGATCTGTTTTTGTCGGTAACTTCAGTCCTGAGTCTGCCGGAGATTATGCTTCTGGCACCAATCATACATTGCCCACAGATGGCTGGGCTAGCTCATACAGCGGAGTTTCGGTAGAGTCCTTCGTAAAGAAGATCACCTTTCAGGAGCTGACTCCAGAGGGTTTACTCAAATTGGCACCTACGGTAGAGGTCATGGCAAAGGCCGAACAGCTGGTCGGGCACCAACGTGCTGTTGAAATTCGTCGGAAAAGCCTAGAAAGATGAATCTTAAGAAGCTGGTTCGGCCAAATATCTGGGAGCTGACTCCATATAGTTCTGCTCGTCATGAGTTTGAGGGACAGGCCGATGTGTTGCTAGATGCCAATGAAAATCCAATGGAGACTGGACTTAACCGGTATCCTGATCCGTTGCAAAGATCACTAAAGGCCTTAATTGCCAAAGAGAAGAAGGTCGAAGAGGACTCCATTTTTCTCGGTAATGGAAGTGATGAGGCCATTGATATCCTGATGCGAATTTTCTGCCGACCAGGTGAAGATGCAATTATGACTTTCCCACCCACCTATGGCATGTATCAGGTCAGTGCTGATATTGCTGATGTAGCAGTATTGAGTTGTCCTTTGTCTGAAGATTTTCAGCCTGTGATCGAACGAGTGGAGGAGAGACTGACCTCCAATACGAAGATGCTATTTATCTGTTCGCCTAATAATCCTACAGGAAATCTGATTTCTAATCCAGCGATTGAAGGCTTATTGCAGCGATTCGAAGGCATCATTGTCATAGATGAAGCGTATATAGATTTTAGTTCATCGGAGAGTTGGACAAATCGACTGTCCGCCTTTCCCAGGTTGGTTGTCTTGCAAACTTTTTCTAAAGCATGGGGTCTTGCAGGGATACGGTTAGGTATGGCATTTGCGCACCCCAACATCATTAGATTGATGAATGCAGTCAAGCCTCCTTATAATGTGAATCAATTGACGCAACGTCGTGCCATTGAGGTGCTCAGGGATCATAGTGAGCAGACGAAGGAAGTTATCGCACTGCTGGTCAAGGAACGACAGAGACTGACTACCTCACTCAAAGCATTGGCTAGTGTAGTGAAAATCTATCCCTCGGATGCTAATTTTTTATTGGTAAGATTTAAAGATCATCAAATGGTCTTTGACGCACTCAAACAACAAGGGGTGATTGTACGAGACCGATCTAATGCATTGGGATGTAGAGACTGCTTACGTATTACTGTGGGTACGCCTGCTGAGAATGATTTGGTTGTTAAAATCATTAAAGCGTTGACATGAAAAAGCTTCTTTTTATCGATAGAGATGGTACCATCATCGCAGAACCGCCACAGGACTATCAGGTGGATAGCTTTGAAAAGCTTGCTTTTCTACCCGATGCGCTTACATATCTAGCATCAATGGCCAGGGATCTTGATTTTGAGTGGGTGATGGTCACTAATCAGGATGGATTGGGAACAGATTCGTTCCCCGAAGATACATTTTGGGGACCACATAATCTGATGCTCCGCACGTTGGAGAGTATGGGCATTTCATGGCGGGAGGTAGTGATTGATCGAAGTTTTGCAGCTGATCACTCGCCTTCGCGCAAACCAGCAATTGGAGGTGTTCAGCATTATCTATTGGGAGACTATGATCTTGCCAATTCTTTTGTGATTGGAGATCGAATTACTGACATGATTTTCGCCAGCAACTTGGGCGCCAAAGGAATATTTATCGGCAAATCTCTTGACGAGTCAGAAGATCACTTGGCTGATGACGTTGCCTTGGACGACGTTATTGTTCATAGAACGGATCGATGGCAGAGCATCTACCAATTTCTTAAGAGTCAGGATCGGGTGACAGAAATAGAACGTACGACTAAGGAAACGAGCATCGTAGTGAGATTGAATCTCGATGGTCCCGGCGAGACCAATATTCAAACGGGATTGCACTTCTTTGATCATATGTTGGATCAACTGGGAAAGCATGGAGGCATCAATCTAGAGATCAATGTTCATGGAGATTTGCAAGTAGATGAGCATCATACTATTGAAGACACTGCACTAGCACTGGGTACGGCCTTCAAAAATGCATTGGGTAGTAAGCGAGGCATCGAGCGCTATGGTTTTGCTCTTCCCATGGACGAAAGTGAAGCAATGGTAACCTTGGATTTTGGAGGAAGACCCTGGCTGGTCTGGGATGCCCAGTTTGAGCGTGAGTATGTTGGTGATGTGCCTACTGAAATGTTCGTTCACTTTTTTAAATCTTTCTCAGATGCGGCCAGTTGCAACCTCAACATCAAGGTGACGGGAGAGAATGAGCATCATAAGATCGAATCGGTATTCAAGGCATTTGCCAGAGCGATAAAAAGAGCCGTTCTCAGAGATATGGATCAATTTGATTTACCTTCCACTAAAGGAGTATTATAATGAGTGTCGTGGTTATTGACTATAACGCAGGAAATACCAGGTCGGTCTACTACGCCCTGCGGCGATATGGCGTCGATGCGATCTTCACCAAGGATCCAGAACAGATACGAGCTGCTTCGAAAGTGATTTTTCCCGGTGTGGGGGAAGCAAGTACAACCATGGGCTTTGTGCGAGAGCAGGGCTTGAATGAGATAATCCCATCGCTTACACAACCGGTATTAGGCATTTGTCTTGGTATGCAGTTGATGTGCGCTTGGTCAGCGGAAGGAGATACGGAGTGTTTGGGAATTTTCGATGCCAAGGTAAAGCGGTTTCAACCTTCAGAGGGGCAAAAAGTGCCCCATATGGGTTGGAACACCATATACAATCTAGATGCAAATCTGTTTCCTCCTGATCTTGAGCACAAGTATGTATATTTTGTACACAGTTATTATGTGGAAATGTCCGCGTTCACTGCTGCCACCACAAATTATTGCCTACCTTTTTCAGCAGCTATGCACCGTGACAATTTCTACGGCACCCAATTTCATCCCGAGAAATCTGGATCGGTCGGTGGCCAAATCCTACAGCACTTTCTAAACTTACCCTAGGTCATGCATATAATACCTGCTATCGATATCATTGAGGGAAAAGCTGTGCGTCTTGAACAGGGCCAGTATGACCGAAAAACCACCTACTATAATGATCCTTTAGATGCCGCAATAATGTTTGCCGATGCTGGTATCCGCCGGTTACACTTAGTCGACCTGGATGGTGCCAAGGCAAATCAAGTAAAGAATTGGCGCGTTTTACAGCGCATAGCAGCCAAAACTGACCTAATCATTGATTTTGGTGGTGGTGTGAAGCGGGATGAGGATTTGGAAATTGTGTTTGAGAACGGGGCGGCACAGGCGACAGTGGGTAGCATCGCGGCTGAGAAACCTGAACTCTTTCATAAATGGCTATCAAAGTATGGTCCAGAAAAACTTATCCTGGGTGCGGACCTAATCGACGGCAAAGTGGCCACTCGTGGATGGAAAGAAACTTCAGACTTCACATGGAGTGAATTTCTCAATGAACATGTTAATAAGGGCGTTTCTTACGTCGTCTGCACCGATATCTCGAAAGATGGTATGTTGACCGGACCGGCTGTTTCACTCTACAGGGATATTCTGGCAACCTATGCTAATATTAAGTTGATTGCTAGTGGGGGTGTGTCAAATCTGGCCGATCTGCTTGAATTGGAGGATGTTGGATGCTATGGGGCCATCGTCGGTAAGGCAATTTATGAAGGAAGGATCGCTTTGAAAGATTTGGAAAAATTTGCCGATGTTAGCTAAAAGAATTATTCCTTGTCTTGATGTCAAGGAGGGCCGTACTGTCAAAGGGATTAATTTCCTGGAACTCAGAGATGCTGGTGATCCGGTAGAATTAGGCAAACTGTACAGTGAGCAGGGTGCTGATGAACTAGTCTTTTTAGACATTACTGCCACAAAAGAGAAGCGAAAGACACTGGCTAAGTTGGCTGATGATGTTGCCAGACACTTAAGCATTCCATTTACCATCGGAGGGGGCATTGGTAGTATCGGAGACGTAGATACCTTGCTCGACCATGGTGCTGATAAAGTTTCGGTAAATTCATCTGCAGTTCGTACTCCAGGCCTGATTGATGATCTATCTTATCGCTTTGGAAGCCAATGTATTGTGGTCGCAATTGATGCGAAACAAGTTGATGATAGCTGGATAGTACATGTAGCAGGTGGATCGATTCCCACAGATCTGGAGCTGTTTGCTTGGGCAAGGGAGGTGCAGGAGAGAGGTGCAGGCGAAATCCTATTCACCTCCATGGATCACGATGGTACCAAATCAGGCTTTGCCATCGAGGCATTGCGTGAGATGTCTGATCAACTTGATATCCCAATCATTGCTTCCGGTGGTGCTGGTACGAAGGAGCATTTTAGGGAAGTATTTACTGAGGCAAAGGCTGATGCCGGTTTAGCCGCAAGCATTTTTCATTTTCATGAAATCCCAATACCGGAACTGAAACAATTCCTGAAGGAAAGGGATATTCAAATCAGATAATTTTCGATATGACATTTAATGATGCAGAGATCGGCACACTTGATTTTAAAAAAGGTGATGGAATTATTCCAGCGATCGTCCAGGATGCAAGATCAGGCCAGGTAATCATGCTGGGATTTATGAATGAGGAATCTCTGAAACATACCCTCATCTCCAATAAGGTGACTTTCTTCAGTCGATCTAAACAACGATTGTGGACCAAGGGAGAAACTTCTGGACATTATCTAAACCTCAGGGAAGTCAAAGTCGATTGCGATAAGGATACCTTGCTGATTCTCGCTGACCCCGCCGGCCCAGCTTGTCATTTACTTACCGATACTTGTTTTGGAAATGAGAAATATGGCCTTTCTTTCCTTGCCGGCCTCGCAGAGATTATTGCTGATCGTAAGAAAAATCCTCAAGACAAAAGTTACACCTCAAGCCTCTTTGAAAAAGGAATTGATAAAATCGCCCAAAAAGTAGGTGAAGAGGCAGTTGAGCTCGTGATCGAGGCGAAGAACGAAGACAAAGATCTCTTCTTAGGTGAAGCAGCAGATCTGGTTTACCACTTCTTAGTACTTCTCGAACAGAAGGGGTTTTCCCTCATGGATGTGGTCGAAATACTCCAGGAGCGCCATGCTAAATGATCTGTTCTCGTTGACAGAATGCCATGAGAATTGCATTTCTAGGTTGCTTAGTTATCCGTTGAAAACATTGACGTTTAAATTGTGTTCTCCCTTCTAGGCTCGACTTTCAGAGTTTCCTCGGAATAGAGTTTACAGGAAAGTTGGTTTAGAGGAGTCAATTTGATCTTATTCGTGACAGTATATTGGTTTGAGTATCGAGATAAATTACCGTGCTCAAAGGGGAATACGTCATTTTGATGTATATTCCAGACAAGGCTGTATTCAAAAAGATTCAGTGAATTTCTTAAGTTTGTAGCTCGCATAAAATTTTGTGAAATGGCAGATAGTTGTGAAAATAACAGGAGCTTGTATGTTCCTGAACTAGAGAAGGATTCATGTGGCACAGGATTAATTGCCAACTTGAATGGCATCAAAAGTCACAAGCTAATTGATAACGCCCTGACCATGCTCCATAATATGGAGCATCGAGGTGCATGTGGTTGTGAGGCCAATACTGGGGATGGAGCTGGGATACTCACTCAGATCCCGCATGATTTTTTTGCAAAAAAATGCCGAGAAGCCGGCTTTGAACTTCCTGAATTTGGCGCCTATGGAGTCGGCATGGTGTTCTTTCCAAGGGATAAAAACCTAATGTCACAATGCCGAATCACCTTCAATGACTACATTGATGAACAAGGTTTTGAATTGCTTGGATATCGTAAGGTGCCCACAGACAATGAGGGTTTAGGTAAAGGTGCTGTGGATGTAGAACCCCGAATTGAGCAAGTGTTCGTCAAACCGAAGAGCGATATTAAACGAATGCAGTTAGAGCGTAGACTTCATGTGCTTCGCAAGTTTTCAATCCATAATATTCACAAGATTTTCCCGCAAACAGAAGATGATTTTTATCTCTGTTCATTTTCTTATAAGACCGTCGTATATAAGGGGCAACTAACCACTGGTCAGTTACGCAGCTATTATCCCGATTTGAAGAGCGAAGATTTTAAATCTGCGATTGCGGTCATACACTCTCGCTTCTCAACCAACACAGTACCCAAATGGAAGCTCGCACAACCATTTCGCTACGTGGCACATAATGGTGAAATAAATACCATACAGGGCAATATGAATAGTTGGAAAGCCAAAGAATTCTTACTGGAGTCTGAATACTTTAATAAGATTGAGCAAAAAAAATTAAAACCCATTATTGGTCCAAATCAGTCCGATTCCGGAGCATTTGATAATGTGTTGGAGTTCTTAGTTCTTAGTGGACGATCTATGCCTCATGCCCTCATGATGATGATTCCCGAAGCATGGGAAATGGATGAGGACATGGCTGATTACAAACGTTCTTTTTACGAATACCACAGTAACCTAATGGAACCCTGGGATGGTCCTGCCTCCATCTGCTTTACAGATGGAATCCTAGTGGGAGCTACACTCGATCGTAATGGATTAAGACCTTCGCGATACTTACTCACAAAAGATAATACATTGATCGTTGCTTCTGAGGCTGGTGTGTTGCCGATTGATCCCGCCACGATTCTCTACAAGGGAAGGTTACAACCCGGAAAGATGCTTATTGCTGATATGGATGAAAAGAGGGTGATCGGTGATGAGGAACTCAAGAAGGTAATTTGTAAAAATGCACCGTATGCAGATTGGCTTGAACAACATCGTTTAAAACTCAAAGACTTTCCTCCTCAGTTAACCAGTGCCAATGGACTGGATGATAGCAAGTTGCTACAACAGCAGATTTTGCATGGATTTACCAAAGATGATATCAAGGTGATTCTTGGCCCAATGATTAGGGAAGGCAAAGATCCGGTTGGTTCTATGGGTAATGATATACCACTGGCTGTCTTGTCTCATCATTCGCAGCATATATCAAACTACTTTAAGCAACTGTTTGCCCAAGTAACCAATCCACCGATTGATTCTATTCGTGAGCGAGATGTAATGTCCCTATGTACCTATCTGGGACAAAGTGACAATATTCTAGAGCCTTCTGCAGATCAGGCTAAATTTATATTGCTTGAGCAACCTATATTGTCAAATGACGACTTAAATAAGTTGAAAAATATCAAGCATCAAGATCATGCAGCCGCTGTGATAGACGTAACTTTTCCGTCCGATGGACAGTCTGGTAGACTCGTCGCTGCGTTGGATGGTATTTGTGCAAAAGTAGAAGATTTGGTTCGAAATGGTCATGATATCCTCATTTTGTCTGATCGCAAAGTGGACCAGACAAAGGCTCCCATTCCTTCACTGCTGGCGGTGGGCGCAGTTCATCATCACCTGATAAAGGTTGGACTTAGGTCAAGAACGTCCATCGTAGCTGAAGCCGGAGATGCTCGTGAAACACATCATATGGCTACTCTTCTTGGATTTGGTGGAGATGCTGTAAACCCTTATTTAGCTTTCGCCACCATTGCTGACTTAAAGCGCAAAAAGATAGTGAGCGATACCCTGTCTCATGACGAGATGGTTAAGCTATACACTAAAGTTTTGGGTAAGGGATTGCTGAAAATCATGTCAAAAATTGGTATTTCAACTTTACAATCTTACAAGGGTGCTCAGATCTTCGAAGTGCTAGGTATCGATAAGGACGTGGTGGCCAAGTGTTTTAAAGGGGCGATATCACGTATTCAAGGAATGAGCTTTGATGATCTTGCTCATGAAATTTTGCAACGCCAACATCTTGCTTATCCGGACAAGAATTTGCTGAAGGATTTGAATGAAGGTGGCTCCTATCAATGGAAGCAGCGTGGAGAAGAGCATTTGTTTAATCCACAGACCATCCACCTGTTACAATTATCCACCCGGCGCGGTGATTATGAGACTTTTAAGAAGTATTCTAAACTGATTGATGAGCAGTCTGAAAAGGCACTTACACTTCGGGGACTACTGACTTTCAGAAAAGGAAGATCTATTCCCATAGATGAAGTGGAGCCGGTTGAAAATATCCTTACTCGTTTTGCCACTGGTGCAATGTCGTTTGGCTCAATAAGTCATGAAGCCCATACCACTCTTGCAATTGCCATGAATAGAATTGGTGGTCGAAGCAACAGTGGTGAAGGAGGAGAAGATGACGTTCGATTCGAACCCAAGGAAAATGGCGATCTTGAACGATCAGCCATTAAACAAGTTGCCTCAGGAAGGTTTGGTGTGACTAGCTACTATCTTACCAACGCTGATGAATTGCAAATAAAAATGGCTCAGGGTGCTAAGCCGGGCGAGGGAGGACAATTACCTGGGCATAAAGTCAATGATTGGATTGCCCGTGTGCGAAACTCCACTCCTGGTGTAGGATTAATTTCTCCACCACCTCATCATGACATCTATTCGATTGAGGACTTGGCACAGTTGATATTTGATTTGAAAAATGCAAACCGAGAGGCTCGGATCAATGTAAAGTTGGTCTCTAAAGCAGGCGTTGGCATCATTGCATCTGGTGTGGCTAAGGCACACGCTGATGCCATTCTCATTGCGGGTCATGATGGTGGTACAGGGGCTTCTCCCATCACTTCTATTAAACATGCTGGGCTGCCCTGGGAACTCGGATTGGCAGATTCACATCAAACCTTGGTGAAGAATAAACTACGAGATCGCGTTGTACTACAAACAGACGGACAGATTAGAACAGGTCGTGATCTAGCCATTGCTACACTGCTAGGCGCCGAGGAATGGGGAGTTGCGACCGCTGCGCTTGTTGTGGAGGGTTGTATCTTGATGAGAAAATGTCACTTAAATACATGTCCAGTTGGCATTGCTACACAAGATCCGGAGCTACGAAAGCGGTTCGCTGGTGATCCACAACATGTCATTAATTTCTTCACCTATCTTGCTCAAGAGCTGCGAGAAATTATGGCAGAGCTGGGCTTTAAAAAGGTGACCGATATGGTTGGTAAGGTTGAGATGTTAAAAATGAAAAAGGATATAGATCACTGGAAATATCGAAATCTTGATCTAAGCCCCATCCTCTACAAAGAGCCAGTTGACGAATCTGTGGGTCAATACAAGATGGTAGAACAGGATCATGGCATCGAAGATGTGATTGATAGAAAATTGATTGCTCATGCAAAGCATACGCTCTCTGATGGAAAACCCATCTCAGGAATATTTGATATCAAGAATACTGATCGAGCTGTGGGTGCTATGTTGTCCAACGAGATTTCTAAGAAATACAAAGGAGAGGGTCTACCTGATGGAACATTAGAATTTAGGTTTAGGGGATCTGCCGGCCAAAGTTTTGGAGCCTTCCTCGCCCCAGGTGCACAATTCACCCTTGAGGGAGAATCCAATGACTACTTTGGAAAAGGTTTATCCGGTGGTAGGATTATTGTTTCTCCTGATCGAGAAGCGCCATTCGTACCCCATGAAAACATCATCATCGGTAATGTTGCCCTGTATGGAGCCACATCTGGTGAAGCCTATATCCATGGCATGGCAGGTGAGCGATTTGCAGTACGCAACTCTGGAGCTCATGCTGTAGTAGAAGGAGTGGGTGATCATGGCTGTGAATATATGACTGGTGGAATTATAATAAATCTCGGCACCTGGGGTAAAAACTTTGCGGCAGGAATGAGCGGTGGAGTGGCCTACATCTACGATAAAGAAAACACTTTTCACGCTTCCTGCAATATGGCCATGGTTGAACTGGAGCAGCCATCTACTGAAGATTATGAGGAAATCAGGAGATTGATCCGAAATCACTTTAGATTCACTAGCAGCAAGATTGCCATTCGTGTTCTAAATCAATGGAAAGAGGAAAGCAAGTATTTTGTCAAAGTGATGCCAAAAGACTACAAAGCTGTACTGCTGAGGATGAAAAAAGAAGCCGAACAGCAGAGTAGGGTGGGATAAATACATCTTGAATGGATGTGATTTCAAAATTGTTAAAAGGAAAAATAAAATGGGTGATCCTAAAGGATTTTTGAAATTTACACGTGAATTACCTAAGTCTAGGCCAGCAGAGGAAAGGATTAACGACTACCAAGAGATCTACCTGCCATTTCCCACTGAAAAGACCGTAAATCAGGCGTCACGATGTATGGATTGTGGAATACCTTTCTGCCATAACGGTTGCCCATTGGGAAACATCATTCCAGATTTTAATGATGCAGTTCACCAGGAAGATTGGTTTCGTGCTTACAAAATTCTGACATCTACCAATAATTTTCCTGAATTCACTGGGCGTATCTGTCCTGCGCCTTGTGAGACTGCCTGTGTATTGGGTATCAATCAGCCAGCCATTACCATAGAGCATATCGAGAAAAGCATCATTGAAGAGGCTTTTGAGCGTGGGTTGGTCAAACCGCAACCACCTGAGCACCGCACAGGAAAAGAGATTGCCGTGGTAGGGTCAGGACCTTCAGGTTTAGCTGCAGCTGCTCAACTCAACAAAGCTGGGCACTCAGTCACAGTCTTTGAAAAAAACACTCGGATAGGTGGTCTATTACGCTACGGCATACCTGACTTTAAACTGGAAAAAAATGTGATCGATCGACGTTTGGCGGTTATGGAAGCTGAAGGCATACAGTTTAAGACAGGTGTCAATGTCGGTGCAGACATGTCTGTCGAAAACTTGCAGAATAACTATGATGCAATCGTTTTATGTGGTGGCTCGACAATTCCTCGGGATCTAGCCATTCCCGGTCGTGAGCTGAAAGGCGTTCATTTTGCAATGGAGTTTCTTGAACAAAATAATAAACGTGTAGCTGGAGATCAAATAGACCAGTCTAGTGATATTATGGCTACTGATAGGCATGTGGTTGTAATTGGTGGTGGTGATACAGGTAGTGATTGCGTGGGCACCTCAAACCGTCATAAAGCCAAATCGATAACTCAGATTGAACTCTTAACAAAGCCACCAGAAACCAGGTCGGAAGACACCCCGTGGCCAATGTGGCCTATGCAGCTCCGCACATCCTCTTCACATGAAGAGGGTGCAGATAGACATTGGGCTTTGCTTACGAAATCCTTCCATGGAGATGAAAACGGACATGTTAGAGAGCTTACATTAGTGGATATCGAGTGGAAGAAGGATCTGGAGACGGGTAGGTTTTCTTTTGTTGAGATCGAAGGCAGCGAAAGAAGGATTCCTTGCGACATGGCCTTGTTGGCCATTGGATACCTGCATCCTCAACATAAGGGGCTCCTTGATGAGCTTGGTGTAGCGTATGATGAACGCGGCAATGTTAAGACAGAGAACTATCAGACTTCCACTGCAAACGTCTTCTCAGCTGGCGATATGCGGCGGGGACAGAGCCTCGTTGTTTGGGCAATCTCAGAAGGTAGAGAGGCTGCTCGTGCTGTTGACGAGTATCTGATGGGCGCAACCATGCTTGAGGGCAAAGCTCATTCTGCACTCGAGATCGCCTAAGTTCTACATGCCGCTAGATCACATATCTTATAACTAGATCTGTTTAATAAGAGAAAAAGTGGCCCAATATTTGGCACCATTGTATTGAATGAGTACTTTTGTGCGGAATTATATTAGAATGAAAAGTCTAACTAGCCACGGATTTTACTTTTATTTCTTCTTTAAGCGTCCTTAAAGAGGGTCCCGTTGCTATACGATAATATTAATTTGGGTCCCTTGAGGACCTTTTTTTTTGCCAATAATGCTATGAAGAAAGTAGCCATACAAGGATACCCGGGAGCTTTCCATGAAATTGCTGCCCGATTCTACTACGATGAAGACATAGAAATCGTGCCGGCAGATACATTTGATCAAGTGGTATCATTGGTGGAGAATAATGCTGGCGCGGACGTGGGACTGATGGCCATAGAAAATTCAATTGCCGGTAGCTTACTTTACAACTACGACCTGATCAATAAGTCAAGCTTGACCATCAGTGGGGAGCTGTTTCTGAGAATAAAGCATAACCTGCTTGTACTACCGGGAAAGAAAATTCAGGACATCACCGAGGTTCATTCACATCATATGGCCATTGCTCAGTGTAAAGAATTTTTTAGGTTTCACCCCCATATTAAGTTGGTGGAAAGCAAGGACACTGCAGAAAGTGCAAGGCGCATCCAAGATGAGCAACTTCAACATGTTGCTGCATTGGCCAGTGATCTAGCAGGCGAAATGTATCATCTGGAAGCGATCGAACAAAGTATCGAAACAAATAAGCTAAACTACACGCGATTCATCGTTTTGGATCATTTTATGAATGCACCTAGTGACCATATTTTTGACAAAGTATCCTTGTCCTTTGCCGTAAGCCATGAAATTGGAAGCCTATATCGGGCTCTGAAGGTATTGAATGATTTGGGTGCAAATCTGACGAAAATTCAGTCTGCACCTATTACTGGTCGTCCATTTGAATACCTCTTCTTTGTAGACTTTATGTTGGAAAAGCAAGAACAATTTGGTGCCATACTGCAAGGTCTTTCTGAGACGACAAAGGGATTGAAAATACTGGGTAGGTATAAAGCCGGAATACATCATGAAAATTGAAGTGGCTTCTAGAGTTGGACAGGTAGAGGAATACTATTTCTCCCGAAAATTGCGAGAGATCGCGCACATGCGGGCCGAAGGTATGGACATCATCAATTTGGGAATTGGAAGTCCTGATCGTATGCCTTCTCCACAGGTAATCCAGCGTTTGTGTGAGGAAAGTGCCAAAGATGATCAGCATGGATATCAATCATATGCAGGCATTATGCCTTTGAAAAAGGCTTTTGCTAACTGGTGTCAAGACCGTTTTGCACTGGAGTTAGATCCAGGGACTGAGATATTGCCCTTAATTGGTTCTAAGGAAGGCATAATGCACATTTCCATGACTTATCTTGAGGCAGGCGATGAAGTACTGGTGCCAGATCCAGGTTATCCCACTTATCAATCTGCAGCACTCCTCACGGGAGCAAGCGTGAGGAAGTACCATCTTTCGTCCGCAGAGGGTTGGCAGCCGAATCTAGAACGCCTTGCGCAAGAAGATTTAAGCCGGGTCAAAATCATGTGGGTAAACTATCCTCATATGCCTACTGGAGCTAGGGCTGACTCGGGTACATTTGCTGCACTCGTAAAATTTGGCATCGATAAAGACATATTGATTTGCCATGACAACCCATATGCTTTTATCCTAAATGATCAACCGCAAAGCCTCTTGGCAGTTCCCGGGGCTAAAGAGGTCGTAATCGAATTGCATTCTCTTAGTAAGACATTTAATATGGCTGGTTGGCGTGTGGGGTTTCTCGCTGGGGCTAGAGAAAGAATCCATGAGGTGCTGCGCTTTAAGAGTAATATGGACTCGGGTATGTTCAAACCGCTGCAACTGGCGGCCGCTGAGGCATTAGGTCTATCCACCGATTGGTATGAAGATCTAAACAAAGTCTACAGATCACGTCGTCAGCTGGCGGAAGAACTGCTGACCAATCTAGGCTGCAGATTTGATAGAGACCAGGTGGGAATGTTTGTCTGGGCAAGAATCCCCAATGAATATGATGACGGTAGGGCAATGGCCGATCGGATTCTTGAGGAGGCTCATACGTTCATTACCCCCGGTAGTATCTTTGGCCAGGGTGGCAGTAAATATGTACGCGTCTCCCTATGCAGTACTGAGGAAGTTTTTTCAGAAGCCATTCGCAGATGTGCCATCGTTTCCAAACCTAAAGTAGACTTGCCATGATAGTGAGTATCGTTGGCATAGGTTTGATCGGTGGTTCACTAGCACTGGCACTTAAGAAAGCTAAACTCGTCGACTCAGTGATAGGTGTGGATGCGGAAGACACTCATCTGAAAAAGGCAAAAGAGCTAGATCTGATCGATGAGGCTATGTTGTTAGAGGAAGCTATTGAACGATCAGACGTCATAATACTTGCTGTTCCCGTAGATGCTATTACGAGCTTGTCCACTGAAGTACTGGATCGGATAGACAATCAAGTAGTATTTGATGTCGGATCAACAAAGGCATTGATTATGGAAACCATTTCTAATCATCCTAAAAGGGGGAGATACGTGGGTACTCACCCTATGGCTGGTACAGAATACTCCGGTCCAGAAGCAGCCATTGAAGATCTTTACAGAAATAAATGCGCGGTCCTCGTCGATGTGGAAAAATCCGATCCAGATGCTCTTAAGACCGTACAGTCTATCTACGAGAACATAGGTATGTACCTAGTGTATCATGAATCGCATGCTCATGACATTCATACAGCATATGTTTCACACATTTCACATATCAGTTCTTTTGCACTGGCCCTGACAGTTTTAGAGAAAGAAAAGAATGAAAAACGCATCTTTGAACTGGCAGGTGGTGGATTTGATTCGACGGTAAGGCTCGCCAACAGCAATCCCAAGACTTGGATCCCGATTTTTGAACAAAATAGAGACTACGTTTTAGATGTACTTGACGAACATATAAATGTCATTAGCCAATTTCGCACATTGTTAATAAAAAAGGATTTCGATTCGTTTTATCAGCTGATCGAACAAGCCAATAAGATTAAGAAAATCGTAAACTAGAAAAGATATCAATCATGGAAATGAATATTACACATCCAATAGCTAGGAATACTGAGCGACCTCTTGTTATCACAGGGCCTTGTAGTGCAGAAACCGAAGAACAGGTGATGAAGACGGCTCAAATGCTGGTCGACCACAATGTTCCTGTAGATCTCTTTAGAGCTGGTATTTGGAAGCCACGCACTCGACCCAATAATTTTGAAGGCATCGGTTTCGAAGGACTGCAGTGGTTGAAACAAGTAAAAGATACCTACGGATTTAAAGTAACGACCGAGGTGGCCAACACGCAGCATGTTTTTGAAGCCTTGAAGGTGGGCATAGACGTCCTTTGGTTAGGCGCTCGAACTACCGTAAATCCCTTTTCAGTTCAGGAGGTGGCAGATGCCTTAAAAGGTGTTGATATTCCGGTCTTTATTAAGAATCCGATCAATCCGGATCTAGGATTATGGCGGGGAGCCATAGAGCGCATATACAATGCAGGCATTACTAGAATAGGAGTGGTTCACAGAGGTTTCTCAAAGTTTGGCCAAACGAAATATCGCAATGTCCCTCAATGGCAAATACCTATTGAACTCAAAAGGGATTTTCCAGATCTCATGATGGTTGTAGATGCATCACATATTTGTGGAAAGCGGGACAACCTATACGATGTAAGCCAGAAAGCACTGGATCTTAGTTTCGACGGTGTAATGCTAGAGGCACACTGTGATCCAACTAATGCTTGGAGTGATGCAAAACAACAGGTGACTCCATTTGCATTGAAGGAGCAGATCTTGGACCGCTTAGTGCTGCGTAAGACTGGAGAGGATGATCCAGATTTTCAGCACGATATCGAGGACCTCAGAGGCCAAATCGATGCCATTGACCGAGATATCCTTCAAATGATGGGAAATCGAGTTAATGTTGCCAAAAAGATTGGAGAGTATAAAAAAGCGAATAACATTGCCATACTTCAACAATCCCGTTGGAATGAGATCATTGAATCCACGATGGAACAAGCAAAACCATTAGATCTAAGTAAGGAGTTTGTATCAAAATTTTTAAAGGCAGTTCATCAAGAATCCATCAACCATCAAGAACGGATAATGCAAAGTGACACATCTTCTAAAAAGGTGTGAGGATGGCTCGAAATTTGCTCCATAGGATGTAGACTTAACTTTTTGCTTTATATAAGCACCTATATAATATAAAGTTATTCTATATAGGGGTTAATCTATCATATAACCATCTATCTCGGTTAGAGTTACATATGTGAATGTTTTTCATATTAATTCTTTCGATATTTATTTTATTTCTAAAATAAAATCTCCATCTTAGCGGAGATCGAAGGGAAGTAGAATTTTAAAAACCGAGATACGACATGGTGATTTTGTGTATAACCTCCATTTCTTTCCTACTGGGAGCAGCAATTATTACTGGTACTAAAGTAATGTCTTCCAGACGGAGAACTTTCTAAGACGGATACGCTCACTACTAAAATATGTTGAATGGTCTAAAGGTCATTTCTTAAAATGACCCTATCTCCTATGCACAGTATTGTGCACTAGATCATTTGCAGCGCTCTACTGCTTTGTGTTCCAATGGCCGTTATGATACTTCAATGTAATCCGCATATGGCATCCAAAATTGGGAGGATTCTTTTAGGAGCTGACATCCAGGCCTAAACTTTAATACCCTGCAAGACATTATGCTTTCGAGGCTGTAGAATTTCCAGCAATAGTAAATATTCAGCTTCATTGATAAACCAGAAAATGTACCTTCGTCTCTAAGATTGATCCATCATGAAGGCAATGTCTAAGGCCAATATCCCAACGGATTGGGGAGTGTTCGAGATCGTAGCTTATGGCGATCATGCAGATGATCAAATGCCCCATTTGGCTATGATTCACGAGAAAACCCATAGTCGGGAAGGTGTACTCGTTCGGATTCATTCAGAATGTATGACTGGTGACCTATTTCAATCGCATCGCTGCGAATGTGGTACTCAATTGCATAAATCATTAGAGAGTATCAGTGAAGAGGGGGGTATCTTAGTGTATCTGCGCCAAGAGGGCAGGGGAATAGGATTAATCGAAAAATTGAAAGCCTATGAGCTCCAGGATCAGGGTTTAGATACGGTAGAGGCGAATGTCAAATTGGGGCATGCGCCTGATGAACGCTCCTTTGACTTGGGTATTCAGATTTTGCAAGACTTGGGCATAGTCTCCATTCGCTTGCTAACAAACAATCCCGATAAGATAAAGGCAATCGAAGATTCTAACATAGAATTGATCGAACGTATACCACTGATCATTGAACCGGGTGCTTCAAATAAAGAGTATATACAGACGAAAAAGAAAGTGTTGGGCCATCTACTTGACTAGGTTACTGCATTAAGCTAAAGCTGAGATTTCCTCCTAAAGGTGGAAATTGCTCCGTGTTTACGCTATGGAGATCAAACCCGAACAGAGGAGTTGCAAGCAATAAGAATCTGAATCTGGGGAATATCAGGAAAGGATGTCAGATAGTAGAAAGTTGCTGCGTCTGAAATGTTGTTAATTGTGTGCTGTATCAGGCATCTTGCACTCCTCATCAGCTGTTTTACCACAAACTGTACAGGATCCAAATTTGTCTTTTACCATTGGATTGTTGGTAGCGCAAGTACCTCTGAATTCCTGGCCAGTGACGATCTGTCGTAGATTAATCAGCGCAAAGGATACACCGAAAACTACAGAAATAATAGCCAACATCACTAAAAACTGTGTCATGATCATGGTTTGGTAGTACAACAATAACTCTGCACAATAAGTTTGGGTGCACCTTGTCAAAAAGCATACTTTTGGCCTTCTGCAAAGATCCCCATTAATAGGGCATAAATATACAAATTGGTATGGACCGAAAATTAGTTGCTTTCGAAAGACTACTTATTATTATGGACGAGCTTCGGGAAGGCTGTCCCTGGGATCGCAAACAAACACTAGA
The DNA here is from genome assembly GCA_013001595.1 of Saprospiraceae bacterium. Classification (GTDB taxonomy): domain Bacteria; phylum Bacteroidota; class Bacteroidia; order Chitinophagales; family Saprospiraceae; genus JABDMH01. The sequence goes on along the minus strand of JABDMH010000145.1, from coordinate 35,683 downwards.
ATCCTTACGGAATCTCACCATAGAGGAAACCTATGAATTGGCAGATGCCATCCTAGATCAGGACCTGGAGGGTATCAAAGAAGAAATCGGAGATCTTATGCTTCACATGGTATTTTATGCCAGAATCGCCAGTGAGCAAGAGGCTTTTGATATTGCTGATGCCTTGAACCACGTGTGTGATAAACTCGTTGAACGGCACCCTCATATTTATGGCAACATGTCGGTGGATGATGAAGAAGAGGTCAAGAGAAACTGGGAGCAGATCAAGTTAAAAAGTGGTAAAAAATCGGTCTTGTCGGGAGTGCCTAACTCCTTGCCGGCTATGGTAAAGGCTTACCGCATGCAAGAGAAGACCAAGCAAGTCGGCTTTGAATGGGACAATACGGAGCAAGTTTGGGACAAGGTCCAGGAAGAACTTAACGAGTTTCGTGAAGCCCTCAGTGATCCCGATGCAAGTAAAACTGCTCGTCAGGAAGAATTTGGTGACTTGCTTTTTTCCCTAATCAATTTTGGCCGTTATCACGACTTAGACGCCGAAACTTGCCTTTCCCTAGTCAATAGTAAGTTTAAGAAACGCTTTGAATATATCGAGGATCACGCAGGCAAAGATGTCAATCAGATGACTTTAGAAGAGATGGATAGACTCTGGGAACAAGCAAAATTAGTCGCATCGGGTCAAGGCAATGCAACTTAATATGTGCAATCCTCCTGATCGGAGAGTCTATTTGTAGCGCAGATCCTTTCCTCCCAGATTACTCTATTGTTCCGCCCGTGCCAGGGTAGAATTATTTTATATCTTTGCGCCGCTGTAACTGATGACAGAATCACTAATGGTAAATTTTAAATAACATGGCCGAATATCTTAGTAAAGAAAAGGTAAGGGATATTTTTAAAGAATATGGAGCGTCCGAAGCGGATACGGGTTCTGCAAGAGGGCAGGTGGCTTTATTCACCTACCGCATTAAGGGACTCTCAGATCATTTGCAAAAAAATAAGAAAGATCACTCTTGCCGTAGAACATTGCTCGCTCTTGTAGGTAAGCGTAAAAGGTTGCTGAATTTCATCGCAAAGAGGGATATCAATGAGTACCGTGAACTGATCGATAAGCTCGGCTTGCGTAAGTAAGTTTGCACGACTGTGGAAGCGGGATCTATAGCATTCATTTCTGGAACATTGCGGAGCTACTTTTCTGGTGTGCATATGCATATGCGGGCAGGTCATTTTATATTTTACAAATAGCGTTACGAAAGAAAAATTATGGGAAAACAAACTCCATTATCTACAACTTTTGCTTTGCCAGATGGTAGAGAAATCACCATTGAAACAGGTAAGCTCGCAACCCAGGCAGACGGATCTGTCATGATAAGAATGGACAAGACCATGTTGATTGCTACGGTGGTTTCTAATAAAGAACCCAGAGAAAATGCCGCGTTTTTCCCACTATCCGTAGATTATCAAGAGAAGTTTGCATCGGTAGGTCGTATACCTGGCAACTTTTTTCGCCGGGAAGCAAGACTCTCTGACTACGAAGTACTAATCTGTAGGTTGGTAGATCGAGCCATCAGACCGCTATTCCCTGATGGATACATGAACGATACACAAGTCATCATCAATTTGATTTCCGCCGATGAAGACGCCATGCCCGATGCCATGGCTGCCTTAGCTGCCTCAGCAGCATTGTCAGTGTCTGATATACCATGGGCAGGTCCAATTTCTGAAGTACGAGTGGCTAGAATCAATGGCCAATTGGTGGTTAATCCAGGCCGATCGGCCATGGAAAATGCCGATCTGGATATTATCGTCGCAGCTACTTTAGATAATGTAATGATGGTCGAAGGAGAGGCGGCAGAATGCTCTGAGGCCGACTTGATTGAGGCAATTAAGGTAGGCCACGCTGCCGTAAAAGTCCAATGTCAAGCTCAACTAGACCTTGCAAATAAGGTGGGCGAAGCAGCCACTGTAAAGAGGGAACAACCAGAAAGTGAGGAGGATGAAGAACTAAAGGGCTACGTAAAGGATTTCTCTGAAGAAAAAATCCTGCAAGTAGCTCGAGCAGCTTACGATAAAAAAACACGCAAGGAAGCGTTCGTCAAAATAAGTGATGAACTCGATGAGAAATTATTAGCCGAGAAAGGTGAAGAATTCTATGAGGAGAAAAGAAACTTGGCTCAGGAATATTTAGGAAAAATAAAGAAGGACACCATCAGGATGATGGTACTTAGAGAAAAGAAGCGTCTTGATGGACGACAATTCGATGAGGTGCGTCCGATATGGTGTGAGGTAGATTATTTACCGGCCGCACATGGATCCGCAATTTTCAATAGGGGAGAGACGCAGTCCCTCACCTCACTGACTCTGGGATCTAAGGTGGATCAGGCCATGGTAGACACCGCACTGGAATTTGGATACAATGACTTCATCCTCCACTATAATTTCCCGGCTTATTCCGTGGGTGAGGTGCGACCAATGAGGGGACCTGGCAGAAGAGAAGTTGGACACGCGAACCTTGCTGCTAGATCATTGAAGCAAGTCTTGCCTGATGATCAGCCCTACACCATTCGCATTGTGTCTGACATACTCGAGTCCAACGGATCATCGTCAATGGCTACAGTCTGTGCAGGAGCCCTATCGCTGATGGATGCAGGTATTCACATTAAATCACCAGTATCTGGAATCGCCATGGGCATGATCGCTGAAGGTGATGACATTGCCATTCTCTCCGATATACTGGGAGATGAAGATGCACTTGGTGATATGGATTTTAAAGTTACTGGAACAGAGCGCGGTATTTGTGCATGTCAAATGGACATAAAGATAGATGGACTTCCATATGAAATGCTCGAGAAGGCCTTGGACCAGGCTCGTCAGGGTAGGCTCCATATCCTTCAGGAGATGACGAAGGTGATTGACCAGCCTAGGGAGGACCTCAAACCACATGCCCCACGGGTAGTAAAACTCACGATTGATAAAAGTTACATCGGTGCAGTCATTGGACCGGGAGGTAAAGTGATTCAGGATATTCAGGAGCGCACAAGTACGGTCATATCTATTGAAGAAGTAGACAACCAAGGTATCGTCCATGTGTCTAGTTCAGATAAATCTAGCATCGATCAAGCCCTAGCTATGATCAATAAAATCACCTTTACTCCAGAAGTAGGTGGTATATATGATGCAGTGGTTAAGACGATTGCTCCCTATGGAGCATTTGTAGACTTCCAGGGAAAAAGCGGACTGCTTCACATCTCCGAATTGGCTCACTCAAGGGTGAATAAAGTGGAAGACGTCTTGAGAGAGGGTGATAATGTACGCATCAAGATCATCGGTGTGGATCAACGTACAGGAAAGATTCGACTGTCGCGCAAGGCACTCATAGAAAGAGAGCAAAATTAGTCCACTAGCTATCGCGCACATCAACAAGTGATCCCTAAAAATTATCGCCAAGAAGAAGCAATTTCTGTTTGGTAAGATATGATGGTAGCCTCATTGAGTCCTACTCGTACTGCAAAAATGTAATGAGAATGGACTACTATTAGCCTATGACCATGATCATTTTTTTAATATTCTTTTTCCAGCACAGTACAGAAGTAGTGTCAAGTTGTGGGGAACCAGATAGACATGCAAACCCTGCACAGGTCGGCAGTCTTTTATTACAAGCTCTTTTCAATTTATCCAGGAGCTTGGTCATTGGTATGGTTCAAGTTCAGGCCATGCGGTGCCGATAATCTGGTACGAGTACGAGAAACAAAGTGTTCACTTGCATCGTTCTAAATGCAGAGATTAGGATGCAGCATTCTGCGGTTGTCTTGCAATGGTTTGAAGATTGATAATCCAGAGAAACCAGTAAATTGATTCTGTCTAAAGAATTATGCAAAGTAGAATGAGGTGAACGGTCTCTTTGGGAAACTTTTTCGCTTAGATGGGTGTCTTATGTATTAATACGCAGTTTCTCTTGTTCTCTCTTTACGACCCTTTGCAAAAGCCTTGAAATCAATCAGATGCGACAGCTGAAGATCACGAATAAAATCACCAATCGTGAGAGCCTTGCTCTAGATAAGTACCTTAATGATATTTCTAAAATTCCCTTGCTGACAGCTGAAGACGAAGCAAGACTGGCTCGTGAAATTAGAGAAGGCAGTACGGATGCGCTAGATACTTTGACTAAATCAAACCTGAGATTTGTCGTTTCTGTAGCCAAGCAATATCAAAATCAAGGACTGTCACTCAGTGATCTGATTAATGAAGGCAACCTAGGCCTGATGAAGGCTGCCAAGAGATTCGATGAGACAAAGGGTTTCAAATTCATTTCGTACGCCGTGTGGTGGATCAGACAATCCATATTGCAGGCCATTGTCGAATACTCAAGACTGGTGCGAATGCCCCTGAATAAGATCGGACAATACAACAAAGTCAATGAGGCGATCACTTATTTTACGCAGGAATTTGAGCGCGACCCCTCAGAGGAGGAACTAGCAGACATGCTCGATATGACGCCTAAAGAGGTAAATACGGTAATGAAAGGTAGTGTCAGACACCTCTCCATGGATGCACCGATCAATGAAGATGACAGTGCAACCTTGCTAGACATGATTTCCATGGGTGAAGGCGAGGGACCCGATTTAAAATTAATGGAAGAGTCGCTCAAGCGAGAGGTCGCAAGTGGACTGTCCTTGCTTTCTCCCCGAGAGGTAGATGTACTGACTGCATACTATGGCTTGAATGGTGCCAATTCCAGGACCTTAATTGAGATTGGTGAAATGTTTGGCCTGACCAGAGAGCGAGTTCGTCAGATCAAAGACCGTGCTTTGAGGCGACTACGCCGAGCCTACAATCGCAATGCCCTCAGGTCCTACCTAGGCAAGTAGCTCAACGCTACATGAAATATTAATCAAGTTTTAAGGTTGGCCTGGTCTTGAAAATTTATGGTGAAAGCCCTACTTCACTTGCGCTGGAAGATTTGGTCTGGCATTGGAAAGGTGTAGCACAATTTCATGTATACCCAAGATCATAAACAGGAGACGTTGCCCTTCATCCATTTGCTCATCTATATCAAATGCACGTGGCTTGATGTTGATTTCTTCACTGGGAAAAATGACGCTACCCATTTGACCGCCACCTAAGCCAATTGGCCTAATGTATGGGTCACTGCGGTCTATGCGTCCCAGATCAGTACCATCAGATGAGTGTAGGCTGCCATCGGGGAAGATGGTGCCCATATGTTGCTCATTTACAAATACCTGCGTAGACTTTTGCTTGATCCGGTACACCATCTCGTATCGATTAGTCTGAACAAAGAGCAGCGCATTTCGATTGGTGGCGGGATACTCCTTGTAGTAGTAATACAGCATTGGCTCATGATAAATGGATTCAATGACTCCCTCTGAAGATCTACCAAAGCCCTTCTTGGTAACTTTGTTCCGCTCGGAGAGAGAAACCAATCCCAATTCCTCCTGTTTCCATGGCACAAGCTCCTCGCGCCATTTCTCGGCTTGACTCCGGAATCGATTGACATCGCTATTGACACGACTAGTTCCTGGCTGAAAACCAATGAACATCTTATTCATGAGGTACACCGACATAATAAAAATCACGATGCTCACTATACTAAACATGCTAAACTATCTCCTGATTTAAGTACCAGCAAAGATAACAATGTTTACTGCGAACAATTATTACCGCTGAATGTATCTAGTGTGTGCTCACTGGTTGACTTTTGGCAGATGCAGCGGTTTGAATCCCCTTGCTTGGTATAAAGTCGAAGCCGAGAGTAGTTCTGTGAAAAATTTGAATTAAATCTTATTTTTACCATATGAGTATTTTTGATAAAGCGTGTCTCATAGTCTATCGCTATGCTGAAAAAGGACTTGAGATATTCTTGGTAAACGATGCTGGTGATGAAAACCCAGTATGGTCAATCCCCAAACAAGCTTTGAGTGGAGATGCTGATTCACTTGATGAGCAAAGAGAACTCATTGAATTGGACAGTGTCGAGACCGAAGATGGAAAGAAGTGCAGAGCCATTGCCATTGAAGGGGACTATCACGACATCCCATCGATACGCTCCTTGATGAAAGATGACATTGTCTACGTCACAGACAAGATTAAGACCATGATTCCAGAGTTGGAGAAAGGCACTTTTGTGGCGGTTAAGGAGGCGTTCAAGAGTGTATTACCTCACGAATATGCCTTTATCAAGGAGCTCAAAGAGATACTTACAGACCGGAATCTGACGCAAAATATTTAGCACTGATTGCTAAGGTATAGGGTAAGAGTACGATATCGGAGCTAACTTCAACGTTTGTGATAATTACACAGGCATCTACGAACAACCAGTTTTTTCATGAACCTAAACATCAGGCTGCAACTGTCCATCATGATGTTCCTCCAGTTTTTTGTGTGGGGAACCTGGTATGTGACCATGAGTACCTATTTGCTAGAGATTGGATTCGATGGTGTCAATGTCGGGGCTGCTTATAGTACGGTGAACTGGGGAGCAATTGTTGCACCGGTTTTTATCGGTATGATCGCCGATAGATTTTTCGCAGCAGAAAAATTGATGATCGCCCTACATTTAATTGGTGGTATTATCTTATGGGTCGTACCATCCATTACTGAACCCGGACCTTTCTTTTGGGTCATGTTGCTCTATGCCTTTTGTTACATGCCCACCCTGGCGTTGGCCAATGCCATCTGTTTTCATCAGATGAATGAACCTGGAAAACAGTTTCCTGGAATTCGAGTCTTGGGTACGGCTGGATGGATAGCAGCAGGCTTAGTAATAGGCATTTTGCTGCCAGAGATCTTGGGTTCCAGCATTGAAAACACGGCATTGCCCTTCAAGATTGGGGCGGTTACATCCATTATTTTAGGACTGTACTCTTTTATGTTACCTAAAACACCACCCAAAGCAGCTGAAACTAAAGTTACCATCAGAGATGTTTTGGGCCTGGATGCCTTAGAGCTGATGAAGGATCGTTCATTTGCCATTTTTATTATCAGCTCCTTGCTAATATCCATTCCACTTGCCTTTTATTACAGTTTTACGAATGGATTTCTCAATGAGATGGGCATGGAAAATACGGCTGCCAAGATGACCTTTGGGCAGGCATCTGAGGTCATCTTTATGCTGCTAATCCCCTTCTTCTTTGTACGCCTTGGGGTGAAGAAAATGTTGATCATAGGTATGCTAGCTTGGGCAGTGCGATACATCTTATTCGCCTATGGAAACAATGAGGAATTGGTATTTATGTATTACATCGGTATTTTATTGCATGGTGTATGCTATGACTTTTTCTTTGTTACCGGTCAAATATATGTGGACGAAGCTGCGCCAAAGCGGATCCAAGCCAGTGCCCAGGGCTTTATTACGGTCGTGACTTATGGTCTGGGCATGCTTATTGGTTCTTGGTCATCAGGCATCGTGGTGGATCACTACACTCAGACAGTCGGAGATTCCAGCCTGCGTCTTTGGACTTCTATCTGGTGGGTACCAGCCATCATGGCCATAGGAATCACCATATTATTTGCCTTGCTTTTTAAAGAAAAGCAAATTGATCGAGAGGCTGCAGTGGCCAACGCATAGGCTGCCATTTTACCATACCATTTCCTATGAGTGCACTATTTGAAACAAATTATAATTTTCCAGGGCAAACCGCCTTTTATAGGGGTAAAGTCCGCGATGTATATACCGTCGAAGATAAATTGGTGATGATTGCAAGTGATCGCATCTCTGCCTTTGACCATATTTTACCTCGACCGATCCCTTATAAGGGCCAAGTCCTAAATCAGATTGCTACTCATTTCCTTAAGGCCACTGAAGACATTGTGCCAAATTGGTTGTTGGCTACTCCTGATCCCAATGTGGCTATAGGGCAAGCATGTCAGCCCATTAAGATTGAAATGGTCATCAGAGGCTATCTGGCCGGTCATGCCTGGAGACAATATAAGGCAGGTCATCGCGTACTGTGTGGTGTACCTATGCCTGAGGGGATGAAAGAAAGCGATGCCTTTCCAGAACCCATCATCACTCCCGCCACAAAGGCAGAGGAAGGACACGACGAAGACATCAGTGCCGCGGGCATCCTCGCACAAGGTATAGTGACAGAAGAACAATGGGAACAACTGAGTACCTACACCCGAGCTCTTTTCAAAAGGGGTACTGAGATGGCTGCAAGGCATGGTCTCATTCTAGTAGATACCAAATATGAGTTTGGCTTATGCGATGGGGTAATTACGCTTATTGATGAAATACATACTCCCGATAGTTCAAGGTATTATTACCTTGATGGCTACCAGGCACGACAAGATAGTGGTGAGCATCAACGTCAACTATCCAAAGAATTTGTACGTGAATGGCTCATGGAACATGGATTTCAAGGTTTGGAAGGTCAACAGATGCCCTCCATGCCCGATAAGTTTGTGCAGACAGTGACTGATCGATACGTCGAATTGTTTGAGAAAATTACAGGACAGTCTTTTGTCAGAGGAGACAATAGTGAGATCCACACAAGGATTCATGACCACGTCATTGATGGCCTTAAGTCGCTGGCATCGACATAGGCAGCTTTCAATTCACTGTTCCAAGAGTGGAACCTTATGGTCGATTAAGGTAGTGCTTTTGCAGACCTGACACATGGCTGGCTACACTCTTCCATAAGTCATCATGCTTGACTAGGACATCGCTAGAATGGTACGTGGTCCGATAATTGCCTTCAGCATCATTGCCTAAGAGAACACCCAAACCAGAGACAATGGCAGTGTTGCTGGCTACGACCTCACAACGGTCCACCACAAATTCGAAAGAATTGTACGTTGGCTTGATGTCGCTGATGTATTTCATCTCATCTTGCTTGCCAAAAACATTTCCGTTGGCATCGATCAGCCGAAAATTATCCGCTAGAATCAAATCAAGAAGGGCAGTATCTTGACCTTGATATGCTGCCGGCCAGTCGGATGATTTGAGTTTCTTTAGCGCTTGGATGTCGGTAGTTGATTGAGCACTCATCATAGTGCTGGTGAACAAAATCATTGTCCACGATAGGAGAAGAGTATGTTTCATATAAATCATTCTTCAGCAAAAGTAGTGCCACATCTGTAAAATTTAAATGTGAAGAAAGGCTAGTTCGAAATAAGCATTTAAATACAGACCAAGCAGGTGCTAGAGCGATAAGTTAATCTTGCATCGGAATGGATAAACGGAATGGATTATTGAGCACCAATATCGTTTTTCTACACCTCGAAATCGACATTGTTGAATTACCAAAGTTGTTGTGGTGAGTGTCAATCGGTTATCTGTGAACATTGGTCGAGATCATTCCACACTTTGAAAGAATGCGCTAAAGGCTCCTTTTTCTATCTTCGCCGTCACCACTGAAAGCTATGCATATAGTCCCACAGACCAGCAGTTTCCACCTGTTTCTACTCTTAATGTGGCTGACGGGTTCTCTTTCGCTAAGGGGACAGGACAGCCATCCGAATCGATCTGATTTTCAGATTAGGGCCGAGCAAACCAGCATCGCGATCAAAATTGATGGTAGTCTCGATGATCAGGCTTGGAAGACTGCTGCCAAAGCCACAGATTTCTTTTTGGTATTGCCCATTGATTCTGGCTATGCAAGAGCGCAAACTGAAGTCATGGTGGCTTACGATCACGACAATTTTTACATGGCTATTCTTTGCCACGATCCACTACCAGGGAGGAGACCTGCAGAATCTTTGCGGCGCGACTTTTCCTTTGGGAAAAACGACAATTTCCTAGTTTTTATAGATACCTATAATGATCAGACGAACGGTTTTTCATTTGGCATTTCAGCAGCTGGTGCTCAGTGGGATGGATTGCAAGCTAATGGAGGTAGTGTATCTCTGGACTGGGATTGTAAATGGCGATCTGCGATCCAAAATGGAGCAGATAGCTGGTCTGCAGAGTTTGCCATTCCCTTCAGAAGCATCCGCTATAAAGATGGGATTAAAGAATGGGGCATCAATTTCAGCAGATTAGATCTAAAAACTGCAGAGAAATCTAGCTGGGCACCTGTCCCTCGTCAATTTCCCACGGCTTCGTTGGCCTTTGCTGGAACCCTCCTTTTTGATGAACCTCCACCTAAGCTCGGCACGCGTTTTTCCATGATTCCATATGCTTCAGGACGCACCAGCAGAGATAACCAACTTGGAGAAACCAGATGGAGTGGAGATGTTGGATTGGATGCCAAAGTCACCCTGTCTACCTCCATGAATATTGACCTCACGGTTAATCCCGACTTTTCGCAAGTCGAGGTGGATAGGCAAGTAACCAACCTCGATCGGTTTGAACTCTTTTTTCCTGAACGCCGTCAATTCTTTCTAGAAAATAGTGATTTGTTTGCCAGCCTTGGAACCAACAGTATCCGTCCTTTCTTTTCCCGGCGCATAGGACTCAATGCACCTGTTCATGCTGGTATGCGATTGAGCGGTAAGATCAATGAAGACTGGCGAATCGGGATTATGAATGTGCAAACCGGCAAGCAAGATCAAATTCCAGCTGCCAATTTTACCGTTGCCGCATTGCAGAAAAAAGTATTGCAAAGATCTAACATCGGATTTTTTGTGTCTAATAAGCTGTTGACTGGAAACTACAATGCGGACGAACAACTTAAGTATAATTCGGTGGTTGGTGCGGAATTTAACTTGGCCAGTCAGGACAATCGGTGGACAGGTAAGGCTTTTGTCCATCAAGCCTTGTATCCTGGGGTTGAAGGCAACGCAACTGCTTACTCCGCAGCAGCTACTTACAACACGCAGAAATGGGAGCTATTTGTGGCTCAAGCCAGGGTTGGATCCAACTACAATGCAGAGGCAGGATTTATTCGCAGAAAGGGATATCATCAACTTAATCCCGGGGTATCTTATCGTTGGTATTTGCAAAAAGGCACCATTGCTAATCATGGTCCGGGCATGGAGACAAGTTTCTTCTTTGATGAAGCACTAAAAGTGACAGATCAAGAATTTCAATTGAACTATGGTCTGCAGTGGCGAGATCGAAGTCGATTGAGTGCCTTCGTTCAGCACAGTTTCATTCGACTACTAGCTCCATTCGATCCCACAAATACGGGCGGAAAAACATTGAGTACAGATGCCACTTTTGCCTGGAATGATTTTCGCATATCCTACACCTCTAACTCCAGAAATGTTTTTAATTATGAAGCTAGCTTATTTGGCGGAGGATATTTCAATGGCGAACGGTACGGATGTGAGGCCAACCTGAATTATCGAGTACAACCTTACGGCAGTATTGGCTTATTTCTCGCTTACAACAGTATTGATCTTCCTGATCCCTTCACGGATGCAGATTTGGTTTTACTTGGCCCTAAACTCGATGTCACCTTTACCAACAATATCTTTTTCACTACTTTTTTACAATACAACAGCCAGATCGAAAACCTGAATGTGAATACGAGATTTCAGTGGCGATTTGCTCCAGTATCTGATTTCTTCATCGTCTATTCTAGCAACTCTACACCCAGTCCTTGGCAGAACACTAATCGAGCATTGGTGGCAAAACTGTCCTATTATTTTAATTGAAGCACCGAAGGAGTAGCTTCCAAATAAACCTCATTCGACCCCCGTTTAATCCATACTTTGATCGATTCAGTTACTTTCCGTTGTACCTTCAGACTGATCTTAATGAAAGGAAGTTCTGCATAGGAACAATATTTTGGCTTGGCATTTGAACATATAATGGATTATCACCCCGGGTCATGCTCGTACAATTTGATTTAAAATGAATAGACTATTTGTGATTTTTTTGATCCTGGCCATAGCTAGTTGTACCAAAGACACCGAAGATCCAATGGATGATGCTAAGGATTGCAGTTCGACTACGGCAACCTATTCTGGCGACATAAAAGCCATTATCGATGGTAATTGTGCTACTGCTGGATGTCATAATGGATCTACCTCATTGCCTGTCTTCGACAGTTTCGATGGCGTGTTTGCCAAACGATCTGCCATACGCAGCAGGGTCATAGCTAAAACCATGCCTCCAAGCGGGAAACCTGATCTTAGCCAGGCTCAAATTGATATGATCGATTGTTGGGTACAAAACGGTGCCGCAGAATAGTCAGATGCCCAACATCTGTTTTAGTGGCACTGACTGTAGTATTCATTTGGCAATCAAGCTTGTCGCATAAGGTTTGATGACAAGTTTGCAGCCATCATAGAGCACTTTGACTTTCTGAGCCCTTCTGACTAGATTTATCCTATTGGATCCAATCTGTCTACCTTCGCAATCAAACCATTGCCGTAAATACGGTTTGTGACAATACCGAATTTTGAACAGTGTTTGTCCCCCTGATGTGTATTGTTCGATGATTATTTTTTGATTGCCAGCCCGAAGTCTTCTCAACCAGTCCAAGTTTTGCAGAGGGTTTGTTATGCCACAGTTTTCAAGCTGGGGGCTAGAATCTGAGCCACCGTTTTTCACTACATAAAATTTACAATCTTTGTATGAGCTCTGACCAGAGCTATATAGAATCCGGATTCTCAACTTGTGAGATCCTTGTCGTAGATTTCTCAAAGAGGCGTGGTTGATATCTTTATGCTCCCAGCGGAAGGGAAATTGACTGTCCGTTCCAACCATTTGACCATTGTGATAAAGTGTGACCGATGTGATATGGTTGCTTGGTCGAGCGGTGATCCGCACGGTTAGATCACTACCAGCACGAATATTTTGATGAGGTTTCGGATAATCAAACCACACTTTGTAGGCTGAGCATTCGATCATGTTGATGGTCGTGGCTTCGATCTGAGATGTGATCGTAGTAGCTAATGTGATCCAGCATAGTAAAGTAAGTGTTTTCATGAGTGGAGTTTAACTGAAGCGATGCAAACCATATGCGCAATAGGTAGTGTCGCAAGTGGCATGAAATGTCCTGCTCCAGAGTATATTAATAGAAAAGGTGTTGTGACTAGCATGATTCGAGCTAGTGATTTCCAGAATGAGGGCTCTAAGAAGCCTGGCACATTGCCTATGAAAATTATCTGGAATTGATCAGTTTGGGGGAATAAGCCGTACGAACCAATCAGGATTTGCATTGGGAGTGTACAAGCAGTGAGGCTCCAATCAATACCTATTGATCTACCCTATGAGCAGACGAATCGAAGAACTTAGATCCTTTATACTGTATACTTTGCAGTGGCTACCATTCGAACAAAATCTAGGGAACTCAACATTCCGACGATGCGGGTTTCCTTTATCACTAAGAGATGGTGTACTTTATGGTGCAACATAAGTTTGGCAGCTTCTTGTACATCTGCTTCAGGATCCACCATGTACACTCCGTGAGTCATAACTTGCTTGATGGGTACATTGTCATCAAATGCGCCTATTAGATCATTATTGGTTACAATACCACGAATTAATATTTGCTCTCCCTTAATTTGTACAATGGGAATCGCACTAAATCCACGTTGCCGCATCAGGTCCCTAACCTTACCCACATCCGACTCCAAGATGCAGGTGGCAACAGGTGACTTCATAATCTCTTCTACCTTCACTTCCATTTTCTTCCCTTGAGTTAAAAGGTTAACCAATATACCCATTATTTATTCGCGGTTAAGTTGGCAATGGGTTTCATTTTGTCGATTAGCGCCCTAAAATCTTATGGAATTATCCCTGGATGGATCTCAGAAAACTATAGAGATCGCCAAATAGAAACCAAATTACTTCTTAATGAATAATTGTATAATCATTGTCATGCTGATGAGCGTGACTCCCAGCTTATTTTCTAACATTACCATTTACGCCCCAAGCCCATCGACCTGGGCTGCAAGCCGGAGATCTCCAGATCGATTCCTGCCCCAGATACCAGACTGGTTAAAGTCAAGTCTGATTGCAAAGGTGAGTTCAGTGTTCATCATATGGAAGATGCTCTCATAGTAGATGGCTGCACCTACATCCTAAATAGAACCTATCGGGCCACCGATAGATGCCATCAATCTGAAACATGTTTCCAGACAATAACCTGGCGTATCGATGAAGATCCTCCCAGTGGTGTATGTCCTGGAGATATTTTTTTGGGATGCAATCCTGAGTTACCCATCGCACTGCCAAGGCCTAGTTTGCAACCAAGTGATTTTACAGATGACTGTGGCAAAGTGACGGTTGATATACTAGATGGAGATATTACTGTATTCGGATCTAGATATTCACTCACGAGGACCTACCTGATCACAGATCTTTGTGGCAATAAGCAAAATCTACCGATTTATTTCCTAAACCGTCTCCCGTCGTGCCAGTAATTCTTGTATCTCATCAAATGTGGCTCCATCTCCCACCTTCAATGTTCCTTTCATTTCCGCATTTTCAAAGACAAAGAGATCTTCTTTTACCCCCAAATTTTGGGATACTTCTGCGTCGCCTTCTACGTCCAGATTTCGTTCAGGAGTTGCTTTGCCAATGCCAACATTACCACGAGTCTCAATTGTCAAAGCCATTCGACCATTGGCATTAATGGTTAGTGGTTGATCCTGAAAGTCGATAACCGGATTACCCTTACTTAACCCAAGTATCATCCTGGAATCAGGATTGTTTTCATTAGTCATCCTGATCAGGGAATAATCTCCCTCGATGCCATGCATGTTTAGTGTGCCCCTCATTCCCAGATCACTCAGACCATCTCGATAAAATGTCATGAATTTATCGTCAGCATCATCGCGATATCCATTGCTCCTTAAAGACAGTATTCCATCGTCTCCATCATACTCCCAACTGTATCCCAATCTTTTTTGTGCAGAAGTTTCCATTAGTGATAGCCTGGCGGTCTTGTCTTCACCGGCATTGATGCGAATGCCCACATCATCATCCCTTGATCCGACCTCCAATTTTTCACCAGCTGCGGTCGTGCCAATGCCTACCCGACCAAATTGATTGATGTACATTCGGGTCTCGTCATTCGTACCAAATCGTAAATCACCTTGTTCATAGTTCCAGAATAGAGCGGAATTACAAATGTGTCAATTAGCGAACGATTGGGCAGATTTCTGCCACCCATTCCATTTTTTACCGATATTGACGTTCGCAAAACAATGATCATATGTTTAGAGCAGTAGGTGTATTATTTATCTCATGCCTTTTGTCGAGTGCGGTGGCACAAGTCAGATCAGATATAGGTAAGCAATCGATACAAGAAATCAGCACGCTAACACTTGCACCGGTAGACCGCAGTGCAAGGTTCGCCCAAGAGATTGTAAGTTATCCCAGCAACAATGATGATTGTTCGATATCTGTCGGAGTTACACCACTTGCTTCGATTATGGCTTGGGGATTCATCGAAGGGACAAATCAATTTGGAGATCTGGAAAAGGCGCAGAGACTCACCTTCACAGGTAGTGCCGAGTATGAAGTCATTGCCGTCATTGGATATTTTGCTACACCATCGATTGTGGGTAATGGCATGATCAAAGCTATTATATATGAGGAGGATCCCGACTCTGGTGAGCCGGGGGATTCGATTGGTGAGAGTGTTGCTCTGGCGGTGAATATGGTTGCTGTTCCTGATAGCTTCATCAACGCCACCTTATTTCAATTTTTACAGAGCAGTAGTGCCAAACCTTCTTCCGAAAACTTTTTCGTAAGTATTGATATTTCTCAACTCTACCAGAGCGAAGATACATTGGCGTTATTTTCAACGACATTTGGGTGTGGTGCTGGCACAGATACCTATGATCGCATCCCAGGTGGAGCTTGGTTTGCAGTCGGGGATTCTTTAAACTCTTGGAATGTGAGCCTTGATTATCTCCTTGAAGCTATCGTAGAATTTGACGATCCGACCAACACCGATGCATATATTGCCAATGGAGGATTGCAGCTACATCCGGCCTATCCCAATCCTTCACAGCAAGAGGTATTTATCAATTTCTCCCTTGAAGGAGCTAGCGAAGTTACCATAGATGTGTTTGATCTGATGGGTAAGAGAGTAGACGCAAGAGATCTAAGCAGAAAGGAAGTGGGACGACATCAGGCTTCCATTCAAACTGTGCAGCTGCTGCCTGGACAGTACTATTATCGCATTTCGACAGACCATGGTCATTTAGGTAGTCGCTTTACAGTAGAGTAGATTGGGGATGGATTAAGCAGCTAAGACATCAACCTCGCAATGTGATAGTATGTCTTTTTCAAATGTAAAGCATATGGGAGTTTGACCAAGCTTACGAGATTTGAACTGGCTTTGATAAGCGATGCCAACTTGCTGACAGCCAAGCGAATCGCTCTGGAAAAGATACAGGCCATTCTGCAACAAACCAAACAGCTGCTTGAAGAGGCACTTACTACCTCAACACTTTCTCTGCCAATGGGCGAAAATGTTTATGCAGGTAAGATATCACGCGGTGAGAATTACCGAGGATTACCCTATCTAATTCTTGACTTTCCAGCATATTTTGAACACGAAGATGTGTACGCTTTTCGCACCATGTTTTGGTGGGGACATTTCTTTAGCGTCACCCTGCATCTTCAAGGGCAGTACTGGTTGCAACACCAGCAAAGTGTTTTCAATAATTTTGATGCCCTGCTGGGAAAGCACTATTTTATTGCGATTGGTTCCACTCCTTGGGAATACCACTATAATGAAGACAATTATGTTTTGCTGACCGGGCAGCATAGAGATCTGCTTGGAGAGTTACCCTTCCTCAAAATCAGCAAGCAAATTCCCTTAGACCAAAGTATGGAAGTGACCAGTTCGGCCACAGAATTCTTCAGCAATATGGCGGAGGCCCTGGTGACTAAATAGAGATTAGGGAGTGGCCAGCCATTGAAACCACGCGGTAATTTCGATGAAAAATAAACAGTTTATATTTTCCAGTAGATTCTTTATCTTCAGCATCCCCTTTAAGCTTAGAATGGCACGCTAATCTATGGCTTTCTATTGAAGTCAAGTGAAGCACTTTTATTTTAATTCACCAGTAAGCCAACTCTGAATATATCGGCAAAAGAAGCTTTCTTGAACCATACTTTTTTCGGAGTTGACTCACTTATAAATCATCAAATAGTGGAAGAAACAGCATCGTACGTGCAACGGGCTACAGACATGGTTATCACCTACTTACCTAGTGTCCTATTGGCACTGCTCACCTTAATTATTGGATTTTGGATTATTGGGCGCATTATCAAATTTGCTTCGAAGAGGCTTCAAAAAAGTGGCCTGGATGAATCTCTGGCTACTTTCTTGTCGAGTATACTTAGTGTAGGGCTTAAAATATTATTGCTTTTTTCTGTAGCGGCAAAATTAGGTTTTGAGACCACCTCTTTTCTGGCCATTCTAGGAGCCTTAATGGTGGGTATCGGTATGGCATTAAATGGCACTTTAGGTCATTTTGCCAGTGGAGTAATGTTGATGATTTTTAAACCCTTTAAAGTAGGAGACCTGGTAATCATCGGTGGTGGACAAACTGGTGTGGTCGAGTCCATTAATGCATTCAATACCACCTTAAGTACATTAGATAATCGGAGAATAATTATTGCCAACGGGAATGTCACTGGGAATGATATTACCAATATTACTGGTGAGGGTACGATAGGAGTAGAACTGACTTTTGGAATTGGCTATGGCGATGATATAGATAAGGCAAGGGACATCATTATGCAAGTTGGAAAGTCTTGTCCCCATGTATTGGATGATCCTGCACAAGGGGTAGTGGTGGCAGAGCTCGGAGATAGCTCTGTGAATTTAGCCACTAGGCCTTTTTGTAAGAGCGACAATTATTGGCAAACCCTTTTCTATATGCAAGAAAATGTCAAGAAGGAGTTTGACAAGGCCGGAATTAATATTCCATTTCCCCAGATGGATGTGCATATGATCAGCGGCAATTGATATCGATTTGGATCAGATTTATTCAGTGAGTACCGATGTAATCGGCAAAGTGAAGGATTTTATTCGCCATCAGCTGATTGCAGCCGAGAGTGGTCATGATCTTAATCATGCAATGCGGGTATGGCAGAATGCCAAATTGATAGCAGCTGAAGAAACTGTAGATCTATATGTAGTCGAATTAGCCGCTTTACTGCATGACATCGCTGATGCAAAATTTCACGATGGTGATGAGGAGCTGGGACCCAATATGGCTGCAGATTTTCTTCGAGAATTATCGATATCACCTAAAGTGATTCATCATGTCTGCCAAATTATTAGACACATGTCATTTAAAGGGGGCAACGAAGCCAATCCATTCAATTCGCGGGAGATGGAAGTGGTACAAGATGCTGACCGTCTTGATGCATTGGGTGCGATAGGCGTGGCCAGGGCATTTAGTTATGGTGGCTACCGAGGTAGGACATTCTTTAATCCAGCCATTAAACCAAATTTGAACATGGATAAAGAAACTTACCGCCAAAGTGCCGCTCCTACCATCAACCATTTCTTTGAAAAACTGTTGGTCTTAAAGGATCGAATGCATACAAAAAAGGGTAGAGAGGTGGCAGAAGATCGGCATGGATTTTTATTGCAATTTTTGGAGCAGTTTTTTCGAGAAATGGATTGTGATCCTAAATGGCCTGACGAATGAGGGAACTGAATATCGCTGTTGCGCAATTCGCACCACACGATGGAGATAAGGTGAAAAACCTTTCCATTCTGGAAAGTCTCGTTGTAGAGGCAAAGAAACGTGGGGCAGAGGTCGTTAGTTTCCACGAAATGTGCATCACGGCCTACACTTTTACACAAGATTTATCGAGGGCGGACTTGGCAGAGCTTGCTGAGCACGTTCCTTCAGGCCCTTCCATTGAAAGGTTGCGGTACTTGGCAGGTCAATATGACTTATGCATATTGGCTGGTCTAATAGAAAAGGATGGTGATAGGTTTTATAACACATATGTTTGTGTTGATAAAGAAGGCGTCAAAGCGAAGTTTCGAAAACTTCACCCATTCATTAGTAAGCATTTATCTCCGGGGAATGAGTACGTAGTTTTCAACCTAAATGGATGGAAATGTGGCATTCTGATCTGTTACGATAATAACGTGATAGAGAATGTCAGGGCTACAACCTTATTGGGTGCGGAGTTGATTTTCGCTCCACATGTGACTGGATGTACACCGTCAGCAATGCCAGGTAGAGGTTTTGTCGACGATGCCCTATGGAAAAATCGAGCGTCCAACCCAGCAGCACTTCATCGTGAATTTAATGGTCCAAAAGGAAGGGGGTGGCTCATGCGGTGGTTGCCAGCAAGGGCTTATGACAATGGTGTGTACTATGCTTTTTCGAATCCAATCGGCTATGATGGTGACCACCTGAAAAATGGAAACGCCATGATATTGGATCCCTATGGAGAAGTTGTCGCCGAAGCTTCGACTTTGGGAAATGAAGTAGTGGTCGCGAAGATTACGGAAGATAAACTTAAACTGGCAGGGGGTTTTCGCTATAGAAATGCTCGAAGGCCAGAATTATATGGCTCGATTTTATCGGCCAAGCATGATCCAGAACTGAAACCAATCTGGATGAAAAAATAGAAAATGGCTGTTTCTGAAATCGACAAACAATTAATAGATAAACAGATCAATGGGACCTTAACTGCAAAGGAACATGCCATGTGGTCCAGGCGAATGCAGGATCAACAGTTTTTGCAGCATTGGCATGAGGTTCAAGATGCACATGTGAGGTCCAGTTTTTCGAGTGGTTCTTCGGCAGACCATTTACCCATTCAATCGAAAGCGGATCCCAAAGTCTCTTCCATAAAGAATAAGTGGATAATTGCAGCCGGCATTGCATTGGGTGCATTGTTGGTATTCCTCCTTTGGAATCGGTAAAAATCATGATTGCTGGATTTAGGATGCTCGTAATGAAATCTACATATTGGACAAGGAGGATTGGAGTATATCTACTATTTGCCTTTTCATGTATTTGTACTGCAGTAGCGTTCGGTCAAGATGGAAAAAGCACATTTGCAGATTATTGTGCCGGTTGTCATGGCGCCGAGCTGCAAGGAGGTTTGGCAGGGCCTCTTATTAAGACAGATTGGAATTACGGTCGCCGACGTGGAGATATGATTCGCAATGTGACTTATGGCATAGCAGATACGGAAATGATAGCTTGGGGAGAAGTGCTTAGTAAGGAAGAAATACGAGGGGTAGTAAACTACATTGTAGAGTCGCAGACTACTCCTCCTACAGCAGAAAGACAGCTGCCTACCTTGATTGAGTCAGAACTTATGACTCTTAAAGTCGAGGTAGTCGTGGATGACGGTCTAGCTATCCCTTGGGGTATTGATTTTATTGATGCGAACAGATTGATAATATCTGAGAGATCTGGACAATTGCGATGGATAGTCAATGGAAAACTAGATTCCACTCCCATTAGAGGCACACCGAAAACAGTGGATGATCGAACTGGCGGATACATGGATGTGATTGTTGATCCAAACTATGCAGAAAATCGATGGATTTATTTGGCGCATAGTTTTACACCCTTCGACCCCAGTGATAGATCGGCTCCTGCAATGACAAGAATAGTTCGTGGAAGAGTAGAAGACCATGAATGGGTTGATCAAGAGGTACTCTTTCAAGTTGCTGATTCACTACTTGTAGTAAATGGTAATCGTTGGGGCTGTCGTTTTTTATTTGATGTGGGTGGTCACCTGTTCTTTACCATTGGAGATATGGCACGAGGGGATTTTGCCCAAAATCTTGACCGACCAGCGGGCAAAATATTTCGAATTTGGCCCGATGGCTCCGTTCCCAATGACAATCCTTTTGTAGACCGAAGTGGAGCATTATCAGCCATCTATTCCTTTGGCAACCGCAATGTGCAAGGATTGGCCATTCATCCTACAACGCAGAAGATCTGGTTTACAGAGCATGGACCCATGGGTGGAGATGAACTAAATGTTCTGGAAGAGGGTGGCAACTTTGGCTGGCCGATCATTACCTATGGTGTTGATTATAGTGGTGAAATTGTCTCTGAGAAGACCCATATGGATGGGATGATACAGCCGATTATGCAATGGACACCATCTATAGCCATTAGCCCTGCACTCTTTGTAGATCATCCTAATTGGTCAACCTGGCAAAATGATCTGCTTGTAGGTGCCCTGGCCTATGAAGAGGTGAGGAGAATACGCATCAAAGACGAAGTAGTCACTCACCAAGAACTGATCTTGAAAAATCTGGGCAGAATACGTGACCTCCATATGGGACCAGATGGCAATATTTATATTCTGTCAAATAATCCAGATCGGCTGATCAAGTTGGTGCCCTAAATTATTGCGGAGATAGATAAAATTGCCTAAATGATCAGTGGCTAATGCTTTTTTGGATCTCATAAGCAACTACCGAGTTTTTAAAGAAAGTAGGCACCAGTAGCATATTCTTTGCAGGCACAATGGCAATATCGGCCGCGTTGACTTCAATCCCCTTGGTATCAAGAATTAGAGTTTGTTCCCAATCCGCATTTACATGATACACTTCGCCGTTCCAATTTGAAACCAGATATCCGTCGTCAATCTTCACGATGCCATCTCCCGAGGGAATCTTGGCTGACTGATCATCAAACTGCTTTGAAGTGCGGTCTACGGATCCAAAATTTCCAGCTCCAAAGGTAGCCACCATGATCCGATCGGCTTCAGCATAAAGACCGTTAGGACCACCCATTTCGGAGTCGTCCAACCATACTTCTGTATTTCCATTCTCTAACTTATAGATACGGTTTGCGCGAGTATCACTAATGTAGACGACTCCTCCCTCATCAATGGTAATGTCATTTAGGAAAATAGAACCTTCAATATTGACACGATCTAGGATCTCACCAGTTATTCTTGCAACCTTGACAACATCGGTAATGTCCGCAATGTATAAGGTGTCCTCATATATGCCCATACCCTTGGGACCATTGAGGCCAGTTATCCACTTCTCCTTCACGACATTTCCATAAATCGCGATTTGCGCTATAAAGCCATCTCCATCTTTAGCATCCGGAGGCACCGCACCAATACAGGCCACGTAGATGAGGCCCGCTTCATCATCGAGGATCACAGACTCAGCGGTTGTCAACGAAGTATCCGTCTCCCATTTTTCAACAAGGGTTAAAGTTGGCCCTGGAATCTCAACTTTGGATTCTTGCTGCTGCCTGTCCTTTGACTGACAGCTCATAAGTGAAAATGATATTGACAGGGTGGCAATCATGGTGGCGACTAGAAAATTGGAATACCTTGAAAAGAATTGATTCATAGTGTTTTAGCATTTATGTCTACGAAGATAGACATGATCATTGACATAGTTGTTTGATCAAGTGCATTTGTCTCGCTCCATAACCATTCTTCGTCCGAAAAATCAATTTTTGCTTGAGTCTTGATTCAGTTGCAGAAATGACCTATCTTAATGGTACATCTGGGAACTCTGAATGATGCTCAAAATGATTGTTTGTTGATTTAGACAAGGCAGTCCTAAGGAGTCTGGCTTCAGCTAAATAACTGAGGACTAACGAAGTATAAATCGAAAAGAATCATTTTAAAATTTCAATTGAAATTTTGCTGAGCCCATGAACGGGTTTTCGGAAGTACCCTTAAGTCTATAATAACCATTAGTTGCACACCTTTATGAGGTACGATCCAAATAGACATCTGCTGTCAATCTATCTAATCTTGTGCACCCTATCAGCATTGACTCAGACCAGCCTCGTATCACCATCCGACTTTACGACATCAGGAGAAGCGGTCCTCACTGGGAGTAATTGCTTCCAACTGACAAAGGAGCGACTTTGGTCATCCGGTGGAGTCTGGCATAAGACACCTATTGATTTGCGTTCATCTTTTTCTATGGACCTACGCATGATGTTTGGATGTGATGATATTGGCGGAGCTGACGGTGTAGTATTTGTGTTCACACCCTTTCAAGGAATGGTAGGCTATCAGGGAGAGGGGATGGGCTTTGCTGGCTTACAACCCTCTCTTGGTATCGAAATCGACACGTGGGAAAATGAGCATCTATTTGATCCACCTGAAGATCATGTAGCCATCTTACAAGATGGGTATGTTAATCACTATTATAATTTAGTCGGTCCAAAAGCGATCGCCAATGTGGAAGACTGCAAATTACACGATTTAGGCATACGCTGGGATGAGAAAGAGCAATTACTGGAAGTTAGTATTGATGGCCAGGATGTAATTGCCTACCAGGGAGATTTGATCGCTGATGTTTTTCGTGATAATCCAGTGGTCTATTGGGGTGTGACTTCTGCCACCGGAAAATATTTTAATAGGCACGAAATCTGCTTTGATCGGATCAATTTTAGGGCACCATTGGAGGATTTGGAGTTTACACCACAGCAAATAGGCTTGCTGGAAAAAGGTCAGGTGCATACCCTGGAAGATGTGAAGTTTAAGTCTGGACGGACCACCATTTCTGATCGATCCTTACCTGATCTACACCGGGTAATCAATTTTCTAAATGATCATCCACACCTCCACCTTGGCATCGAAGGGCATACAGATAATGTAGGCAGTGAGGATTTAAATAAAACATTGTCGCAAAGACGGGCAAAGGCCATCAGTGATTATTTGCTAGGTAAGGGTGTGCCCCAGCCGCGACTCCATGTTGAGGGATACGGCGAGGAACACCCCGCCGCTGACAATACTACACCTCAAGGCAGAGAGAAGAATCGACGCATCGATATTTATTTTTTTAATCCAAGGACCTAGCCGCTTATTTTTTCATCAGGTACGTTGCTTTAGCTTAAAGTTTTTATCAACAAGAGCCCGTGTATGCACGGTTGCAATGTTGCATCATTCTTAGTGAGTTTCTGTCAAACAGGATCTAGAGGCGGGTGTGGAAATATCCAGGATTTTTCTGTTGAAAATCGTCATTTCTGACCCAGACAAGACGAAGAATATTATTAGAATATTAATGGGGCAGTCATTATATTTCCAGGCCATTCATTTCAATTAACGCGATGGAACTGGCAATGAAAATCCGATTATTGCAAGTGTCTGCTATTGGAATTAATCTACAATCTAAATAATCTAAATGAAAAATTATTTTTCTGCCATTCTGATTTTATTCACAAGCGTTTTTACAATCTCTTGTGCAACACAAGAATCACCTAAGCCCAACATCATCTTCTTTATTGCCGATGATATGTACCGCGATATGTTCAACTGCCTACCAGAAGGTAAAGGAAAAAATCTGACCCCTAATCTGGATCGGCTGGCGACGGAAGGAACGATCATGACCAATCAATATGTGGTATCGCCAGTGTGTACACCCAGCCGCTATAATTGCCTCATGGGACGATATGCGAGCCGCTCCACTGCGAGTCAATTCGTCAATCAGACCCAAAAGGAAGAAGGACAAACTGTTATTCATTGGAATTCCTTCATTACCTCTCAAGACCAGACCCTGGCGCATTACATGAAAGAACTGGGTTATCGTACCGGCATGGTGGGTAAGAATCATGTGATTGCTGTTTCGGATTTGCATCAGTTTCTCGATTATCAGGCAGATCCTAAGGATCCAGAAATCAAAAAACACCTTCAAGCTAATTACGACAAAGTGCGACAGGCGATTCAGAATGCTGGATTTGATTACGCTGATGGCATCTATCACAACAATCCGAATTTCATCGGGTTGGCAGAACTAGCGGTTCAAAATCTGGACTGGACAGTGGAGGCAGGTGTAGAATTCATCGAACAACATCACGACCAACCTTTTTTCCTATATTTTGCGACAACTGTTCCGCACCAGCCTGCACAACCCGAGCGCTCCTGGCAAGCCGATCCACACCTCACCGCTAAAGGCTACATCGAAAGGGCACCAAAGGTACTACCTCCGAGAAATACCTTGCCGGAAAGAATTAGTGCGGCCGGATTAGCGGGCAACAATAAGGAGCTGACCCTTTGGCTGGATGATGCATTGGGTGCTCTAATTCACAGGCTGGAATCACACGATATCCTGGACAATACGATCATATTCTTTTTCAATGATCATGGACAGATTGCCAAAGGATCCTTGTACCAAGGGGGTGCTCTAAACCCCAGCATTGTTTGGAAAAGAGGCGGATTCAAAGTGGGCAATACCAGTGACGCCCGGATCACAAATGTCGATTTTGCACCTACCATTCTGGAAATGGTGGGAGCAAAGGATGTCGATGCTACATTCGATGGTCACAGTTTCAAATCCGTTTTGGATGGTGAATCCATGCCGCAGAATAAATCACTGTTCTTTGAATTGGGATACTCACGTGCCGTCATCAAAGGGAAATACAAATACCTGGCCGTGCGATATCCCGACTATGCCAACAACATGACTCCCAAGCGCCGAAAAGAAGTACTGAATGCCTACAACGAGACCCGAGAGTTCAGAAATATGAAGATTGTCAATCGCGATCCAGCAAAGCCATTCAGCCATTTTAGTGCCATTCCTGGAGGGCAAAGTGCCGAGTACGAGAGTTATGGCAAAAAGCCCGCCTACTTCGACCCAGACCAACTATACGACCTGGAGGAAGATCCCAATGAAATGGTGAATTTAGCCAATGATCCTGAATATCAGGAAGTGCTCACTGGTATGAAAAAAGAAATGCAATCTTATTTAAAGGACCTTCCAGGTACGTTCGGCGAATTAAAACGATAAATCTTTCGGACACCACTGCTGCAGCTGTTGCAAGAGGTGACCTGGATATACTTAAAGGATATTTTGGATTTTCTGCTGACTTACTTCACGAGGTGTTCATCAAAATCTTGTGCAACGGTTAGCGGGTTGATGCCTTCCGCAAATTCACCGATAATGTGATGATGGGCATTGTCTGGCCGGAATCGCCACATATGTGTACCGTCTTCGAAGATGTGGAAATAGCCTTTTTTTCTTAAACTGAAATATGGTTCATGACCTTTAACCGCTACATAAACAGCGATTAAATCGGCACTGTGATGATGGGTTCGGTTCCTGTTTTTGAGAAAGATCTGATAAGCCTCTGATATCGGATTGGCAGCAGTTGCCTTGTCGGTAAATAATATATTTCCCGTGGGAATGGCATCCGCAAAATCTCCTCCGGTCGTAAAAATAATGAGGGTGGGCCACTCCGTAGCCACATGTTGCACCGCTTGTGGATCGGGTTTGAAGTTGCCCCATTTTCCTGGATTTTGTTCCAAAGGATAGCGACCACCCATGCACACATAATGTTTTACCTTCTTAAGAACCAATTCCTTCCCTGTAAGTGGACTTATTTCGTCTGGCCCACTCAACAACAATTTGGACAAGTTGGTTAAATAACCTACCGTAACGATCACGACACTGGTGTCGGGTTGAGCACTTAAGACTTTGCGGTAAACCTCGGTGGCAGCGGCAGCATTTTCCCCTAAACCAGTCCTCTGTGGAAATTGTTCTGCGAGTGTTTGGGCATACCGGGAATTGCGATAAACGCCCAGAGTTTTTACATTTCCGATCGGAATTTCTGGTCGCCCCCAATACGTGTTAATGACGTCTATGGTAGGTGCAGACCAGGGATTGAGGCTGGAACTGATTGTGGCCAATATCTCGGCTTCACCTCGGTTAGCGAAGCTGTGAAGCATTGCTAATGCGGCCACATCATCCACATCAGATTCCATATCGGTATCAAAGATGATTTTCACAGGTTGGGCAATGAGCAAGCATTGGATGCTGAAGAGTGCAATGAATATCGAGAGGCTTCGCATTTTTTCTAATTGTTCAATACTTCAATTGGTGACGGCTTCATTTTTTAATAGCATGAGGTGAACGTTTTCTCGTTGCCAATATTCCATAATATGTTGGTGCGCTTCTGTAACCGGCAAGAGGAAGGATCCCAGCAGGATGTCGAGATCTCCATCTCCATCATAATCACCATCATCCATGACCAGCCATCGGCCTAGTGCCGATTCTCGAGTGGTGTGGCTCTTGAAAGTATGAGTCTTTGCATTAATATTCTCAAGGTATACAAAGCTTTCGTTGGCAGCAATATCATAGTCTGGGAAAAAAGACATCACCGCAAAATCAATATCTCCATCTAGATCATAATCGTTGGCACAAACCCGGGTGGCTCCGAATATTGGATAGAACCAAGTTTGAGTGAATTGATCTTTTCCATCGTTGATGTACAATCTAAGACCATGAAAAGGTTTTGATATGATGGAATAATCTGCATTGTCTCCATTGGCAATGACGATATCCAGATGCTCATCTCCATTGTAATCGATTAATTCGAACCAACTGGAACCGTACTGAGGTTCGAGGCGGATGACTTGTTTTGTTTCAAATTGTAGGTTGTTTTCTTGATAAAGGATGTAAATTCCTTCACGAGCTTGTGACGCTAATACGATGATGTCGTCCTTACCGTCTCTGTTCATATCGGAAATATCGACCTTAATGGTACCGGGTTCATTTAATAGTATGCTACGCCTATATTTTCCTTCGTCAAGTGACCAGAGGGAGAGTTTTCCGGAATGATTTCCAAATTCACAAATCAAGATTTCTGATTGCCCGTCTTGATCTAGGTCCACCATTTTGGAGAATACCGGTCGTTGAAGACCTTCAATGATCATTTCTTGTTGATCCAAGTGCCACCTGTGCAATGAACCCCTAGCAGCATCGCTGGGGTCGAGATAGCCCACTTCAGTGATATAAATCTGGTCAGATTCATTCATCACGTGAAGGACTGGCGATGGAAGAGATGAGGTTAGCGTTGATGAGTCTGGCCAATAGTGGATGTTGCCCTTCGCATCACCGATGGTAAATTGTTGAGTAGGTTCGTCGAATACTATGCTCGTTATGTTGCCAATTTTGTCTTGATTCCATCGAAGGGGTTGGGCAGTAAATTGAACAAGTTGTTCGTTTCGATCCTGATTTCTATGGGACACATTGATCTTATCAGGAGCTTGTTTGTCAAGGTACGCTAGTAGCGCAGCCCACGTTTCTTGATCAACTTTCATTGATCTTTGCGAGCTAGAAGAATCTGCCGCAAACAGGGATTCCTCCATGGAGAATATATCCAGGGGTCCTTGGGTCTGCCCCTGGACCTTCATGATTTTGGCCATTTCTGGCATAATGTGATTGGCCCATATATCCTTGGGCAATTGTGTGGGATCTGGAGCTTGATGACATTGTCCGCAGTAAACTTGATATTGATCACTACTGATAATACCCTGCTGACTCAAATTGCCACAAAAACACAGGAGAAGGGTAGATACTAAAACCATGAATTGTACACCGGAGCTCTTTAATACGCGATGCGTATGTACTTCGCTATTCAAAAAACGGCATCCCCTCAGTTGCATATTTTCTTAAGCCTTCCATGTTGATGTCAACACCTATTCCCGGCTTGTCCGACACAGTTATAAAACCATCTTCGATCTGTGGCTCGTCATAAATGACGATTTCTTTAAACATGGGATTGGTATGAAAATATATTTGCCACTCTAGAATCATAAAATTAGGTACGGATGCACAAACATGGCAGGATGCCATTGCACCTAGGAAGGATGCAACCATATGGGGAGCAAATGGTACATAGTAGAGATTCGCCAAATTTGCAATCCGCTGAGCTTCGCCCAAGCCTCCAGCTTTTTGCAGGTCTGGCATAATGATATCCACCGCTCCTTGTTCAAGCATTTTTCTAAATCCGTGAGCCAGATATATATTTTCGCCTGCGCAGATGGGTGTACTCGTAGAATCAGTAATCTTTTTGTAGGCGTCGATATTTTCGGCCGGAATTGGTTCTTCGAGCCACATGAGATTGAGGGGTTCAATCATTTTTGCGACCTGCTCTCCTGTCACGGTATCATAGCGACCATGCATATCTGCGCAGATGTCTATGTAAGGTCCTACTGCTTCACGTGCTGCCGCCAGTTGATTATACATGCGTTCCAGCTCACCTGGACTTGCAGTCCAATTATAGCGATCGTATTTACTTGGATCATTTCGCTGATCAAGATCAAATTTTATTCCTGTAAAACCCATGTCCTTGGCCATCAGCGCATTGTCGGCAAATTCCTTCGGTCCAGGCAATTGGTTTTGGTAAAGAGCTGTGTCACAATACACCCGAATCTTATCTCTAAATTTTCCACCCAGTAGCTGATATACAGGTAGGCTGAGTGCCTTACCTACAAGATCCCAAAGTGCGGACTCCACAGCAGTCAATGTAGCAACATATGCTCCAGATTGACCGCCACCAAAAACACCTGCTCTCCTCATGTCCTCGCATAGGCGATGTACGTTGAGCGGGCTCTTGCCTTTGAGGATTCTAGCAAATCTCCGCTTGATGATGTGGTATCCACCAACGGTTGCATCTACACCTTCACCCACACCATATATATCCTGATTGGTCTCAATTTTCACAAACAATCCATTGCCGCCTCGAATAAATCCACAATTCACATCGGTGATTTTTAGGTCTGACGGCATGGAGGGTTTTGTAGTCCTTTCAACGGCTTCGTGTAGCGCACCCAATGGAGAAGCAGATACCAAAGCACCCACCATGGCACTGCTTTTTAGAAAAGACCGCCTGTTTTTTTTATCTACCATGTTCTTTTTTCTAATATTTTTTGGATCTGTTCTTTGCCAACTGGCAGGTCATCCATGTGATCATTGAGCCACTGTGAAAAATCTTTCTGGATTTCTTCCGTCCACCGGTTATCAATTTGTCCTGCGGTATAGATTTTTTCCCGTAGTCGCGAATGCCCAAACATATCTCTCAGGCGGATAACCTCGGAAGTAGTTACGACCTGTTCTGCAAGATGCGGTGGAATGAAGGAAACACCACCATCACGTCCCAATACGACATCTCCCGGCATCACCATCACTTGACCAATGCGGGTAGGACTATTGATACCCACTAGCGTTGTATTTAGTCTGCCATCGGGCTTGTTGAGGTGATGGGATGGGTGGTAGCTGCGTACAAATGATGTAAATCCTTCTATTTCCTTTAGACCATTGATGTCTCGCACTGGTCCATTGTAGACAATGCCATTTCCTGAATTTGCAAAAATCGCATTGCCCAGGTTATCACCTATGGTAGGTCCATCAAGATGTGCATGTACTTGATCTCCCACATATACATCACCCTCGACCAGCATATCCACAGGCCATGAATTTTGGGATTTCTTTCTGCCTTCCTCCCCATGCCCTATCTTATCGATGGCGCGGTGCACATCAGGCCTGCCTGGCATGAATGTGGCGGTTACAGCTCTTCCCGTTAATACGCCTTCTGGATTGATAACTAACCAGCCCTCAGCATATTGATACAGATAGTTCTGATTGCGCATCACCGACCAAGCTTCCTCATGAGTTACCAGTTTCATTCGCTCTATAATGTCATTGGGTACCTTTGGACGACCATCTTCAAAGCGCTCACCAGTCCATTCTGAGGTAAGGGCCATAAGTCGTTCTTTGGAAAGTTGCTGGCTTGATAGGGGGTTGCACAACAGCAGTGCAAAGGAGGCAATTAGGAAGAAATGTGATTTTATCATAGAGGAGCAATTAAGGACATTTGAAGAGCATGGAAAATAGACAATTTCTCTTGAGTCACCAAGTTGGTCCTAAGCTACTAAGAAATAGCTGTTCCATCGACATTAGTCAGGTGATATTGACCCGTCGTAGTAACCTAGTTTCATCAATGCGATCCCCTTTGTCAGAAGCAACATCGGTTCATTCCATATATATGGTGATGTAGGAATGTATTTTAGCCATAAGGACTCAACCATATTTGTCGGTCATGTATTGGTAAGACTGGTGACTCAGATCCTTGAGTACAGACCAGTCAATGTCTTCCAATTTTTTGATGTATAAACATGATTTACCTGTTTTAAACTTTCCCAGATTATTCATGAGTTCATCATATCTATCAAAACCTGGCATGATGTATAGTGTCAGATTTTGTTTGCGAGGCGAAAAACCAATTTTCATGAAATCACCTTCACGTCCGCTTGCATATTTATAGTGATAGTTGCCAAAACCGACGATACTCTTACCCCACATTTTAGCTGGTTCACCACTGATTTTGTGCATCATTGCAACGATCTTTTTCGCAGCTTGCTTTTTTCGCTCGTCTTCGATCGAATCTAAAAATGCATCGACACTGGCATTAGTTTCAACAGTCTTATTTTGTGCTTTACTCATGGTTTCGTCATTAAGTTGAATCAATTGATTTGATGTTAGAGAAAGCTACGAAAAAAGCCTCATTCTTCACATATTCCAGCAGTAGCCCGTTGTAATTTCATCACCTTTTCGAAGTGCAGTAAAGTTTGGCAATAAGTCATAAAGACTTTTCAAGCTAAAGAGTCAGTTTTGATAGACAGTTCTGATGTCTTCCAACAAGAGGTAGAAGCAATAAAAGGCCTATTGGGAAGGTACGATGGGTCGAGTAGAGAAAAACTCGAGCCCAAAAGCTGTATTATTGGGATAGGAATTCATGCTAAAATTTGAAATATAAAATATGAGGAGGATAATACAAAGTGGCTTTGGGGCATTGATTTTGGTACTATGTGCCAGTGCCTGTGGCACCAATGGTGATCAATCTGCATCATATTCAGATCAGGAAGAATCAACTGCAGCACAATTTAATTTTGAGATGGTCAAAATCGGTGACTCCTTATCTCACCTTTGGGCACATTGTCCCGCCGATGTAAATGCCGATGGAATCTTTGACCTGGTTTTCATAAACAACAATTCAGCGGGTGGATTCCTGGGGTATTTAGAGGGTCAGAAGGAACCTGGGCCATGGAACCTAGTGACCGTGGCGGAGATGGCACCCTCGGGTGGTCTGTTTGCTGCTGGAGATCTTGAGTGTGCAGATATGGATGGTGATGGCGATACCGATGTATTTGCCGTCGAGCACCCTGGTGAGTGGCAAGATGCAGGTGCTAGTGCCACTCTATACTGGTATGAAAGTCCTGGGTGGGAGGTGCATGAGATTGGAGAGGTTCCAGATGCCGTCAAAGATGTAAATTTTGGTGACTTCAATCGAGATGGCCGGATGGATCTGGCTATCCTTACTTTCGATGAAAACACGCTGAGCATCTTTCAGCAAGGACCTGAGCATGCCTGGGAGCGATCCAAGTACTATCCCAATTATTATAATTTACACGAGGGGATGGCCATCGGAGATATCAATGGCGATAAGTACCCAGATATCGTATCAACCGGATATATTTTTTATAACCCAGGTGATGGTGGCGGCGATTGGAAGGAAGACAACATTGATGAAAAATGGAACAACCAAGATGGGGATTGGTCGCGCAACGGTACAAAAGCGTTTATGCGAGATCTAGATAAGGATGGAGTGGCAGAAGTTTTTATCAGCCATTCGGAGAGAGCAGGATATCCGCTGTCTCTCTACCGCAAGACGACTGGAGGAGATTGGACGGAACAAATCATTAAGGACAGCATTGCTGCATGCCATACGCTGCAGGTGTTCGATTTTGACAATGATGGCGACTTTGATGTATTGGCAGGCTCAAATAATCATCGAGCTGTCAACTTGGGAAAGGATGTTTATCCGGTCACCATCTTTTTGAGTAGCGACAATTATCAAACTTGGGAAGAGAAGGAAATCTTTCAAGATGGGATTTATAATGGCCAAGCTGCTGATGCTGAAGGAGATGGGGATGTTGATTTCTTCCGGTATATTGGTCACGAGGCTACGGAAATCTATTTAGTTCGCAACCAATTAATCGAGCACTAAAATGTACATTGTTGAGTCCTACCCTTTTGCCGTTTTCCTTTGCTTCATCACGATGCTATGCTGGGGTTCATGGGCAAATACTCAGAAGCTGGCCAGCAAATCATGGCCATTTCAATTGTTTTATTGGGACTACGCATTGGGAATAGTTATTCTTACTTTAATCTTTGGACTTACCGTAGGATCAATGGGTGGTGATGGTCGAAGTTTTATAACAGATCTCGCCCAGGCAGATTGGCGATCCATTTCTCTGGCCATTCTTGGTGGAGTTATCTTCAACCTGGCGAACATCTTAATCGTTATTGCAATTGACATCGCCGGAATGGCGATCGCTTTTCCCGTGGGCATAGGCATAGCCCTAGTACAAGGAGTCATTGTCAATTACATTGGTGATCCGGTGGGTGACCCTCTACTACTATTCGGTGGAGTTGGGCTGGTGGCAGTTGCAATCGTGCTAGATGCAGTGGCTTACGGAAAGATGGAGGGTGGCAATACTGCGGACAAGCGCAAAGGTCTCATCATTTCAATTATAGGTGGCATCTTGATGGGCTTATTTTATCGCTTTGTTGCAGACTCTATGGCGACAGATTTTTATGCACCTGAGGCCGGTCGGCTAACACCATATAGTGCTCTTTTTGTTTTTTCTATTGGGGTTTTTATTTCCAATTTTGTTTTTAATTCCGTAGCGATGTATCGGCCACTATCTGGTCAGAGAACCACATATTCAGCCTATTTTACTTTAGGTACACCAAAGCTTCATTTCATAGGAATATTGGGCGGCGTGATTTGGGGTGTAGGTATGTCGCTTAGCATTATGGCTTCAGATCAAGCAGGTTTTGCGATTTCTTATGGATTGGGACAAGGTGCTACTATGGTTGCTGCATTTTGGGGGGTATTTATTTGGAAAGAGTTTGCAGGTGCGCCAAAGGCCGTGAACACACTTATTACCTTTATGTTCATCTTTTTTATGTTAGGACTTACCCTAATCGTCCTTTCGAAGTTGTAGTACCTACAATTACTTGTGACGGATTTCGCATTGGCCCCAGGTGATTCTTTTAGTAGATAGAAATAAGAACGATGAAAATCACGGTGGTAGGAAGTTCGAATACAGATATGGTCGTCAAAGTGCGAAGGCTTCCTAAGCCTGGCGAAACGATCATTGGCCATACTTTTTTTACAGCAGCGGGGGGCAAGGGAGCGAACCAGGCAGTGGCTGCTGCTAAAGCGGGTGGTGAAGTGTCATTCATTGCCAAGGTCGGAAATGATGCATTTGGCGAACAAGCTATCCAGGGTTTTGCTAAGGTTGGTATAGACACCAGACATGTGTCGATTGATCCTGATCGGCCCTCAGGAGTGGCCCAAATCATGGTGGATGATGCCGGTGAGAACTGTATTGTTGTGGCACCTGGAGCCAATATGTCTCTGCTACCGGCTGACATCGATGTTTGCTGGGAGACCATTACCAATGCAGACATTGTGTTGATGCAGCTAGAGTCGCCGATCGAGACGATCTCATATTTGTTGAGTAGGGCAAAGGAAACCGAAACAAAGTATATTCTAAATCCTGCCCCAGCGATGCCACTTTCGAAGGAGTTATTGGCTTCGCTCTATTTGATTACTCCAAATGAGACCGAGGCGGCACTACTCACAGGTCTGGAGGTGGAAACTGACCAACAGGTGGAGGCCGCTGGTATAAAGCTTCTTGATCAAGGGGTGGAAAATGTGATCATTACCCGGGGAGCACATGGAGCCACTTTAGTTGATCAGCGCGGATATCATCACATAGGAAGTTTTTCGGTGGCGGCTGTAGATACAACGGCAGCTGGAGATGTGTTTAACGGAGCCCTGTGTGTAGCCATCGCTGCCGGCGAAAGATTGCCTGAAGCCTGTCGTTTTGCCAATGCCGCCGCTGCACTTTCGGTTACCAAAGATGGGGCTCAGCCATCCGCTCCAAGCCGTCCAGAAATTCTACATTTACTTCAACAACAATAATAGATCATTTATGACCCTTTCTAATGCCTCTTTGACCTTTGCCGCACTTTCGATTCTTTATGGTGCATGTGGGAATAATACGGTACCAAATAATGCCGTGGAGAACAATCAGACCTCAGAAATCATGGAAAATCAGAAGCACGTGGTCATTTTTGATACGGACGCAAATAATGAGCTGGATGATCAACATGCCCTAATTTATTTGTTGTTAAATGGTGACGACTTTATCGTACCCGGCGTGACCGTAAATGCTACTCGTAATGGTGGTGACATTCAAGGACATTATGATGAGGCCCATCGAATATTAAAGCTCGCTAAGTTGGATGGAACCGTTCCACTTTACAAGGGTGCAAATGGCAACTTTGAGGAGATTAAGAACGATCTAGGCGAAGCTACTTTTGATGGCCATGGTGCCGTTGATTTCATTATCGAAGAGGCGCTCAAGCCCAGGAAAGAAAAATTGATTTTGCTTCCGGTAGGAAAACTGACCAATATTGCGCTAGCCCTAGCCAAAGAACCTAAGATAGCCGATCATGTGAGAATTGTCTGGTTGGGATCAAACTATCCCGAACCGGGAGAGTATAATCAGGTGAATGATGTTCCGTCAATGAACTATGTCCTGGACGTCGAAGTGCCCTTTGAAATGGTTACGGTAAGGTATGGAAAACCATCCGGTAGTGGTGCGGTCATGATCAATCAGGACTTTGTCAAAGAAACCATGCCAGGCTTGGGCCCCCATATTGAAGAGCCCATTATCGGTAGGCACGATGGTGAGTACCACACATTTGGTGACTATTCGGTCAGTCTCTTTGAGCACATCGATTATCATGACGAAGACAAGCACCGCTCCTTGTTTGACTTAGTCGCAGTGGCAGTGATAAAAGATCCGCAATGGGGTCAAATGCGATTGCACCCAGCTCCTACATATGTAAACGAACAATGGCACGAAAGACCTGAAAATGACAGACAAATAACCATTTGGGAAAATTTTAATGGGGAGGCTATTGTGGCAGATTTACTACAATCACTCCAGGAGCCAGATTATGTGCAGGTG
>JABDMH010000117.1 GCA_013001595.1 Saprospiraceae bacterium | reverse complement strand
GGACACATGGTGCCCCCGGATATCTTACGACATTCACCGACGCCTGTACACATATGCACCGCATTGGCAAAGCTCTCATCTTCCCGATACTTATAGATGGTCGAAAACTGTTCATCCTGATAATCCACACCATATCTAAGATTCTGATCTATAGGAGGAGCCTCAATTATTTTCCCAGGATTCATTTTTCCGTCGGGATCAAATAATGCTTTTACTTTTTTAAGAACGCCGTATACTTCATCACCAAAATATTCTTTGAGATAGTAGCTCCGCACCAGCCCATCTCCATGTTCCCCACTCCATGAGCCGCCATATTCTTTGACCAACTGGAAAGTCTCCTCTGAAATTCGCTTAAATCGCTCAATATCCTCCGCTTGTCTCAAGTCCAGAATCGGGCGCACATGAATGACCCCCACACTGGCATGTGCATACATAGCGGCTTTGGTTTCGTTTTTGGCGCATATTGCCAAAACTCGCTCGATATATTCGGGTAAATGCTGTGTAGGGATACTTGCATCTTCAATAAAGGGCAGTGGTTTTTTACGTCCTTTCATTCCCAACATCAAACCAAGACCCTTTTTGCGGATGATCCATACATCATTATAAACTTCTCCTTCATGAAATACCGGATAAGCATAGCCCATCCCTTCCTTCATCAAATGCTCAATCATTAATTGCGCACGATGATTTATATCATCAATGGTCTCCCCATAAAACTCTACGATCAGAATTGCTGCAGGGTCTCCTTCTATAAAATGACTATGCCGAGATGTAGTAAGATTGGTTCGGCTCATGTCGAGTACCGTCTTATCCAGGATCTCGATCGCAGCCGGTTGATAGGGCAACATTTCATTTACTGCCCTGATCGCCTCATTCACCGTCATGAAATGTACGACACTGGCCGCCTTAAATTTGGGTAAGGGCTCCAGGTTGATTTTCGCCTCCAAAATGACCGCCAAAGTACCTTCGCTTCCGCAAATCAAGCGGCTTAAATTCCATAGATCTTTGCCCGCAAATTCGTCTAAATTATACCCTTGAACGCGTCGCATCACTTTTGGAAAAGCTTTAACTATGGCATCTTCATGATTGGAGATCAATCGCTCAAATTCGCGATAGAGTCCCCCCTCCCGTGTCGAGTCGTCTCTTCCTTTAAATACCTCCTGGCGATCTAATTCACTAAAAGATAGTTGCGTTCCATCAGCTAACAAAACCGTTAATTCCAATAGATGATCCACGGTCTTTCCGTATAAAATACTCTTCGTTCCTGAAGAGTTATTTCCAATCATTCCCCCGATATTGGCGCGGCTTGAGGTAGCTGGATCAGGGGCAAAATGCAACCCATATGGTTCGAGATAATTATTGAGTTCATCCCTGACCATCCCCGGCTGGACTCTTATCCAATTTTCTTTTTCGTTGAATTCAAGTATCTGATTCATGTACTTGGAAAAGTCCAGAATCATGGCCTTCCCCACCGTCTGACCCGCGAGGCTTGTTCCGCCACCACGAGGCAAGATTGCTCGTTTATAATCGCCGGCAATTTGGACAGCCGTGGCTACATCTTCTGCATCAAGAGGCAGGATGACAACCTCCGGGTTTATTTGATAGATACTGGCATCAGTTGCATAGATGCCAAGACTGACGGGGTCCGACAGCACATCCCCGCGAATATGTAGCTTCAAATCACGGATGAATAATAAAGAATCAGCCATTTACAGTATGGTTTTCAAAGCTGATAACAACATATTTACATGATTAGAAGTCGCGCTTTCTCCCATCAAACCGATCCGCCAAAGTGAACCAGCAAACTTACCCAGTCCACCTCCAATTTCGATATTATACTCTTCCAATAAACGCCGTCTCACCAGGGCCTCATCCACCCCATCCGGTACCTTTACAGCATTTAACATAGGTAGACGGAATTCCTTATCCACTAAAAATTCGAACCCAAGCGATATCAATCCGTCTTTTAATAATTCATGTTGATTACGATGACGGTTAAACCTGTTCTCCAAACCCTCTTCCAGGACCAATTGTAAGGCCTCCCGCAGAGCGAACATTGCCGAGACCGGTGCAGTATGATGATATGCTCTCTTGGCCCCTGCCCAATAATTACGGACTAATGATAAATCCAAGAACCAGCTTTGTACTTTGGTCTTACGATGTTCTAACACATGAACTGCTTTTTGGCTAAATGAGACAGGTGATAGACCCGGAGGAGCACTTAGACATTTTTGGGTTCCTGAATAAATCGCATCTATACCCCACTCATCCACTTTGAGATCTGTACCACAATATGAAGTCACTGCATCTACCACCATTAATGCCCCGGCATTTCGAGCCATTTCGCTGATTTCTTCTAAAGGTTGCAGGACGCCAGTAGAGGTTTCTGCATGCACGATGGCCACCATTTTTGGTTTCTTGACATGGTTTAAAGCTACTTGTACTTGTGCAGGATCTATTGGTGTGCCCCAATCAGCTTCCACCCTGGTGACTTTTGCGCCACATCGTTCGGCGATATCGGTCATTCTTCCGCCAAAAACTCCGTGGATACAAATAATTGCTTCATCTCCTGGTTCCAGAAGATTAACTAAACAAGTCTCCATTCCAGCACTTCCTGGAGCGGAAACAACAAAGGTGAGATGGTTTTTTGTCTGAAATGTTTGCTGGGTCATTTCTTTGATCTCATTCATAATCTCCACGAATTCGGGATCGAGATGACCGATTAATGGTGTCGACATGGCTTTCAAAACCCTGGGATGTACGTCACTGGGACCAGGTCCCATCAAAATGCGTTTACTGGTATTCAGCGGAGATAAATGGTGCATTATTTAATTGTTGTTTTTGCGATTACTCAAAATAGAATTAATCTCTTAAAGGGTATATCAGATCGCTTATCATTAAGTATCTAATTAAATTATTTATAAGTCATTATTTCTTGTAACAACACAACCGATTAGTTTTGTGAGCTCCCACATGTTTAAGATTTAATTTTGACGGAAGGAGTATCTCTATTCTATATGTCACTTTTTCCAAGATGATAACGCTTGCCGACCTTTGGTGGGTAACCAAAAAACCTGCCTACTCGACCGTGGTCTCACGGGCAGGCAGGTC
>JABDMH010000091.1 GCA_013001595.1 Saprospiraceae bacterium | reverse complement strand
GAATTAGTGTAGATCCAACCTTTAGGTCCAGTAGATTGACCTTATTGGATCGAGGTTTTGCCTTTGCCATCGCACATATTCGTGGTGGAGAAGAAATGGGTCGGAAATGGTATGAAGATGGAAAATTCCTTAAGAAGAAAAACACCTTCGCTGATTTTATTGATTGTGCTACTTTCCTAGTTCAGCAAAAGTATACATCTTCCTCCCATCTGTATGCGATGGGTGGAAGCGCTGGTGGTCTATTGATGGGAGCAGTCATTAATATGGCTCCACAATTGTTTAAGGGCCTAATTGCCGCCGTTCCATTTGTGGATGTTGTCACAACTATGCTTGATGAAAGTATTCCTTTAACCACAGGAGAATATGACGAATGGGGAAATCCAAATGACCCAACCTACTATTTCTACATGAAATCTTACTCACCTTATGACAATGTGGTCCCCAAGGACTATCCAGCCATGTTGGTCACCACAGGCCTGCATGATTCTCAGGTGCAATATTGGGAACCGGCTAAATGGGTAGCTAAATTGAGAGATCTCAAGACCGATGACAATTTACTCCTTTTGCACACCAATATGGAAACCGGGCACAGTGGCGCTTCAGGGCGATTCAAACAACATAGAGAGACAGCGCTGGAGTATACCTTTTTACTTATGTTGGAGGGTAAGACAAACTAGTAGGCAACATGGCCAGATTTTTGACGCAATATAACACTAGTGGTGAGTGTTAATTTGTTAGCACTCAGACAACATGAGTTTGAAATTTCATTCGGTCGGCTAATGGTAAAGTCTAGGCGTGCTTTTCTCTTTGTTTTCTTATCAGCAGTGATTGTCGTGGTGACCGCTCAAAATGCTTTTGATTATCACCTCGAACTACTGTCAAACCCACCCAGCAATTGCACCTCGGGGTTCAATGATGTTTGGGGATTTCAGCATTCCAACGGTACAAACTATGCACTCTTAGGCACAAAGTGTGGTACGGAGATCTATGCATTGACGGACCCTAGCAATCCACAACATATCATCGAAATACCTGGAGCATTCGGCACTTGGCGAGACATCAAGAATTTTGGTGATTACATTTACGTAGTAGCTGATCAGGGAAATGCTGGTCTCCAGATCATTGATATGACCAATCCAGATCCGGCAGGAATTAAATACTGGTCCTACTATCCCAAAGTAGAAGGCATATCCTTGGCCAGAGCTCACAATCTCTATATTGATAGTCAGGGACTGATCTATCTGGCAGGTGCCAACATTTATGGTGGAGGTGTCCTTATTTTTGATGCCAGCACGCACGATTCATTGCCTCCATTGATCGGTAAGGGACTACGTATCTATGCTCATGATGTCTATGTAAATGAAGCGCGTGATTTGATGATTACCTCTGATATTTACTCGGGCGATTTCAAAGTACACACGCTGGATCGACAACCAGATACAGTAAGTATAATAAATACGGTGAGCCAAGAAACTGGATTTACTTTTACTCATAATACATGGACCACAGATGATGGCGATGTCGTGTTTACTACCGACGAACGTTCTG
This sequence comes from Saprospiraceae bacterium, assembly GCA_013001595.1. Classification (GTDB taxonomy): domain Bacteria; phylum Bacteroidota; class Bacteroidia; order Chitinophagales; family Saprospiraceae; genus JABDMH01. The sequence goes on along the minus strand of JABDMH010000091.1, from coordinate 35,075 downwards.
GTGCATCCGTTGAGGTATACGACATTTCTGATTTGGACGAGATATTGTTCTTGGATAGCTATGCGCCATTAACGGCACCTGGCAATACACTGCCTCACAATGTCCATCTTAAAGGCAACCATCTGGTAGTCTCTTATTATAGTGAGGGCATAAAAATCTTGGATGTAAGTCGACCGCACAACATCGTCGAAGTGGGTAGTTATGATACAGACGCTAATGGTGGTAGTGGATCATGGGGTGCATTTCCCTTTTTTGATAATGACCTTGTCCTTGGTTCTGATATCAACAACGGTTTGTTCGTTTTTCAACCAGACTATACACCCTACGCAGCATGGCTGGAAGGTACCATCTTTGATGGCGATGGGTTTCCATTGGAGGATGTGCTAATTGAAGTGATGTCTTTTGATTCGATTACTGAACTAAATGGATCAAATGGAAACTATGCGGTAGCTATTGTAGATCCTTCGAGTTTACCCAGCCAACCTGGGTTGAATTTTTCCAACTTGGTGACGGTGAGAATCACTAAAAATGGCTATCATCCCATTGAAGTAGGTATCCATTTTGTTCCCGATTCTGTTATTCAATATGACTTTATACTGCAGGTAATAACATTGCCTGTTGAGTTGATTTCCTTCACGCTTGAGCAGGATAAATGCGAGGATTATTTGCGGTGGCAAGTAGGAGAAGTTTTGGATCATAGTCACTTTGAACTAGAACAAAGTAGCGATGGATTTTCGTTTACTCCTATTCAATCTTTCTTCTCCGTGCATGACCAGAGCGTTTATATATTCAACAACGATGTTTCTCATACTGATGCCCCACGTTACTACAGACTGGCACAATATGATGTAGATGGAACCATTACCCACTCATCGATTCTATTTGGTGAAAATATTTGCCAACCAGCTCACGATTTTCTACTATTCCCAAACCCAGCATTTGACAATATTTATCTGCAGGCTGAACATCCTGGAGGATCGGTTCAGATATTCGATCAATTTGGTAAGCGCATTGATAACTTTTATCTTGAGGCATCCCTTGAAAACAATTTATCTCTCGAAGGGCTGGCTCCGGGTGTCTATTTCTTTGAGTATACCAATAATACCATTAAGGAAGTCGAAAAAGTAATGATTGTGCCCTGAAACGGGATGGTCCGATGAGATGGCTTCGGACTTTATTGCAGCAAGTCGAGCAGTCCTTGCTTTTCGTTTTCCCAACACCAATCCAATCTTGCCCTCAGACAATTTGAGTGAATGGTAAACCAATAATTTCGATCGGAAAGCAGATGATTGCAAGCGTACACAAGTGTGGCTGTCTGCAGATCATTTACGGTCACCGCTACTCCGTGTTCTTTATTCAAATTCCGGTATTCAGGAAAATCCATACACAATTGCGGCAAACCAGCATGCACATAATCAAAAAATTTATTGGCCAAAGAATACTCATAACTCGCTGAACTGGCATCAAGTAAATTAATACCAATCCTAGCTTGACACAACACGGAATGAATATCTTCCGGGGGAACAAAACCCTTAAATATTATTTTATTATGAAGACGTTCCTTGTCAACGAGTTTAATTAAATCATGCTCGATATCACCATGACCCAACAACCAAAGTTGTGCGTCAATTTCCTTCATGGCCATGATGATTTCCTCCAGCCCCCGTCCTTTATTTAAGACTCCCAGATAAACGATGATATTTTCCCTGATGGAAGAAGGTTCATTCTGCGCCAGAGACGGCACATTTCTGACGACAGCAAATGGTGAGTTATAACGCTCCTCCAATTTCTTTGCTATGGTTTCAGATACTGTATACCGCACATCAGTCTTCGGAATATTCTGGCTGGCAATGCGCATCCAATAGCGCTTGACTTTCTCCCTTCCTTCGAGCTCGGGCACTTCTTCGAACCACTCGTGCGCATCAAAAATCAGTCTGGCTCCCACCTTTCTTGCCGCCTTGGTGACTGCTTTAAGGGTATCATAATCGACAGCTCCCATAAGATCGGCTTTTTGACTTCTTAAGAACCAATATAGTCTTATATTAAATTCAGCATAAAACCACTTTCCCTTATTAAACCGACAACTAATTCGCTTAGTCTCAAAGGGATATTTAGGTAGAGGTTTTGAAGTCACCAGCTTTCGTCCTACCAACAGTACGTGAAAGCCAGCTTCTGACAATGTAGAGCATATCCGTATCATTCGACGATCCGAAATAATGTCATTGGTAACAGAGCAAATAATTCTCCTACTCATTGATATTCGATAATGAAATTAATTGTTCAGACCTAAAAACCATCTCCTCATCAACCAGCCATTGCAATGCATCAAGAATTTCGAAATCACTATGTTTTGTGAAAGCATCACACAACTCTTTTATACTTGCAGGAGAGGATCCAAGTTTTTGCAATATTGCTTGCTTCAAGTTAGGTAATTTCTTCTTGGTTTTAGCAGTTCCCCTTTTCTTTCGACAATTATCACATATACCACAATCTACCGGATTTTTCTCACCAAAATAGGTGCTTAAATACTTCTGTCTACAAGAAGCAACATCAATGTACCTCAGCATCGAATCTATTCCTTCTTTTCTACGTTCCTTTCGAAAATTAAGGAGTGATTCATCAATGGTCAAATTCTCCGATGTCGTACGTGGATGAATCAACATTATTCTTCCGGTATCATTTTTCGGAAAATATTCTAATATACCATCTTGCTGTAATTCACTGAGATTCTGTTGCACCGCTACTATTGGTATGTTGAGAAAAGATGACAATTGTTGGAGGCGAATGGGCACGAGATCTTGAAGAATGCCCTGGTACAGTCTGAGCAATGCTTGAATCAAGGGTTCTTTTTGTCGATTTCTCAATTGATAATCGTACAGTACTTCCCGATCTACTATCACCCTCAAGGTCGCTGGTTTAAAGACACCCTCACTCAAAACAAACCATCCTGACTGTTCCATCACCTTGAGGGCACTCCAAGCAGACCGCATATCGAATCTGTATTGCTTTGCAAAATTAAGGAGATCAAAATCGTAGGTCTCGCCAGCCCCACTACCTACGGCCAGTCTTAGAAAGTTTCCTAATGCCTGATAGACACGCCTAATCTCCTTGAAAGTGGGAAAAGACTGCTCAAATTGGTGCCATAATCTTTTGAGATCGCTGGCCTGGTATAGCAAGATGGCATAGGATTCGACACCATCTCTGCCAGCCCGTCCTGCTTCCTGATAATAAGCCTCCAGATTTTCGGGAACATCGCAGTGAACAACCAATCTTACATCCGCCTTGTCTATTCCCATTCCAAAAGCATTGGTTGCAACCATGACATCTATTTTCCCATTAATAAATGCTTGCTCATGTGCATCGCGTTCCTCCACACTGAGCCCCGCATGGTAGTGTTGTGCTTTGAGTCCATTTCTCAGCAAAAGTGTAGATAGGTCTTTGGTCCCCCGGCGAGTTCTGACATAAATGATTTTTACTCCAATAATCGTCTTTGCCAGCTTCAATACTTTTGCCCTCTTGTCTTCAACCTTTAGTACGCCAAACTTCAAATTAGGTCGCAAAAAAGACTGTCTGAAAATCGAGGCGTCCTTCATGCCAAGTTTCCCTACGATGTCAACCAAGACCTGCGGGGTAGCGGTAGCGGTAAGTGCAATGGTTGCTACCGCTGGTAATCGATTTCGTACTTCAGTGATTTCAAGATAGGATGGTCTGAAGTCGTAACCCCACATACTTACACAATGTGCTTCGTCTATGACCAAAAGGGAAATAGGCAAAGCATCCAGTCGCAAAACAAAATCCCGAGATTGTAGTCGCTCAGGGGAAATATATAACAGCTTCAGATGACCATACTGCGCGGTATCTAGTAGGCGTTCGATTTCTTTATAATGTAAATTGCTATGAATGCAACCGGCTTTGATGCCATTGGCCTTCAAGGAAGCTACCTGATCGTTCATCAGAGCGATCAATGGGGATATCACCAGTGTGAGGCCCTCCAACATCAATGCGGGAATCTGAAAGCACACAGATTTCCCACCACCTGTAGGTAAAAGTGCGACGGTATCCCGTCCATCAAGGATGCTGGAGATGATGTCCCCCTGCATCGGACGAAAATCCCCATGGCCCCAATATCTAGATAAGTACGTTCTTGCTTTATCGACTGTTGTCATCTGCACTGTTTCCAACTATGAAGGTAGAAAATCTAACGTGCACCGAAAATTACCGGGATCAAAAGGTCGGACAGGAAGAGCCTTGCCCTATTAGATCGTAAAAGTGATAGGAAATCGTTATGTTTCCGAAAAAGTACCAGTCCTTGAATTTTGGATTACCTCGGGGTTCTCCTCCCCTATCTATGGGTTCAGCACCGGTCAACTCATTTGCTCGATCTGCCAACTTTGCAACGAAAGTACCTCGATTCTGTGCCAGATCCCGGTAGCTCGCATACGAACCGCTTACGTCATCAAGATAATCCGTAAAAGTCATTCTGGGTCCGAACTCTGCTGCAATGGTTATTGTAGGGGTCAAAGCATATTTTATGCCTCCACCAAATGGAATGGTCAACTGATCAAGACTGTAGAAGTCTCCATATCCATCCAGTCCCTGTCCCTCTGTTCCCAAGGGCTGTAATTCGACCAACTGGCCCTGTACGTCGGCCTTGGGACTGAAGTGCATGTAGGCGATTCCGACAAACGCATATGGTGAGAGTCGCTTATAGAGGGCTGGATCGTAACCCGGAAAATTGAACTCAACCGTTGCTGCTAGTTCACTTAATGTGGATTGAAAGCTAAGATTTCGATTGGCTCGCTCAGGTCCATCAGCAGCGGCGAAGGTTCCATATTCGTAGGAGAGTCGCACCGCGAAGTATTGATTAAAATTCTGGCGCACAAATACACCCACCGCTGGTTTGATGTGGGACCACTTATCCATAAAACTTCTCGGAGACAGGTCACCTTCATACACCGTACCACCTCCGATGATACCTCCCTCCAGATACTGAGCGTTAGCTGAATATCCACAAAAAGCCATCACGGCGATTATCAAAAATCGATGTGATATATGTACCATACCAGAAGTTTATCTCGTTTCTCTTATTAAACTTGGAAGACACGCAGGACAAAAATAAGGTCCTTGTGCAACACAGGGGACAACCAAGTGTTATTAAAACAAATATTTGGCCAAATTATTTCTTCAAATCTCATATTAACGTATGTTACTATCTGAATGTAAATACATCAATACATTTTTCTTATGCCTCCTAGTCGCAGGCAACATCTCTAGTCAGGTTCCCGACAACTGGTTCAACTTAGATCCGGAACTGGATCAGATCAATGGCGTAAGTACAGAAAGATCGCTGGAAGAGCTGCTTCAAGGACGACCTGTCCAACCTGTAATCGTGGCAGTGATTGATGGTGGTGTGGATCCCAATCATGAAGACCTTAAGTCGGTTATGTGGCAGAATGCTGATGAGATTCCTGAAAATGGCATAGACGATGACAAGAATGGCTATGTAGATGATGTTTATGGCTGGAATTTTATCGGTGGCCCAGATGGGAAGAATGTAGATCACGACACTTATGAAATAACCCGTATTGTCAGTTTACTAGGGAAAAAGTATGACGAGGCAGATGCTTCGAATCTTGATGGAAAAGCCAAAGAGGAGTATGATTATTACCTCACCCTGAAAGAGGATGTAGATGAACAGTACCAGAAGGCCCAAGCTGCAGTTGAGCAATCCGAACAAATTCTCTCCTACATAAAGTTTGCCCTGCAGCAAGCTAAGGAAGCTCTAGGAGATGGACCGATAGATCCGGCTGAGATCGAGGATTTGGATGAACAGAAATACGGCATGGTCAAGGGCTTTTTTGCCCAACTCCTACCGCAGCTAGGTCAATTTGATGGTTCGGTCGCAGATCTCGAAGAGCTGCTGATCAACGATATGGAGGAAAGTACAAAGAATGACCGCAAGAAAATGGATTACGGATACAATACCGACTTTGATCCTCGCAACATAGTTAAAGACAACTATTCAGATCTTTCACAGAAGCAATATGGCAATCCCGATGTCAAAGGACCTGACGGATTTCATGGTACGCATGTAGCTGGCATTATTGCGGCTGATCGTGCAAATGAAATCGGTATTAAAGGTGTTTCATCCAATGCCCGAATCATGGCTATTAGAGCTGTGCCAGATGGAGATGAGCGTGATAAAGATGTCGCCAATGCTATTATTTATGCCGTGGATAATGGCGCCAAGGTCATCAACATGAGTTTTGGTAAAGGCTATTCTCCGCATGAGTCGGCTGTAGAAAAAGCCATCAAGTATGCGCAACGCAAAGATGTACTGCTTGTTCACGCTGCTGGAAATAGCAACCAGAATAACGACCTGGAGGACAACTTCCCCAACGGCAGCTACGATCATAAACGTGGTCTCTTTGCCAAGAAAAGAGCTTCGAATTGGCTCGAAGTGGGTGCACTAAGTTGGGAACGAGGATCCAGAATAGTGGCCAGCTTCTCCAACTATGGTCAAACGTCAGTTGACCTATTTGCTCCGGGACAAAACATTATGTCCACGGCTCCAGGTTCTGAATACAAAGACGCCAGTGGCACCAGTATGGCTGCACCCGTCGTATCTGGTGTAGCGGCCACATTGCGTGGATACTTTCCTTCTCTTTCAGCCAAAGAAGTTAAAGCGATTCTAGCACAAAGTGCTCGTCCATACCTTGGCGAAGTCGTTCAACCGGGCACAGGAGAGATCGTCCCATTTAAAACGTTGAGTAGAAGTGGTGGTGTGGTAAACTTAAAGTCTGCCGTGATTCGAGCCTTGCAAGTTTTGGGTAAACCCTTAAAACCGATGGTGACTGATCCTGAAAAAAAGAATCGGGCCTAGTGCATTTCCAAAATATCTAATGCCATCGACGGCTTCTTTTCCACCTGCTCTTCATCATCAAAACCTCAGACAGCTACAGCTATCTTCGGTTTCACTTCTTCGATCAGCAGAAAAATACGCTCACCCACTAGTATCATTTACTTAAGAAATGCTGAACTAGTAATCTGTCAGGACAGGCAAGTACTTCTCAATAGATCTTAACATCCTTAATCACTGAGTCACCTAGGGCTTCATTAAGTAATTCGAGAAGCTTAGGTTTGTTGTACAGCAACTCTTGGCGCAATGGTGCAGAAGAAAGACGCACGGTCAAAACTCCTCGGCTAAACGTGAGGTCTTTGGTGTAATGTTGAATAGATGGACCTAATTGACTTCGCCATACCTCCTTAATTTGCACCAAGGTGTATTTACTCTTGATTGGCTTACTTTGTACAAAGTGCTTCAAGATCTCCCCTAAGGTTTTCTCATTACTCGACATGCAAATCGTCTATCTTAATCTCAACATAATCTCCTGTTAGATCCATCAGCAAGGGCTCTAACCTATCTAGCTGGGTATCCGTTACGAATACTTGACCAAAGTTACCCTTTAAAATGATGGACAACAACTGATCAACCCGCCGATGGTCCAGTTTGTCAAATAGGTCATCTAGCAATAGTAAGGGCTTTACACTCATGGACTTCCTAATCACTTCATATTGGGCGAGCTTGATGGCAAACACCAGGCTCTTCTTTTGCCCCTGTGACCCGAAAGTTTTCGCCATCCTACCTTCCAGTTTACACTCGATCTTGTCCTTGTGTGGGCCAACATTGGTACGGCCAGCATACCGATCATGTTGGAGGGCATCTTGCATTAATTGCAGAAAATCCCCCTTTTCAAGAGAAGAAACATATCGGATATCAACGCTTTCTCTTCTCTGAGATAAAGTGGCATATTGTTGTTGCACTTTCTCAGTAAACTCCATGAAAAATTGCTGCCGGACTTTATATAAATACTGGGCCGGCATTTCCATTTTCAGATCATAGGTTTTGAGCAAGATGGGATCAAAATTTCCCTCTTCTTGAAATCTCTTGAGTAATGCATTTCGTTGCTTTAGGAGCCTGTGATAGAGTACGAGATGATTCAAATAGCTATGATTGATTTGCGAGATGGTCGAATCAACAAATTTTCTTCTATCTGCATTGAGTCCATCAATGAGCACTAGATCATTCGGTGCAATCATCACTACGGGAACTACCCCGATATGTTCTGAGAGCTTATCGTAAGCATTTCCATTCTTCTGAATGGTTTTCTTTCCACCTTGCTGATATTTAACGATCAAACTCAACTCTTCATCACCCTTGAGAAGTTTACTCTCAAGGCGAAAAAACGCTTGACCATCGTGGATCATTTGTCTGTCGGAAGTGCCAAAGTAACTCTTTGTCATGGCTACACAATAGATGGCATCAAGGAGGTTGGTCTTACCCATTCCATTCAACCCATGGATGATGTTCAAACTTGGTGAAAAGGAGAACGATGCCGATTGGTAGCTTTTAAAATTGGTGAGGACAATGCTGGAGATAAACAATGATATGGATTTTTATGAGGCTGCTGCTAGTACCATTAGGAGGGTAGAGACTGATAAACAATAACTTCCTTATTTATACTGGTTCTTTTGAATTTATATTGCGCTATAAAAAAATCACAAATACCCACTATGCCTATTTTATATGCCTTTCTTTGGTTCCGCTCAGAACAGGTCGTCTAAATTCAAAATGACATCTTCTAAATCGGGAACTTACTATTTACCACTACCTTAGTACACAACATCGAATAGCTGAGAAATCATACATTAAGATCATGGCATTATTTCTTTATTAATCTGAATAATGGCAATCCAATTATAATTTTTTGTGCATTAGCAGATCATCCAAATGTATGCTTGAGTGCTTGTACAAACTTATCCACGTCATGCATCAGACCAGTGCTGACACGACACCAATTAGTGAGTGGAGGAAAAGGCCTTCCTACCTGTACGCCCTGATCGCGAAAACTTTTTTGCACCTCGGAAATAGGCCTGCCAGTCTTAAAGAACACGAAGTTAGTGTGGGATGGTAGATATTCAAGATTTACATCCTCCAACGCATCATATATGCGTTTTTTGGCATCTGAATTATGCTGCAAGCTTTTGGCATAAAACTCTTTATCGTCAAGTGCTGCCAGCGCAGCATGAATCGCTGGCATATTGGTATAAGCCATAACATAAGGCCTAATCCTAGCTGCTATGTCCTCTCGGGCAATCAAATAACCGACTCGCATTCCCGCGATGCCATATACTTTTGAAAAGGTGCGTGAAACAACAACGTTTGCACCTTCCTTAACAAGTTTAATCATCGAGGGATACTCAGCGTCTTCGATGTAATCATAGTAGGCTTCATCGGAGAAAACGATCGTCTTATGTGACACACGCTCGCAAAACTGACGTAATTCCAAGGCATCTATCAGTGCTCCCGTTGGATTATTGGGGTTACAGAGAAAGACCAGCTTCGTATCATAGCTGATGCGACGTTCCATCTCTTCAAGATCATGCTGCAGCTCAGCAGTAAGCGGAACCCTGTTGATATGCACTCCAAACTGTACGGCATAGCTAAGTAGCGATTGGAAGGTCGGGTCAGGAGCGACAATCTCTCCACCATGGACTCCGAAGGTGAGACCAGCTGCCTTCAGCCCCTCCATCGAGCCTCCTGTAATCACAATTTGCTTTTGTCGCACATCTTCTTTCTTCGCGATGGCCTCGATAAGGGTATTCATCTTTCCAAATGGATAGCGGCAATCCTCTTCAAAACCTGCTATGACGGCATCACGCATTTTTTTCGAAGGTCCCAACGGGTTTTCATTTGCACTGAGTCTTGCAATGTGATCCGTTGAGTCTGCCTGAAAACTGGTTTCCGTACTCCACAGGCTTTTTGGTACTAAAGTCGCCGAACTGGCAAGGCCTGTCAATTGTAACCACTTTCTTCTATTTAGATTTGACATGGTATGATCACTTTTGCATGAAAGTAGTGAAGTCAAAGCAAATTTTTGGAGGAGATATTTTCAATTTGACGGATTCGAAAGAAAAAATTGAACCATTGCTGCAAGCTTTTGATCATCATGACTCGTTATAACTACACAGGTAAAGAAAAACCATGAAAATCCATTATCGGGATCCTATCACAGATCGTCTTTCGGAAAGATGGGAAGCCTTCGAAGAGCAAGCAACTGTGCTGGCTTCACAGCTGCGACAATTTGGATTTCGAATTGACCAACTTAACTACTCGCAAATTCGTGCCGCGCGATCGTGGCGCTTCACGGCAATACTTAAAAATTCTCAACGTGTCATCCATTTATCGCTCACGACATCCAGACAACATACCGGCGCAGTTTCATTTCTGATTTATCCGAAGTCTGGGAAAGGCAGACACATCAATCTCTACAAGTACCTGCGCAAACATTTTGGCATGTTGGATAGAAAATATTTGTTCTTAAGCAGATATCGTGGTGACTTTTCCTATAGACTGCAAAAAGTGATTAAGTCCTATGCTCGATTTAGTCAGTTTTACATGCAAAGTATATTGCAGGGAACTTCTTGGGATGAATAATTTCTTGAGGGTACCTCCGAAAATCCCACGACGGGCCCAGCAGAATTTTGGTCGAAATTTCTAAATGGATCTTTTCGATTTATGCTTCGTTATTCCTCAATTACATAGCTGAGGCTAGCCCGCCCGGCCTAATGATGGCCATTCGCACGGTCTCCTTCTGAATGCCTCGTCTAAATCGAAAATCTCTCATTTTGAGCCTCGTTCAGCGTTTCCGGAGGTACCCTTGAATAAATCGGAGATATATCACAACCCTTCTTGGATCGATCTGTTCCATTCTCAAACAACCTGAGAAAAATGTTTGGTTTATTTAAAAAAGATCCGATAAAAAAGCTAGAAAAGGAATACAAACAATTATTGGTCAAGGCTAGAGATGTCCAAAGATCGGGAGATATTGTAGCCTATTCGGCCGTTGTTGCAGAGTCGGAGGAAGTACTTCGAAAGATTGAAGGCTTGCGGGCAAACAAGAAGTAAGTGATATACGCAACTGGGACTAAAGTATTGCTACTTTAGCAGTCCCTACTATGTCGATTAAGAGAATCCTTTTGAGCCAAGCCATACTCTGCTCATCGTGGCTTTTTATCAATGCTTTTGGCCAACCCGATGCAGATAGAACGTTGATTCTGATTTCCTTTGATGGTTTTCGATATGATTACATCTCTCGATATGAAACGCCGCATATAGATGCCTTGATTGAAAAAGGCACCACAGCCTCTGCCCTAATACCGGTATTTCCTACCAAGACCTTCCCCAATCACTACTCTATAGCAACTGGTCTTTATCCTGCACACCATGGTGTACTCTCTAACCGAATGTACGATCCCAAACTCGAAGCTTGGTTTCGAATTGGGGCTGGGAGCATCGCCACCACCCAGGAGAAATGGTTTGGCGGTGAACCCATTTGGATTACAGCGGAAAAGCAAAAAGTCCCCACAGCTACCTGCTTCTGGCCAGGATCTGATGCAACCTTTGATGGAATTCGACCAACACATCACTTTAAGTATAATCCAAGTATGAGCTACGATGAACGCATTGATCAGGTGCTGAAGTGGCTTCAACTAGAAGACAGACCCCGATTTATTTCGCTTTATTTCGAGTCTCCCGATCGTGAAGGACATAAGTATGGACCTGATGCCCAACAAATCAAGCAGGCTGTAGAAGAATTGGATGAAAAAATGGGAAGATTAATAAGTAATGTTCAAGAATTAAACCTCACACCTTTGATAAATTGGATCATCGTCTCTGATCATGGAATGGCCAAGATCCAGCCCGACAGTCTAATTTTCCTTGATGACTATGTGTCATTGAGTGACATCAAAATAATTGAAAGATCGCCCAAAGCAGATTTAATACCAGTATCGGGAAAAGAAAAGCTTATTTATCGCCAGTTGTCCAATGCCCATCCAAAATTGAAAGTTTACAAGAAAGGCCAGACTCCTGCTACATGGAAATTTAATATGCATGACCGCATAGCACCCATCATGGCCATTGCTGAGGAAGGATGGACCATCACCACACGTAGAGCATATCGATTTAATCCAGGTGGACCGAGTGGCGGAACCCATGGATATGAAGTGAAGTATCCAAGTATGCATGGAATCTTCATCGCTCATGGTCCAGATATAATGCAAGGCAAGAAGATACCAGCATTTGAAAATGTAGATCTATACCACTTGATGTGCAAACTACTACGTATAAAACCAGCACCAAATGATGGAGATAAAGCAACCTCGGCATTGATCCTTAACTGATACGTATTTTGAATACTATTTTAGTACCTTAAGGAGGCAAAACCTCCAACATGTCCACCTACATCAGTGATTTACACATCCACCCATCTTTTAAAGCCAGCTATAATTTAAGATCAGATCCAGCCATTAACCTCTGGAATGCAGTACCGGAAAAGACCGAACATTTCGCTGAAATTCCAGTCGAATTGAGGCCAATCGTTGAAGAAACAGCCAGGTCCAGTCAGACCAACTTTAATAAACTCTTCGAAGGAAAAGTACGCAGCTTATTTCTCGCAATTCATCCCATGGAACGAGGCTGGCTGAGGCGGCGCAAAAAATCTCCTAACCCGATTCGGCATGCCATCCTCAAGAAGGTCCTAAAAAACAAACATATGCCACATATAGCTGCGGGACTCTCCGGCATTCCCATCGAAGAAATCCGGGCCATGCAAGCGATCATCAAAAATAACGGCCCGATCGACTACTACCTCGAAGACACCCTGCCAGAATATGAGATGATACGGGCCAATGAAATGGTAACTGGAGACCAAGGAGCTCGATTTCAATTGGTTTCAAACTGGGCAGAATATCAAGATGTTATAAAGAATAAGCCGAACACGCTGGCAGGTATACTAACTATTGAAGGAGGGCATGCCATTTCTTCTCTATACTCGGCCGATGCCTATCAACAAACCTACCTGGAGCTGACCAAAGAGCAGCAGAACCAGGTGGGTAAAGCCTATCTTAAAAACATAAAGCGTATAAAAGGATTGCTTAAGACGAAATCCTTCGCCAAGCAACACACCCCTTTCTTTATCTCCCTGGTGCATATGTATAATAATTTTCTTGCTGGGCATGCCAAATCCTACAAAGATGGCATTGGAATTTTTCCGGGAATGGATGACTTTTTAGATCAGTCCACAGCGATGAATGACGATATTTCACCCTTGGGATTTGAGGTCATCCAAAAACTACTGCATAAAGATGCAAACCAACGACGCATACTCATCGATGTAAAGCATATGAGTCTTGCAGCAAGAAAGACTTACTATCAACTTGTCAGCGGAGCACGTGACCATGGAGATCCCATACCCATCATTTATAGTCATGGCAGTGTCAATGGATTTACCGAGAATAAATTCTTTGGATATGACGACAATGCCAATGATAAACATGGCTATCTCAGCCATTGGTCGATCAATCTATATGACGAAGACATTAGACATATTTACGCCTCTGATGGACTTATCGGTCTTGCTCCTCATGAAGGAAGAATGCCTGGAGGTGAGGCGTTGGCACTCTTCAATCAAATAAAGAAAGCCATTGACTGGGATAATCACCGCAAAGAGGCCTACTTGCTCTTGCAAAGAAATGAATACATCAAGCTATTTCTAAGTAATGTATTTCACATAGTAAAGACCATCAACAAAAAATCTGCCTGGAATCACATAAGCCTGGGTAGTGACTACGATGGGATCATGAATCCATTTGATTGCTATCCCGATGCCAGCTTTTTCATGCGCTTTTTTGGAGATGTCAAAAAATTCCTTGACGATTCAACCGAAGAAATTGTCGGTTATGAAAACGGCAATCGAGTAACAATCAGTCATGCCGAACGCAAACACCTGATGTTTAATTTATCATCGAAGAAAATAATTGAAAAATTAGCGTTCGAAAATATGGATAAATTTCTTGAGAAATATTTTACTCAGGAATATTTAGGTGGTCCCGCATCTTTCACTTAGCATGTCACTGAAAGACAACATTGCCAGTATTGGCCTCTGCCTCCCTGGAGGGGGCTTTCGAGCAAGCGCTTTCTGTCTCGGCATCTTACAAATGCTACACGAAGTGGATTTAACCAACCGCCTGCACGGATTATCCACCGTGTCCGGCGGAACCATCACCGGTATTAAATATGCACAAATGATGTGTGATGGCCAGTCTTTTCAGTCCTTTTATAATGCGCTATATAATTGGCTTAGGAATAATCGACTAGCGGCAAGTGCTGTTGCAAACCTCAAGAATAATCACCTGTGGAAGAGTGAATATGCTCATAAACGGAGAAATTTAATTAATGCCTTTTCTATTGAATACCAGAAATTCATTCCCGGCACACTTGGTTCATTGGAAGCCTATTGTGCCCTTCCAGATTCTCCTTTGAAAAGAACGATTTTCAATAGTACCGACTTCAGTCATGGCGTTGAATTTCGCTTTCAAAATAAAGATGTTCCCCAAAGAGACTTTGGCAATGCCTACCAAGACCCAATCTTCAAGGATATTCGCAAACAATTATCCCTGGGAGATATTGCCGCTGCATCATCGTGTTTCCCTGCTGGTTTTGAACCCATGGCTTTCCCCGATGACTTTATTGGTGACACGGAAATCAGGGAATCCATAAAAGACGCCAAAACCCTGGGGCTCATGGATGGTGGCATTATGGATAATCAAGGGGTATCCAGTTTTATGACCGGCAGCAAATTACCGTATGATCTGTATCTGATCGGTGATGTGGGTGCGCTCTCCAATAATCCATTTACTTTTTCAGATGATTTGCCTGCAACAAGATGGATTTCCTTACTCACCAATCGTTGGTTCTTTATTAGTGGATTGATGCTCACTATAGTGTGTATTTTCTTTGACATATTCTTTCTTCAATATTTATTCCTGGCTATCACTTCCATCTTAGCAGTCATACATCTGGTGCTATTTTGGGGTTATCGATACGCAGCAAAAACAGCCAGAGTTAAAGGCAACTTTATCTTAGATCATCGTTTATTGGGCACCTATCTATTGGACCGGATTCGTTCGGTGGTCATCCTCAATAATGCCATTTTTCTACGTGGAGCAAAAAGCAGAAATATTTCCAATATTTTCAGCAAAGCTCATCACAAGGCTGAGAAAATATCCATCTATGAACTTACAGAATTTTCGAAAAATAGATCAGAAGACCCCACATCAACGAAGCAACAACTGCAATCGCTGGTTGGTGATATTCCCAATCACCTGTCCAGTGCCTCCCATCGTGCCACCTCATTTGCCACCACCCTTTGGTTTGAAGACGAACAAGGCGAAATGCTAGACGATCTAGTGCTTACCGGTAAAGCAACCACTTGCCTCAGCCTGCTGTCATTCTTACTTAGAATATCAGATCTAAAAACTTGTGAGGGAGATCCTTTCTTTCAAGAACTGCTGGAGCATTGGCGCTCAATCGCCAAACCGATCGCCTAAAGCAGCCAATTGATTTGCTGTCTGTGAGATCTCTCGATGGAAGACTCCAGGTATGCCACCATCTAACAAATACCTTAATCGATAGCCATTTAACCACCTGATCAGTAAGGATGATATTATGTATGGAAAATAGAAATCGGGATTCGACGCACCTCTAGGCTATTCCTGTATCATCTATGAGTTTGCGCACTGCTTTACGAAATTCTTGCCAATCAAAACTTCGATCTTGATCAGCATCCAGTTCATCCAACAATTTATTGGCAACGATGCCAGATAAGAAACGATTGACTTCCGCATCAGCTATTAGCTTCTTCAACTCAGCCGAGCTGAGCATACCATCGCTGTTCTTATCAAAAAATCTAAAGGCCTCATCTGGATCATCGAATTTCTGTGTGATCAAAATGCGTAACTTATTGAGGATTTGCTTTTTACTTGCCACCTGATGGATTTTAATCAAAGATAATCCAAATTTCAAACGTCAACGAAGTCTCCGATACAACCGGGCTAAGGCAGGGGCTTACGGACTAGCTATTGGAGTGTCTGAGGAGTAACTAGCCAAGAATGCGAAAGTTATCCTCTTACATTCAAGCATGCTCCTTAAGCTACCAATAGAAGCTCATCTCATACAGGGATTAAGGCAGTCCAGGAGAACCTCGTTGTCATTCTGAATGGACTTTTCTCCCATCTTAAAAGTGCTTACCTTGGAGGATACTTAATAAGTGTCCAATATCATGCTAAAAAAATTCCTTTCTCTTGCTCTCCTATTTTTTTCAACGTTATCTCTAACCTCTGATCAAGCAATGAATACGTATAAGGTCCAAAAAGTCGAAGCATTTACCATACATTCTGACTGGGACAAAGCACCCTGGAACAAGATCGAAGCAATATCCCTCAACTATCATATGGGTGAAAAACCAGAACACTTCCCAGCAGTACAATCTAAAGTCGCTTATGATGAGGCGGGCATTTATGTCATTTTCAAAGTCGACGATCAGTATATTCGTGCGGTACGAACCAAACATCAGGAAGCTGTTTGTAATGACAGCTGTGTAGAGTTCTTCTTTAGTACAGCCAAACACAGCGAAGATGGATATTTTAACCTCGAACTAAACTGTGGTGGGACCATGCTGCTGCACCATCAGATTGAACCACGTAAAAACTCCGTAGCTATCCAGGAGGAAGATTTGGACAAAATAGCGGTAGCAACGAGTATGCCCAAGATCGTTTTCCCTGAAATCACGGAAGAAACTACCTGGACCGCAGCCTATCACCTGCCATTTGAAGTTCTGCAAAAATACCAGGACCTGGAAAAACCTACCAAAGGCACTGTGTGGCGTGGCAATTTTTATAAATGTGCAGATGAATCTTCGCATCCGCACTGGCTGACATGGGCGAAAGTTGAAAATCCCAAACCTGATTTCCACTTACCTCAATTTTTCGGCATGTTAGAATTTTAGGGAGTGTCTTCTCCCATGCTAGGATAAGTAGATTCATTTGCCTCTTCTTCGGAATCATCGGCTGGGAAGTATCAGCACCGCCTTTAGGAGGGCTACGGTTGGCAGCCCCATTTTACGGGTCATTCTAGTGGATAACTTAGGAGGCCATTGACATACGCAGATTGATGCTGAAATCATAAACCGTCGCCTTATGAAGTTTCAAGCTGCAACATCATACCAAATGGTAAATATGTTAGGATCAACATTGTCAGAAGCAACGAGAACCGCTGAAATTATCTCGGACAAAGCATATCTAATAAAAATCAGCGAAATTTTAGTATTTCAACGGCCTATTGGCTAAAGATTGGCGGAGTCACTACGGACCGGAAGACATTTGAATACCTAATAACACTCATCCTTAATTGTACTGGCTAGGTACTTGATGCGGTTCACGGTCACTTGAAGGACGTTCTACCATAGCAAAAGTGTCTTATTTTAGAGCACACTGACTAACTGTATAATATCATGCTAAGAAACGCTCTTTTTCTTGCACTCCTATTTTTTGCAACTACATCATTCACTAATGATCAAGCGATGAATAGGTATAAGGTTCAAAAAGTCGAGGCATTTGGCGTACACGCTAACTGGGACAAAGCACCCTGGAACAAGCTCAAAGCACTATCCCTGCAATATCATATGGGCGAGAGACCAGAACACTTCCCAGCTGTGCAAGCTAAAGTGGCTTACGATGAAGCAGGTATCCATGTCATCTTTAAAGTCGACGATCAATATGTTCGTTCAACACGAACCAAACATCAGGAAGCTGTGAGTAAGGACAGCTGTGTGGAGTTCTTCTTTAGTACGGCCAAACACAGTGAAGCTGGATATTTTAACTTCGAACTAAACTGTGGTGGGACCATGCTGCTGCACCATCAGATTGAACCACGCAAGGACAGGGTAGAAATAGAGGAGGAAGATTTGGACAAAATAGCGGTAGTAACGAGTATGCCTAAGACTGTTTTTCCTGAAATCACTGAAGAGATGACCTGGACAGCAGGCTACCATCTACCCTTTGAAGTTTTGCAACAATATCAGGAGCTGGAAAGGCCTACTAAAGGCACCGTGTGGCGTGGTAATTTTTATAAATGTGCTGGTGAAACTTCGCATCCACATTGGCTGACATGGGCGGAAGTTAAATATCCCAAACCGAATTTCCATCTGCCCCAATTCTTTGGGATACTAGAATTTTAACTGCATGACCCTTGCTCGAAAGAAGACATTATCTCTAGTAGCATTCTCTCTACTCGTTTTTGTGACTCTTGCGCATGCACAAAAGTCAGCCACAACCCAGCCAAACATTCTGCTGATCTTGGTGGATGATTTGGGAAAAGAGTGGATAAGTTGCTATGGGGCAGAAGATATAGAGACACCCCATATTGATGAGCTTGCTGAGCAGGGTACCAAATTCGAGCGTTTCTATGTTATGCCTCAATGTACCCCAACTAGGGTATCACTACTAACTGGACAATACCCTTTTCGCCATGGTTGGGTAAATCACTGGGATGTACCACGATGGGGGGCTGGTGCACATTTCGATGAGAAGCTAAATCCTGCCTTACCATTGCAACTCAAAAAGGCTGGATACCAAACCTGTATTGCTGGAAAATGGCAAATCGATGATTTTCGCGTAGAACCAGATGCACTTGCGAAGGTTGGATTTGACACCTATTGTATGTGGACCGGCGGTGAAACAGGCATACCAGCTAGCAATGAACGTTATGGTGATCCCTACATCTATGAAAATGGGAAAAGTCAAACCCACGAAGGTGCTTTTGGGCCCGATGTGTTCAAAGATTTCATCATTGACTTCATCGTAACACATAGGGACCAACCCATGTTCATTTATTACCCAATGGTGCTTACCCATACTCCATTTGTAGATACACCAGATGAGAAAGCAGATGATAACCTAGGTAAGCATAAGGCAATGGTAAGGTATGCTGATAAAATCACGGGTGAACTAGTGGCAGCGCTAGAGTCAGCCGACATTCGTGAAAAGACACTTGTACTCTGGACCACTGACAATGGTACCACAGGTCAGATTTCGGGTCATGTTCGAGGTGAGTTGATCAAAGGTGGAAAAAGTAAGACTCAAGAACCAGGGATTTCGGTGCCGTTCATTGCCAGTTGGCCTGATAAGGTAGCGGCAGGCAAGACATCTAGTGCATTGATAGACATCACAGATGTACTACCCACCTGCATCCAGCTCGCTGGGTTGACTCCACCAAACATTTGGGAAACAAGCCACGGTCGCCAAACCATTGATGGAAGGTCCTTTGCAAATGTGCTAGTGAACGGAAGCGATGCTTCAGATCGGACATGGATATTAAGTATGGGCGGAGGAAACTTCGCCCGGCGTACTGAACTGGGAGTAGAAAATCAATACAGGTTTCGTGATCGAGTGATTTCGAGTGGCGCGTTGAAACTATACTACGGAGCTGATCGCAATCCCAGTGCGTGTTATGATCTGACAGTTGATCCCTTTGAGAAGAAGAATATCTTGAATATTGCAATGGATCCAGGTGATAAAGCACAATTAGATCTGTTGCTAGAGGTATGTGAGCAATTCCCCGCTGAAGATCGCGATCCGCAGTATCAACCCAACCCAGCCCAATCTTGGGATGTGCCCATTACTGCTGAGAGTCAGCAATGGAAGCAATAAGAAGAATGCCAGCTAAGAAATCAAGCTGATTAACATTGCTAATGTCCAGACCTTAATGCAATAAGCAGACATCCTCCAAACCGACAAGTATGTACCACAATTGGCATTATTTTCCTACTGGGAAAAATATGCCGACAAGCATCTACTATATCCTGGTTAATTGGTCATGGCTAGATCCTGACCAGGCCTGGGAAAACGATAGATACCCTCTTCATTCGGGACTGTTGGAGCTTGAGACCAATCTCGAATGTCTTGCTCAACCAAAGCCGGGGAGTTTAATGCATCATCCCAGGTGATCACCTGGCCCGTATGGGCAGCCATACGACCCATGATGGAGGCTAATGAACTATTTGCGCCATATTCGGTATTGTTCATTGGTGTATCATTAATGATGGCATCGAAGAAGCGATCATGCTCAATTTGTAGGGAATTACCTGCATCCGAGTCATCAAACTTCCAAGTCTGACGCCCAGAATGAGTCTTGATACCATCTCTCACATTTGCGGTACCTTTTGAACCCGTAAACCATACACCATTTTTTCTAAAAGTTCGGTCAATATTACGCACCTCACTGTGCATCCTGGTTCCATCTGCATAGGTATATTCTATATAAAAGTGATCAAAGACGTCACCACTATCTTTTCCACGCAATACTGCTCTACCACCCAATCCCTGCGCACTTATGGGGTAACTGTCTTTGACCCAATGCACGATGTCAGCATTGTGGATCTGTAGACCACCAGGTGCGCCAGCCCATAACCATGTGAAGTAATGGTAGTTTCTGATTTGAAAAGCAAGTTCTGAACTAGTAGAAGCCCTGGGGTACAATTCATAACCGCCCTTCATGTAGTAACAAGTACTAGACAGCACGTCACCAATGGCTCCCTTCTTAATGCGTTCTACCATCTCATTGTGAGCTGGATCGTAGCGATTCTGAAGACCGACAACGACTTTCAAATTTTTCCTCGTCGCCTCCTTTCCCGCTTGAACAATACGTTGAATGCCTGCACCATCGCAAGCAAGTGGTTTTTCGATAAATGCATGGGTATTCTCTTGGACCGCATATTCGAAGTGCTCTGGTCTAAACGCCGGTGGAGTGGCCAATAGGACCACATCACATGCCCTGATCACTTTCTGATAGGCATCGAAACCTACAAAGGTATTTTCGTCAGGCACCATCACCTGATCAGAGATCTCATTTATTCCCGATAGATGTTTGAGGCATTTTTTAGTCTGATCTTCAAAAACGTCCGCAATGGCCACAAGCTTATTGCCAGTATTTGCGGTCAGCGCCTGTACAGCCGCACCTGTTCCCCTGCCTCCACATCCTACCAAACCAATCTTGAGACTCTCAGCGGGTTTTTTAGTACGCAAGTTTCGCATGGTGGGATTTAGTAGTAGTCCCCCAGTCAACATGCTGGAATGTTGGATAAATTTTCTACGATTGCGCTCTGACATAATTGGTATTGTTTTTATGTGGATAAACAGCTTAGTCTCTTGATACAATGTACCGGTAAGTGACTCCATCGTTTACTTGCGATTTCACTCAACCAGGAACCGATGAAATATACGCTTTTTATCACTTTTATGGAAAGGCCGGGGCACTGCAGTCCTTGATCACTACATCCAATAATTTAGAAAAGTCCCATCCGTATGCACTGGCTTGCTGTGGAATTATGCTGGCAGCGCTCAATCCAGGGATTGTATTCACTTCCAAAAAATAGAAAGCATCACCAACCAAAATGTAATCCATTCGCACCATACCTCTACAAGACAGGGCTGTATAAATACGCTCAGAAAGATCTTGACAGACCTGGGTCAGCTCAGGTGAAATTCGAGCTGGAGTAATTTCCTCACTTGCTCCTTCATACTTGGCCTCGTATGTAAAAAAGTCATCCCGAGGAATGATTTCTGTGACAGGAAACACATGGATCTCCTCTCCTTCTCTGACCAAACCACAACCAAATTCCGCACCTTCTAAATACCCCTCAATGATCACTTCTTGATCGAAACGAAGAGCAGTCTCCACTGCCGGCATTAGTGCATGCTCCTCCTTCACGAGCGAGATACCGTAGCTGGACCCATTGCTGTTGGGCTTTACAAATAGTGGATAGCCGAATTCCTCGATTTTATCCCTAGGGATTGAATCGCCTTTCTTTAGTAATAAAGAAGGAGCCATGGGTACCTGATGAGCCTCCAGAAACTCTTTACATTTCTGCTTATTAAAGGTCAGTGCACTAGCTAGGGTGTCGCAGGTACTGTGCGGTATATCCATCATTTCAAAATATCCCTGCATTTTGCCATCTTCGGCAGGCGTTCCGTGGATAATGAGAAAAACAAAGTCAAAAAACTCTTTCCTTCCCTTCAGTGTCAGTGAAAAATCATTCAGATCTATCGCGGTATGGGATTCCATCTCCACCCAAGCATCGCTGTTCATGGTGATCATGCGAAAATCGTACGCATTAGGATCGAGGTGTTTCGCCACCATCTCAGCACTTTTTAGCGAAATGGCACGCTCGGCAGACAGGCCACCAGTCAGAATAGCAATTCTCTTCATTGATCTCACTTATGACGATCAAAGATAATGTTTAACTCCATTTAAATCATTGTAGTAGCCCTATTTTTACCAAAACTAAAAGGCCGTCAGAAAATCCGACGGCCTTTTAAAAACATAGAACTCTCAAATTCTACTTTTCGCCCTTAAAGACGAGCTGTCGATACTGTCGATCTGGTGAAGTAACCAGCAGTTGGTACACACCTTCTCGCAAGTGTCCGACAGGAAAATCCAACATTTCTCCCTCGGTAATGAAATCAACTTTCTCTGAAATAACTATTCTTCCTGTTAGGTCTGTCACAGTTATGATCGTCTCAGCATCTTCTACAGTCTGAGGCATTTTAACGATCATGGTTTCTTGTACTGGATTTGGATATGCCATCGATGCCACCATACTTCTAGAAGCACCTGCAGTATCTACCATCGTAGTATCCATACCACCAAATTCAAACCAATCACTATCTTCACTAACTTCAGCCGAGTTACAAAGTGCATTTACCTTGAATTGGTACAATCCACCTGCTTCCAGACCTTCCACAGAGATGGAATGCTCTGTAACTATGCTGATTTGACCATAATAGGCAGTCGTATCCAAACTCTCGACCTCCACCTCAAAATCAATGTATTCAGTTCCCTCATCCCAGCTCAGTAGGGCACCATTCTCATCCATCTCACTAACTGCCAAACCGGATGGCGCAGGACAACTGACTTCCATGCTGTCGGATAAAGTAGTGAAATTCATCCACGGTGAACACTCACTGTATGCATCTTGCGAACAGAATGCGGTGATCTTCCACTGATAATCTCCATCTGGACTCAGCCCTTCAACTAAGAAGCTGGTATCATAGCTGGTGGTAATCAGGTTAAAGTATGGAGTAAGTCCAATCTGCTCTACTTCTAGCAAGTATAGCGCACCTGGAGAAGATGAGGTCCAAGACATTGCAGCTGAATGCATGGTTATGTCATCAATCATAGGCAGTGGTGTGTCACAGGTGTCTATGATGATAATCTCCATGGTCTCAAACACCAAATAGGCAGAAGCCTCACTGGTATCTCCATTGTTGCACAATGTTCTTACTGAGACATGGTACTCTGTTGCTGGGTGCAAATCCATCAAATGGATAGCAGGCTCGTCAGAGACCAGCGAAATAACATCCGTATCTGAGGTATCAGTTGTTTTAGCCTCTACCAGATATTGGACACTGTCAGGGCCCATCCAGGAAATCCATGCCATGGTCTCTGATACCGAGTCAAGGATCAGATCCTCAGCAGGATCGCATGTTTCCCCAACCGAATCCAGTGTTGTGAAAGACAACCATTCTGTGTACTGACTCTCTCCGTCTATACATAATGCCTTCACCCGAAGTTGGTAGGGCGTAGAAGCTGAAAGGCCATCAATCAATAGATGAAGATCAGCTGTGGTATCCTTCACCTCAAATGCCATGGTTGTATCAAGGGACATCAACATGTAGACATAGTGCCCGCTATCAAAAGCGTGCCATGAAGCAAGGACTGCATCCATGGCAACACTATCGATCATCAGACTGTCAGGTTCATTGCATTCGGCAATGATGGTATCTTCTAATACAAATGCATACCAATAGCTATATCCACTGGTATCACCGGAATCGCAGACATTCTGAACCCGGTATTGATATTCCACTCCCGCTGTCAAACCGGAAACGGTGATCGACCCTGTAAAGCTATTGAGATTTAGCTCTATCAAGGAAGTAGAATCCGTGCTTTCCACATGGACCAGCGCTTCCAAAGAATCAGAACCTTCCCATTTCAGCAATGCACTGGAATCATCAATCATTTCTGCTGAAAGATTGGTTGGTGCTTCACAAGCTGCACTATCAAGATTAGTGGTAAATTCTAGCCATTCCGTATACGGACTATTTTCATCTCCACAGAGAGACCTCACCTGCACCTCAAAATCTGTCATCTGATCTAGGTCCGTTAAGGTTAGGAAGGTCATGGAAGAATCACTATCAAGTATAAAACCCCACAGGCTATCTGGCGTCTGAACTTGAATCTGATAGCGAACGGTATCTGAACCAGCCCAACTCAAGTTGGCAAAGTCTTCACCTACGGTATCTATAGAAAAATCTCCAGGAGCATCGCAAACAAATGCGCTGACGATGGTCGTCGCAGGAAAGGATTCCCATTCACTATATTCACTACTACTGAGCGAATCGCAGATGGTTTTCACCCGGAAGGCATATTGCACGTCATCCAGAGGATGCTGAAAATCAAAAGTACTGGCATCCAATATGCTGTCCAGTAGCAGTGAAGTAGAATCGTCAAACCTCACCTGTAATTGGACAGTGGGAGAATCGACTGTAGACCACATAAGCATAAAGCTCGAGTCCTGTAGCGAGGCCTCTAAATCCGTAGGTACAACGCAGGAGTCTTCCTCCATATCTCCAGTGGTGGCAAACTCTGCTTCCACTGGAGATGACCTTCCTTCATCCAGGCAAACAGCAGTAACACTGACTACGTAGGTAGTGTTGGCCTTGAGATCGGTCAACTCCAGACTTCCCTCGACAGTCTCAAATGAATCTATGCCATTCAGTATACTGTCAGCCATTTCTCGAAGCTCTAAATCATAGGCAACAGCAGCCTCGGTAGTATCCCAAGTTACCATGGCAGAAGTGTCTGTGATCATATCCACGATTAGATTACCAATGGCTGGACAAGTATCCATCTCAGTGGTATCTTCCAGTGTTTCGAAAGAGGCCACCGCTGCCTCAGACACGCCATCAACGCATAGGGTACGAACCGCTACAAAGTAGTTTGATAATGGAGCTAGTTCAGCTAGTATAATGATGGAATCCATTAGTACTATTGTATCGGACATCGCCGAATCTGCCGATTCAAGAATCACTTGATAGACATCAGATCCCTCGACCTTGTCCCAAGACAATTGCGCGGAATGGGCGGTAATGCTATCCACTTCCAGGTTCATGGGTTGAGGGCAGGTATCGGGTTCAGGGATAGAATCCATTAGGGTCATAAATGCCGACCACTTTGTCGATCCACTCGAAGCCCCGTTTTCACACTTGGTTTTAACTCTAAATTGATATTTCCCACCTAGCGCAAGGCCAGATATGATAACCATATTATCAAGTTGGCTACGCTCGAAAAAATAAGTTGGCGTACGGCCTTTACTGCGTACTTCGACTTCAAAGTGTGTAGCGTAGTCACCACCATCCCAGGTAAGGGTTGCATGGGTTCCGGTGATGTCTACCGCCAATAACTCTTCAGCCTTTGGACAGGATTCATTTGGTGACATCCCAGCGGTTTCAAAAACATGCCATTTTGTTGATCCGCTATTGCCACCTTCCATACATTTCGCTTTCACACGAAATCGATACATACTACCTGGCACTAAGCCATCGATCATGAGGCTATTCTCCATAGTCTCACTGTGCCATTTAAACTTTGGTGTACGTCCCTTACTACGGACTTCCACCTCATACATCATGTGGTTTGGATTGCTGGTCCAACTCAGCATAGCACTGTGGTCTGTGATGGCAGTTGCCGCAAGCCCATCGGCTTTGGCACAGTCTGCGGCATCCATCGCACCTACCTCTACGCCTGTCACTAGGACTAGGACCAACCAGAGCAGGGTAAGCCCTGATTTTTTTGAAAAAGTAGAATTCATTATATCAAATTTTGAAAAAGGGTTAAGAAATCTTGATAAATGAAGTCTGCAGGAGTCTGACTTTACACCTTTGTGCGTCAAACAGTTTTAGAATCAGTTCATCTTGATCCACTGTGGAAATCAATGCTCTTCTAGATACATCTATCTGAGCAAATCTTTGTCCGCTTACCGCTTTGGTAAAAATCCACAATTGATCAGCAATTGACACTTAGCGAGATTTTCCTCACCTAGTAGTGATACTGATTTCAGTTTTTGGTACGAAGTTGAAATATCGAGCTTGCAGGACACAGCCCAAAGTTGGTAGTTATAGTAAGTAACTGTCTGGGTAGGAAAAAATTGTACAGTCCCCCTATATATTGTTAAAATCCATCATATATAAATCTTCCCAGAAGATGCAAGCTTTTCAACTGCAACCGTCAAAATACTTAAGCTTCTAAAAAGCTTGTATCCTGATTTTTGCAGTCAAATGTTTAACTTTGAGGCACACTTTATCAAAGATTGCGGATATATGGGAAAGGTAGCTGCGAAGCGCAAATCGAAATACAGTAAGGAAACATACTTGAAATGGTATGACATCATGTTATTGATTCGGCGCTTCGAGGAGCGTACATTGATGGCGTATGGCCAAAATAAAGTCCGCGGTTTCTGTCATGTCTATATTGGGCAGGAAGCCATTGCAGCAGGTTTACTTACAGGAATCAGGCCAGAAGATCCAATTGTTACGGGTTACCGGCAGCATGGTATTGCGCTCATGCGTGGTATTGATCCCAAAGCTTGCATGGCAGAGTTATTCGGTAAGAAGACTGGCATTGTAAAGGGAAAGGGAGGATCGATGCACTTTTTCAGTAAGGAAAAGAACTACTTCGGTGGTAATGGAATTGTGGCGGCGCAGGTACCAATTGGTACCGGAATAGGTTTTGCCGAAAAGTACAGGGGTTCCGACAACCTATCAGTAACTATGTTTGGTGATGGTGCTGCCAGGCAAGGAGCTGTCTTTGAGTCCTTTAATTTGGCAGCGACCTGGAAGCTCCCAGTGCTATATATTTGTGAAAACAATCACTATGCAATGGGTACATCGGTTGATCGCACCAGCAATGTAACCGAGATCTATAAACTCGGATATTCCTTTGATATTCCTTCTGAGCCGGTAGATGCTATGGACCCCATCAGTGTCCATGAAGCCCTCTTGAAAGCTGCTAAACATATTAGAGCTGGAAAGGGGCCCTACTTCTTAGAACTTAAGACCTATCGTTATAAAGGTCACTCAGTGTCTGACCCGGCAAGATATCGAAGCAAAGATGAGTTGAAGGAATATCAGGAAAGAGATCCAGTGAAACTTTTGGAGAAAAAACTGATAGAAGATGGCATCGCCACAGAAGCTGAGGTCAAAGCCATCAAGGATAAAGTCAAAGAGACTGTAGCTGAAGCAGTGGAATTTGCAGAAAATTCTGAATTTCCAAATCCATCAGAATTGTACGAAGACAATTACGTGCAGGCTGACTTTCCCTTCATTCGCGATTAGATAAGTGCCTCTTCGTGATCGGAATGGGATATAAGGTTTTGACGCTGGCATTCATTCATCATATCCCATATAGTAGTAGGTCATATATCAAGGTTTCTCCTAATATGTAATCAAATAGAGGTCAGCATAACAGGCTTTTAGACCTACCCACCATTTTAGTCGCTAAGATGCCATCATTTCAATTGTAAAAACTATCTTTGCAAAAATTTTGCAACGAGCAATATGGCTAGGAGAAGAAAAACAAGACGAGCGGAGGAAGAAACGCTGGTTGACATAGTCGAAGTCACGGAACAAGCTGGTGATTTCTTTGAGCGAAACCAAAACTTGCTTCTGGGAATTTTGGGAGGCCTTGCATTGATTGTTGGGGGATATTTTGCCTACCATACATTCTACAAATTACCTCAGGAAAAGGAAGCTGCTGAGCAGATTTTTCAAGCAGAGTTGCAGTTTCAGCGTGACTCATTTGAACTTGCCCTCTTGAATCCAGGAGGTGGATACTCAGGATTTCTCGACATCATTGACAATTACAGGGGCACTGATGTTGCCAATCTAGCTCTATACTATGCAGGCATATCATACCTACACTTGGGAAAATTTGATGCAGCAATCAGTTATTTAAGTGATTTTGATCCAGCAGGTGAGATTACACCGATTATGAAGTATGGTGCACTGGGGGATGCTTACTCCGAATTAGAGGAATTTGATGAAGCCATCAAATCTTATCGCTCTGCAGCTAACGCAGCCAGCAATGATTTTCTATCCCCATACTATTTGAAGAAGCTGGGACTGTTATACGAAAAACAAGGTCAGTATGCTGATGCAGCAGATGTTTATCAAGAAATCAAACGCGAGTATGCCAAAAGCCAGGATGGATTTAATATAGATAAGTTCATTGAACGCGCTCAAGCGGGGGCTAATTAACCACAGATTATTAGCAAAGATCCACCGATTTTAAAGCTCGATTACCTAATGGTAGTTGGGCTTTCTTACTTTTAATCTCGGATTATGCACTAGACTTTATATTATTAGTCAAAAAATGTTTCAATGGCGGACGCATCAGCACCCTTCTTTATTGCATCTTTGACCCTCACTACGAGACTCCCTTGAATAATCCTTGTTTGGAAGTTTTGGGATCTGTCAAAGAAATCCTAAACAGTAAAATTATGAGTTCTTCTGAGCAAAATCTTTCAACAGATCAGCAGCACCATCTTGAAGGTGCCTCCCAGGTGATAATAGGTGTCGTAGTCTCTGATTGGAATAGTGAAATCACTGATGCATTGCTAAAGGGTTGTTGCCTCACCTTGCAACAGCAAGGCATTACGGACAAAGGCATTTTAGTTTTTCATGTCCCAGGATCTTTTGAACTTCCTGCCGCAGCAAGGATGGTAGATGATCGTCATAGCCCTGATGCCATCATCTGTCTGGGCTGCGTCATTCAAGGTGAGACCAAGCACAACGAATACATTAATCTCGCCGTTGCTCAAGGCTTGACTCAGCTGTCAATTGTCAGATCCAAACCTTTCATTTTTGGTGTGCTTACGCCAAACAATCAACAACAGGCCAGAGAGCGCGCTGGTGGGAAACATGGCAATAAAGGCGTGGAAGCCGCACACACCGCACTGAAAATGGTCGCTCTAAAGCAGCAACTTAAGGACAGCATCAATTCCATAGGATTTAAGTGATGAAAATTAGCGTAGTTGAAGCCGGGATGTTTAAGTTGGACGGAGGTGCCATGTTTGGAGTCGTACCTAAGCGGATCTGGAATAGAATGAATCCTGCTGATCAAGATAATTTGTGTACCTGGACCATGCGCAGTATCCTAATTGAAGTAGATGATCGTAAAATATTGGTCGATACAGGCATTGGCTTCAAGCAGGGAGAGAGATTTCGTTCTCATTTTTATCCACACGGGCAAGAACTTGAAGAATCACTAACCGAGCAAGGTTTTGCTTCCGAAGAAATAACCGATGTTTTCATCACTCATTTTCACTTTGATCATGTCGGTGGAGCCCTCTGTCACAATCGACATGGAAGAATAATTCCCACTTTCCCCAATGCAACTTACTGGTCAAATGAGAGGCACTACAACTACGCATCTGATCCTAACCCTAGAGAAGTTTCTTCTTTCTTGAAAGAGAATTTTGTGCCCTTAAAAGAACAAGGATGTCTGCAATTTATAGACTGCCAGAGCGATGATGTACCATGGTTGTCTGGCTTAAAAGTACGCTTTGTGGACGGACACACTGATGCTCAGATGCTCTTACTAATTGACCAAGGCATGCAGAAGTATTTATATGCTGCGGATCTCATTCCATCCAAGTGGCACATCCGCTTGCCGTACATCATGGCCTACGATATGCAGCCTGCGCTGACTCTTATGGAGAAAGAACGTGTCCTTACAGAATGCGTAGCGGAAGATAGGCTACTTATCTTCGAACATGATCCCACCACAGAAGTGGGAAAGATAGCACAAACTGATGAGGGTCGATTTCAATTGGAAACTAAAGGGCTATTATCTTCTAGCTTTCCGACCAGCTAGTAGACGATGTATTAGATTTTGTAGTGAATTCTAATTTCATCTTGGTTTCAGTCAAGGCGTCGAAACGTAGGCAGGGCCATTGTCCTGGCCAAGAGGGATTAGAATACTTGCTAATATTTGTGCAATCTTCTACTAGTGAATGTATTCCGGAAAGTGCCAACTTCATAAAATGAGTCTATTTTGAATAAGATTTGCACTTTTTCGAGACAAGCACGCTAACGCGATAAACAATATTGGTTCATTCGATTTCTTTGTGTGCCATATCATCTTTGTAGAACCCGTCCTTAGTATTGGCTATGAACGAGAACCCACGCCTTGAACTGACTCAAAATATTCTCGAATGTTTCCAAAATCTTAATCGAGTCTGTGTGCTGGGTGATGCCTGAGTATCAGCACGTGTAAAGTCTGATGGGTATGTATCCCGCAGTGACGCAGTTATTTTGTGCTAGGATAAGGCGCAGGTTCCCTTATATAGCAGAGCTATACAAGAGGATCCGCAACGCAATACTGGTGCAAAAGAACAAGTCAAACTTGATAGATATTTATCAGACATTGCACTACCCGAGAAAAATGGAAAGATTGCCAAAAGAGCCATTTTTGATTTGGTGACCTTTTCGGAGTGCATCCACTAGTCTTCCAAACAACAATTCCTTTGCGGAACCAGCAGTAATATCGAGTATTGTACTATCCAAATGGAAAGTCTTTTTCGATGTGCCATCGACCTTGACGATGCAGAAAGAGCGTAAAGTGGTCTGCAGTGAAATGTTCGAGAAAACTTTGACGTTGAAAATATTCCCATGCTCTGTAAAAAGCGCTCTTACTGAGATCCTTAAATGCAATCGTCATATGAGGATTAAACTTTGCTCGGTGGTTCTTCTTGAAAGAGAGCGATTCCTGTAAATGTTGGTGCAATCGATCATGCAATCTGAGCAAGGGTCCAGGATCTCCAACATCGATAAATATCACTCTGGGATTAAATGCTCCAAAACCTTTCAAGTGTATGTCTATTGGCTGCTGATCTCCACCAAAGGAAATCAGGCTTTCAAACAGATCCTCCAAGCGTCCATCCTCCCACCAGAAGGGTGGAACCAATGTGATATGCGGTGCTGATTTCAACGCATGTCTACTATTATATTTAGTGGCGACCCATTTTTTCAGTACTGTTACTTTCGTTTGCAGCTCTTCTGGTGGTACAACACCAATAAAGCATAAGCTCTCGGTCATCTGAGGACAGATCTTTTTCTTGTTTTAATGTAATTTTGGCTCTTTCTATAATGCCGAATGTTCTTGATCGCAGAACAGCTACAATGTAGTCAAATCAATTTACATGATGAAAAAATACCATATTTACATGTGCTTAACTGTTGGATTTCTGGCAGCTCACTGTTCGAGACAAGTAAATTTGGATCAAGACATGAGTGAACCCTCATTCGTTGAGCTTGATACCGTCTATAAAAACGTATTTCTTCCCTTGGATGGAATTTGGCAGGGCACTTTTTACATCTATACGAATCCTAAAGGGCAGCAAAATGATAAAGTTAAAGGTGAGGATCTTGAGACCTATTTTACTAGTTCGAGGGATGGTTGGCTCCAAGATAGTGTGCAGGTGAGACAGGTATATGAGTCAACCTCGCCCTACTTTCAGAAAGTAACCATCACAGACTCCTATACAGAGAATGGTAACACAACACATGTCACCGCCATGGGGGTAAA
Source organism: Saprospiraceae bacterium (assembly GCA_013001595.1). Lineage (GTDB taxonomy): Bacteria > Bacteroidota > Bacteroidia > Chitinophagales > Saprospiraceae > JABDMH01. The sequence goes on along the minus strand of JABDMH010000091.1, from coordinate 3,469 downwards.
CAAAGTTCAGCAGGGTCTAATGTGGTGTGTTGTGCAAAAACCCGATGAGAAGATTGTGCACCTTGGCAAGCTTGATGATGAGCACACGATCATTTGGTCCAGAAATGTGGATGATCCGCTGCGCAAAGAATACTTTAAAGAAACCGTCTCTTCAGACTCTTACGAAATTTGGGGTTACGGGTATTACGGTGAAGACAAAACTCATCTACTACCCAAAACTTGGTTCTCTGCAAAATATCATCGAATTAGTGACTATCTGCGGTAAGATTGATCCCTCTACTTAGCTGCGAAAATTCGTTCAGCGGCTCAACAAATTTCCATTTTAATTTTTAAATGATCCCGCCCTGAGGCACGTTCGTGTAATATTACCCAAATGGGTGAAAAACATGAGCTGTCCTCCACTTACTTTCGATATAATTAAAAATCAAACGTGATGAAAGAATTAGGCATATTAACCTTGATGACCTTCCTTTTAATAGGTCAATCCATTACTGCTATGGCTCAAAATAAAGCTGGAAATACTGCAGATGGATGGATCCGTATTGAGAGTGTTCCTAAGTTTTCAGCAACCACAGGCTATGCAGAAAAACTGCGTAAGAGTCCGAACCAATTTTCCTTTGGTGTGGTACGAGAAATGAAGCTCATTTCGGCAAAAGGATATAGAATCGAAAAGAGTAAGATGGGATTTCTGATATGGCCTACAGCTCAGCTGAAAATCGGTGACATAGCTGGCGAATTTAAGAACAGCAGAAGAAAGCTACTATCACAAAATGTGTGGCCAATATACCCCAAGGCTTAATTCCAGTTTTTGTGATCGAATATCAAGACGGAGACGATCTAATATTTAGACATGCAGGCCAAGGGAAGTAGCTATCACCAAAAACATTTGGTTCAGCACTCCATTAGGACTAAAACGGACGGGCAGTCAGGTCAACTAACTATCCGTTTGTTTTTTTGCAAAACAAGCGCATACTTCTTTTGATCGTAGATTATCTTTGCAATGTGTGAAAATCTCAACTTGCTTACTTTTTGTTCACATTGTTGATATCCAAAAGAGACTATGCCTACAAATCTGCATGCACTGATCCGTTATCGTACCATTGATGAATGCCTAGCCAAACGCAATAGACTCTGGACATGGGAAGCGCTGGCGGATGCCTGCGCTGAAAAGATATACGAATATGAAGGACTTGATGTCATTCCTTCAAGGCGCACCATTATGTATGACCTTAAAGCTATGCGTGATGGGAAGTTAGGTTACTACGCACCCATCGTCTATGATAGATCTACCCATAGCTATCGGTATGAGGATCCGGAATTCTCCATACAAAAATTTCCCCTAGGTAAGGATGACCTTTTCGAACTCCAATATGCTTTATCAATTCTCAAGAATTTTCGAGGGTTTAAAAATACTTCTGGTATTGAAAACATAATCACTAAGTTGGAGCATACCGTGACACTACAAGAGACCAACAATAAAGAAGTAATTCATTTCGACCACAGCCTAAATGAACCCGGTCAAAAATGGCTGCATGAACTGTACGATTTTATTCAACAAGAAAATGTCATCGAAATCAAATATCAACCCTTCTACTTGGATAAACCGTATACAAGAATCATCAGTCCCTATATTCTTAAAGAATATGATAATCGATGGTTTCTGATCTGCTATGATCATAAACGACTTGACATCAGAAATTTCGCCCTCGATCGATTATTGGCTGTGGAAAAACAGCCTGTCCGCTTTATCAGAATTCCAGATTTTGATCCACGACGATACTTCGAAGATATTATCGGTGTTACCCTTCCGAAAGACAACAAGGTCTGCAAAGTTACTTTCAGAGTTTCTGCGGACAACGCCAAATATTTGATCACCAAACCCATTCACATATCTCAGCGGATTGTTGAAGAGACACAAGAGCATATGGAATTTGAGATTTCAGTAATTCCCAACTTTGAATTGGAAACCGTCTTACTATCATTAGGTGACCAACTAGAAGTACTAGGTCCCGAAAATTTGCGGAAAAAGATTTCTGATAGAATTCTCCGTATGCAGACATTGTACAAGCAACCTAGGGGGCGGAATACCAGGTAAAGGTTGAGACATGCCGAAGTAATCTAATACACTCTCATTCAAGTAATTGCCTAGTCAATGTGGCATGATACTTGAATCGCCCTAGGTGAACAATATCATTTGTAAGACACTGACCCGTGAGCGTTCTTTTTTCTGCCATCCTAGTCATGGTATGCTGGAGTATTAAATCTCAGGCATATTTCAATAATTTCTTGGCTATTTATAAGATAAATGCCGAAGGTGAATTATAGCAATTCCTTCCTGCTCCTACCCAATATGGGATCACAGTTCCAATTGAGGATTCAGACCATTTATTTGTGGCAGGGAACAACGCCATTGCTCGAATTGAAGAATCCGGCAGGGGATTGCAGAGGAAGGTATATGATGCCAGTATAACGGGCTTGGGATATGATATGAATGACAATCTGCTATTTATAGTAGGAAGAACGAAGGTATGTAGGACAGATTCAGAGCAAAAGGCATTTGAAGTACTCTACACCCACTCAGGTAAAATAGCCCAGGCTCCTTACTATTCTGAAGACACTGAATGTTTATTCTTGATTCTGCCAGCTTCAATCTCATATGCATTTCCATGATCGACTATTCGAGCGAGGTGGTCGCGCAACTAAACGAAAAATTAGTAAAGGAGGTCGTTGTATCTGATACGACGATTGATCCGAACCATAATACGATATACTATTCCGATCTATTTAGAGTGGTAGGTTTGAATTATGACGGTAGCAAAAAGAGCGAGTTCGTAACTATTGGAAAATTAAGGTCACTGACGGTCGATCCAACAAATGAAATCATTTATTACACCGCTTCTAGAAAAATCTACAAAGCCGATCCTCAAGGGGAAATAATCGAGGAATTAGCTGCAGACGATATCTCTTTCTTTGCCCTAAACATTAGTTTTCGTGCTGAGGCAAACGATTTGTACATATCTGACTTTGGCTACGAAAGCATCGTCAGGGTAGATATCGAAACTGGCGAATTTGACCCCATCTATACAAGAGTGGGACGTCCAAATGGCCTAGCAATAGATCAAGAAAATGACATCTTATATTGGGTTGATGGGACGACTGGCAGAATAGCCATGAGCCCTATGGATTGGTCTGGTATGAGAGAAATTGTGGGCGATCTTAAAAATCCACGTCATTTGATACACTACAAAAACAACCTTTGCTGGATCGAAAAGGGGAATAAGGTCAATCGTATTGATATTTCTTCTGGAGAAATGGTTTCCGTCGTTGTGCGCAATAAGACAATCCAGGGTTTAGATATAGACAGACTAAGTAATCGAATTTATTTTTCTGAGGGCTCCAAGGAGATCTATAGCACCGATTTATTGGGTGATAATCTACAGGTTAAACCCTTTGCATTTGAGGTCGAAGC
>JABDMH010000024.1 GCA_013001595.1 Saprospiraceae bacterium | reverse complement strand
ATGTACTGACGATGTTCGCTACGCTCTCATGTCAGCACTACTGACGAAATCCGGGATTTTTGCTGGTCCAGGTGACCAATGCTGACAAATCCTGACATCCCCTGAAAGAGGATCGTCAGGATTTCGTCAGTAGGGTGGAAGACGGGATTTGAACCCGCGACCTCTGGAACCACAATCCAGCGCTCTAACCAACTGAGCTACAACCACCATGTCAAATTCTTACATGCTCTTAAGCAGCGCACAAAGATAATATCAAATTTCAAAATGGGAAGAAATCAGCACATAGAGTTCACAACAGAGTCATGTTAGATTTGACTAGCGTCTGCTATTTGATGACAATGCTGGCAGCCCGACATCTTGGCTGTTCCACCTTTTGTAATTTTGTCCGATGCAGAAAGGCCATATGCTGACGATCTCTTGTGTTGCGCTGGCTCTGATACTGGGTTGCGACAAGACGGAGACCATCGGACCACGACCCGTGGGTTCTACATCCACTGATCAGGGGTGGCTGGTGCCTAAAAATCTGGTCATTGATGGTGGTCCTGGAAAAGATGGCATCCCTTCCGTTGATAAACCGACATTTGTGGTAGCTTCTGAAGTGGACTATTTACCTGCCGAGGACCTCGTGATCGTGATTAAAATGAAGGGTCAAGTTAGGGCTTATCCGCACGACATCTTAGATTGGCATGAGATCGTAAATGACCGACTAGGTGGCGTTCCCTTCGCAATCACCTACTGTCCATTGACAGGTACTGGCGTCGCTTGGGATCGCTTAGTCCAGGGTATTGAAACTACATTTGGTGTGTCAGGCCTTCTTTATAATTCCAACCTGATGCCCTACGATCGCTATACCGAAAGCACATGGTCGCAGCAGCGACTCGATTGTGTCAATGGCACATTATTGGGAGCTCCAATACCAACCTATGAAATCGTCGAAACTAGCTTTTCATCGTTTAGAACCACGTATCCAGAAGGGGAGGTGATGAGTACCGATACTGGTTTTGATCGTCCCTACGGAGATTATCCTTATGGCAGGTATCTTCAACATGATGAACTGCTCTTTCCTGTGACCCGTCGAGATGATCGACTGCCACTAAAAGAGCGCACTTTAGGCGTGTTGATCGGAAAAGAAGGTCGAAGGGTGTACCAGTTCAGCCAAACTAGTAGTAATATCGAAATGTCGCGTGATACTTTGAATGGTCAAGCCTTGATCTTGGTGAGGAGCAATGAGCATAACTTATTAGTTGCTTTTGGCGATGATGGTCGCTCATTAGCCTTAGCAGATGATCCTTTTCCGGCCATACTTGAGGATGAGGAGGGACAGACCTATGATTTTATGGGATTGCCGTTGGACGATTCGTCCGATGCATCTTCCCTGTACCTTCCCAATCAATTTATTGGCTATTGGTTTTCTTGGGGCACTTTCTACTCAGGAATTGAAATATCCTCTTGGTGATCCTTCCTAACGATTAGCTACCTGACAGTTACTTTCCCTACAGTGTGATCGGATCATGGACTACAGCTAACTCCTTTCTGTGATTGATTATATTTACTGTCAATAATGTAGGAGGCCTGAAACTTCCTTGGGAATTCACGGGGTACTACCCAGATGGCAGATTTTTCTCATTACCTGTAATTAAGAGAGCTAAAATATGAACATTGCAATATTGGGATCGGGCTTCATTGGTCGATTTTATGCTGAGTCTTTGCATGCTCAGCGTCGGCGAGACCGGATTATTATGGTGTATTCTCGAAAGGAAGAGAATGCCAAACGCTTTGCAGCAGATTATGGTCTATCTCATTATGCCACTATGATGGAAGAAGCCATCGAACATCCAGACGTCGATGTTGTGCTGATATCGTTGCCCAACCACTTGCATGAGGAGGCCGTGCACCTGTGTGCCAAAGCAAAGAAGGCAGTGATTTGTACCAAGCCATTAGGAAGGACGGCAGCAGAAGCTATGCGTATGCTCAAAGCGGTGGAGAGTGCGGGTATATTTGCTGGTTATTTGGAAGATCTATGCTATACACCTAAGTTTCTTAAATCTTTGGATAGTGTCAAAAGAGGAGACGTTGGTAAAGTCCTTTGGACAAAATCGAGGGAAGCTCACTCTGGTCCCCATAGCGATTGGTTTTGGGACAAGGAAAAATCCGGAGGTGGAGCGATCATCGATTTAGGCTGTCACTGTGTGGAAATAAGTCGCAACTTCATTGGTAAGCAGATAAAACCAATGGAGGTAATGTGTTGGGCAGATACACAGGTCCACCCAATCGAGGCTGAAGATCATGCCATTGGCCTGGTTAAATATGCAAATGGAGCCATTGGCCAATTTGAGGTGAGTTGGACCTTTCGAGGAGGCATGGATCTGCGAGATGAAGTTATGGGTACAGAGGGTACCATTTGGGTGAATAGTTTTTTACGCACCGGCTTCGAAATGTTTACCACAGGAAAAGGGAACGACGGTTATGTGGCTGAGAAGGCTGAATCCAACCAGGGGTGGTTGTTTCCTGTCGGAGATGAAGCCCATGAGCTCGGTTATCCGCACATGTTTACTGATATGTTTTCTGCCATGGAAGAGGGGCGCGAACCACTAGAAACTTTCTATGATGGCTATGTAGTGAATGCCATCTTGGATGCAGCGTATGCCTCAGCAGAATCTAAGCGGTGGGAAACGATTCAATTGACTGACTGGCGAGGTGACGATCCAGAGGCCTATAGCCAAAATTGGACTTCCTACGATGAGATGTACTATTTAATTAAGGAAGAAATCTTGCCAAATGGTGATGTCACCGTCATATTGAAGCATAAAGAAACCGGTGAAGTGACTCAAAAGGTGACCTTGGCAAAATAAGCCACCCTCTTCGATCGAATACTGAAATATCAATGAATTTTCAAGGAACTACTTACATCATAATGGGTGGAACGACGGGACTAGGGTTCAGTGCCGCTGCCGCTTTGGTGAACAATGGGGCTAACGTTCTTGTAGTGGGTAGAAGCGAAGAAAGTTGTAGTAAAGCAAAACAAGAGCTTGGAGAAGCTTGCTTCTCCCTTCCAGGAGATGCATGTGAGCCGGGGACCATCGATAAGGCTATTCAGATGGCTGATGCGGCGTTCGGTAAGATCACGGGCTTGTATCATGTGGCTGGCGGCAGCGGAAGAAGGTGGGGAGATGGACCCCTGCATGACATGACCCTGGAAGGATGGCAAAAGACGATGGATCTGAACTTGACTTCAATGATGCTATCCAATCGAGGGATCATCAGCTATTTTCTTGAGCATGAGCGCCCGGGAGTTATACTCAATATGGGCTCGGTATTGGGGTTTTCTCCATCTCCTAAGTATTTTGTTACCCACGCCTACGCAGCCGCGAAGTCTGCCATTATCGGATTTTCCAAGTCTATCGCTGCGTACTATGCAGGGCAGAACATCCGAATAAATGTGATTGCCCCAGGATTATTCATCACCCCCATGGCTCAACGTGCAGCAGGTGATCGAGCCATTCTCCAATTTCTAAAAACTAAGCAGCCATTGGATGGCGGTCGTCCAGGCTTACCAACGGATATGGACAATGTCGTGCTGATGTTCCTACATCCTGACTCTAAGTTTATCACCGGTCAGGTTATTTCCGTAGATGGTGGATGGACTTCGAGTGAAGGTCAGTACGGATAATGCGCGATCGGCAGGATGCATTAGCGATTATTTTGTAGTGTTGCAGTCAAAGTGAGTACAGATGAATGTGATAGCGGAATACTTGGAAAGAAGTAGAGGCATTATCGAGACCGTGTCAGATCAAGAACCCAGCATCAGGAAGGTGGCAGCGATGTTTGCGGACTCCATTTTGCAAGGTCGCATGGTGCACCTGTTTGGATCTGGCCATAGCAGAATGATGGTTGAAGAAATGTGGCCGAGATATGGATCATTTCCCGGATTTAACCCGATCGTCGAGTTGTCATTGTCCTTTCACAATCTTGTGGTGGGTGCTAATGGGCAACGACAAGCCATGTTTCTGGAAAATGTCTCCGGCTTAGCTGCAAGAATTTTGAGAAATTTTGACACGAGTCCACAGGATACAGCATTGGTGATTTCATCTAGTGGGTGTAATGTTGTACCGGTTGAAATGGCTGAGGAATTCCAACGTTTGGATATTAAAGTAGTGGCAATCGTGAGCAAGCTCCATCTGGAAGGAAGTGCGTCTAAGAAGAGGGATGGCAAAAAGCTAGTAGATTTTGCGGATTACGTGTTGGATACAGGAGCCCCATTGGGTGATGCGATGATATATTTGGATGGGCTTGATACTCCCGTTGCACCGGGATCCACATTGGGTGGGGTTATGCTAATCAATTGCCTGAAAGCTGAAACTGCAAAGATCTTGCATCAATCTGGGCATACACCCAAGGTACTTAGTAGTGGCAAAATTGTGGGGGAGGAGCGTGCTGAAGAACTTTTTGAGTCTGCTTATGACCAACATGCCCATCTCATGGCAAAACTATATGCCGATTTAGGAAAGTAGACTAATATTATCGTTGAGTTCCCTCGTTTGACTTTGGAAAGTAAATCACTTTTACCGTTTTCATGCGGTATAAACTTAGAGAAGATATATGAAGATTACTGGCCTGAAAGTCATGGTATGCTCACCAGGAAGAAATTTTGTCACCGTCAAAATCGAGACCGACAAAGGGGTTTTTGGCCTAGGTGATGCAACTTTAAATGGACGGGAAAAGGCAGTAGCTGCTTATCTTGAATCACACCTGACTTCCTGTCTTATAGGTCGCGATCCATTCGATACTGAAGACATATGGAATTATCTATACAAGGGAGCCTATTGGCGACGAGGGCCAGTTACGATGACCGCAATAGGGGCTGTAGACATTGCACTTTGGGACATCAAAAGCAAGGCCCTTGAGGTGCCGTTGTATCAATTATTAGGTGGTAAAAGTCGTAATCGCTTGATGGCGTATACCCATGCACAAGGCCAGGATCTGGCCGAGACTGTGGAGGATGTAGTTGCTGTCAAAGAACAAGGATTTAGAGCGATTCGCGTCCAATCAGGGATTCCGGGATTGAAGAAAGTATATGGTGTCTCTGATAAGGAAAGCTACGAACCTGCGGTGAAGAGTAGCCGACCAGTTGAAGAAAATTGGTCAACAGCGAAGTACCTCGAATTTATCCCAAAACTATTTTCTGCAGTTAGAAAGGAAGTTGGCGCCGACATTCATTTATTACATGATGCACACCATCGCCTATCACCCATTGAAGCAGCCAGGTTAGGTAAAGAATTGGAGTCTTACCATCTATATTGGTTGGAAGATGCCACAGCTGCAGAGTTACAAGATCGTTTTCGCATTATCCGCCAGCATACAACCACTCCATTGGCAGTAGGTGAAGTATTTAACTCGGTGTATGATTGCCATCAGCTGATGATTGAACACCTGATTGATTACATCCGTATGACAGTGGCTCATGGTGGAGGAATTACCCCGATGATGAAAATCGCCAATTTAGCTTCATTTCACAATATCAAAACTGGCTGTCATGGTCCATCTGATCTTTCACCCATAAATATGGCTGCATGTCTGCATTTTGGAATGGCCATAAACAATTATGGCATTCAAGAATATATGGGATATCCACAAGAGACGGCGGATGTGTTTAGCACCAGTTATAAGTTTGCAGATGGATATTTCACATTGGATGAATCTCCGGGTCTAGGTGTAAATTATGATGAAAAAAAGGCAAAAACATTTCCCTATGAAAAGGCTTATTTACCAATCAATAGACTAGAGGATGGTACACTTTGGGATTGGTAGTGGATGGAATGTAGATGCTAGTCAGATATTCATAATTTTGCGCACTCCGGAAACAGCCATTTTTGATCTGGCGATTTTTCGGAGTGGGCTTATTATTATTCAATAAACATATTCGGTAGAAACAAGGAAAGCTGTGGTAGCAAGGTGACTAGTGCAAGAACAAATAGACTCACCATAAGGAATGGCAAGCTGGCCTTGCTGACCGTCCCAATTGAGGTCTTCCCAATACTCGATGCTACAAACAGGCAAACACCAACTGGTGGTGTGGTCAGGCCAATAATGAGATTGAGCACTGCAATAACGGCAAAATGGATGGGATCGACACCCACACTGACCGCAACTTTGAGTAAGATGGGGAATAGGATCAACAGTGCTGCAACGGTCTCCATAAAGGTGCCAACAAAGATCAGCAATAGATTGATCAGTAGCAGGACTAGGTAGGGACTTTGGGTAAGGTCGAGTATTTGCTCGGAAATAAGTAGTGGTAGACGCTCCGTGATCAATATCCATCCGAAGAGATTGGCAAAGCCGACTAGTATCATCAAAGAAGCTGCAGTTTTCATCGAATCAAGGATGATGATGTTAACCTTAGCCAAGGTTAGTTTCTTGTAGATGAAGGTTCCGACCAGGTAAGCATAGAGCACAGCAATAATGGAGGCTTCCGTGGGTGTGAAAACACCCGCTACGATTCCAAAGAGAATAATGAAAGTCATAAGTAAAGCCCAGAATGTCTCAAGAAATCCCATCGCAATTTTCTTGAGGCTGCTGCGTGGATGTTTGGGGTATTTCCTTTTTACCGCAATACTGTACGCTACAGTCATCATACCCAGACCAAGCAATAGGCCAGGAATGGCACCAGCTAAAAACAACTTCCCCACCGACAGCCCACTCAATGTCGCTGCGATAATCATGGGCACGCTGGGTGGAATAATTGGACCGACAGTAGAGGAAGCAGCAGTGACCGCACAGGAAAATCCCTCATCATAGCCTTCCTTTTTCATTGCCGGTATCATGACGGATCCAATACTGGCAGTATCGGCAACCGCCGTCCCTGAGATTCCAGCAAATAGCATGGATGCACCAATATTCGCTAGTGACAATCCACCGCGCACATGGCCGAGTACACGATTGCAAAAGGTTATAATTTTGGCTGTGAGCCCACCAAGATTCATGAGATTTCCCGCTAAGATAAATCCCGGGATACTCAACAAGACAAATAGATCAATACCGGCATACATTTTAATAGGTACCACTACTAGGGGAATACCCTCTCCGATCACATAAATGAAGCAGGATAGACCAAGCGCAAAAGCTATGGGAAAACGCAGGAGCAGACCGGCAATAAATACCACGATGATCAGAAGTATCATTGGCGCATGTTTTTAATGTCACGATCTACTTCAAGTAAGGTGTAATAGGCTACTGATCCTGACATGATTAGGATACTGACAAAGGCCACGGCCATCGGTATATCCATGCTGGTCGACTTCTCCCGAAATCCCAAATCAATCAGCTGAAAAGAATATAAAAACATCACTAAGAACATCAGGGCAGTGATAAGATGTACCAACAGCAGAAGCCTGTGTTGTGCGGTCTCTGATAACTTAGTAAAAATCAAATCTAGGTGTACGTAGTAGTCGCTCTTTACTGCTAGGCCAGACGCAAAGGCAATCGTGTAAATAAAAAAGATGCGGGAAGCCTCCTCTGTCCACGGTGGGGTATTAGCCATGAAAAATCTTGCGTAAATCTGAAGTAAGACACTTCCGATCAAAAGATAACAACTGATCAGGGTACCATATTTAAAGATCCTTGTGATGTAAGTTTTCATTCTTTTTAATGGTCTTTTTAAGTGCTTCTGCTTCTCGAAAAAGCTGTTGCATCTCAGGTGATAGACTTTCTATTACGGCAAGCTTACATTTTTCACTAAAGGCCGATCGATCTACTTCGATAAACTCCATACCTCGATCTCGCAAGGTCTGCTCTATCTTTTCCTGTGCCTTTTTCCGAATTGAAGCTTCATATTTCTCCATTTCTCTGGCGACCTCTAAGAAGATTTCTTGCAAATCCGGCGGCAGCTTCTCAAACTGCTTTTCACCGACGGCTGCATAAGCCCAACTCCTTACATGTCCGGTCAAGTTAACGTACTTCTGTACTTCATAAAAGCCACCATTCAAAATAATATCGACAGGGTTTTCCAGACCTTCTATGGCACCTTGTTGCAATGAGGTGAAGACCTCCGAAAAAGCCATCGGGGTTGGTTTTGCACCCATGGCACTCCAAGCAGTTACGAAGAGTGGTACACTCGGCACTCTAATGATCAATCCACGCAAATCATCAGGATGACGGATCGGTCGATTGGATGTCAAGTGCCTGGGTGTGCGCATAAAACAAGCGATGGGCATGAGATTAGTGGCAGCGCGGATTCCTTCCTCCACCCGCTTACCCAACATTCCATTCACTAGCAGTTCCTGTTGTTCAGCATTGTCGAGTAAATAAGGCATCCCACAAAAAGCTGCCACTTCCACCCAATTAGTGAGTGTTGATCCAATGATGGTCATGTCGATCACTTCAGTTTCGATCAGGCGAATGGCTTCCATCTCCTTTGCCAGTTGCTCCGAATGATAGACTTCCATCTTCACCCTTCCATCTGTTCGTTCCCACAGCAACTCGCTCATGTAGGCGAAAGCCCTAAACCAAGTGTGGTTTTCATTTGTGAGAATGCTGGCTCGGAAGACGTACTGAGGTTTGTTATCAACCCTATTGCATTGCCAGAGCAAAGTGCAAGTGAAAAGAAGTATAACCAGTTTGACCATTCTCCCGAACCTTGATGTACTTACAAAGTAGGAATACATGTATTTAGTCAACTTGTATATGGTGGTTTACTTGTGGCCTAACGGCAGGTGGGAAGATAGACAATTGAACAATAAGGTAAGACAGTCAGCCTCAGTAAATCGGATGCTATGATGAAAATAAACATTGCGAACTTAGCGAAACGATCCTACCAAATCTTAGGGCAAACACATCAGCATGGACCCAACAGTCGATCTACAAGGAATACGAATAAAATTCCAATTCTTCTCCATTAATTATCGGTAAGACTCCGTTTCAGAAATCGACTTCTGAAAAGGTTCAGTAAACATCCATAGTTAATCGGATAAATAGCCTACATGGGACAATGGTTTTATTTTCCAGTACGGATTTCTCGCCACGCCCAGTAAACCCCTTTTACATCTTTCTCCCACTTCTTGTACAAAAAAATGAGTGTAATTTCTTCCGCAGTTTCCAAGATTCCCACAACAATCATAAGGTAGAAGAAGCCATGAATTACACCAAAGAACAGCGTATAGAGGACAAAAGCCGCCTGAATAATAGCCGAAATTTTTGCTAGATAGGTGTGAAATGCCGTCGCCTTGCCATATTTTCTGAATGCAAGCAGCATTTGTATGAGGTAAGGCGTAAAGGCCAGTAGGATAAGAAATAATTGATCCCTGATAAATTGATTTTCAAATACCCATAAACCAATCAGGCTAACTAGAAAGGTCAGCTGGTCTCCAAACGAATCCAGCTGAGCTCCACGGGCACTGTTTATCTGGAGCTTTCTCGCCAAATATCCATCAATGGCATCAGTAATATAGCTGATGCAAAGCATCCATGTGAATACCTCCCGCTCTTCCAACCATAAAATTAAAAGTAGTATAGGCACTATGGCAATACGATAGAAAGAAAACCAATCTGCGATGTTATAATTTCTGAATGTGAGCATGGCCGTACTGCTTATCAGCGTTCCAGTGCTGGTTCTCCAGGGTAAATATAGGGCGGCAAAACTGCTCGCGAGATGACAGCGGTCACTAAATGTCAAGTGTTTTTAGTGATCACGATCTTCAGTTTGTCTTCATAGGAAAAGAGATACCTAATAACAAGGATGAAAGATCCTCACTGCCACCCGATAGCTATAACCATAGGGGGTCTATAGCAATTTTGAACTGCTGGAAGCAATAAGTGTCCTTTTCAACTGACAAAGAAAAGTCTAGTTGATCGGTATCCGTTTGGCAGGGGATACAACTGGATCGTGCTTGGTGTAAAAGACAATGCTCAAGATGCCATTTTCGTAAAAAGCATCTACTTCGTTGTCCGTGTGTTCAGTAACCAACTTAAATGATCGCTCAAAAGACTCAATGTCAAATTCCTCCTGAACAAACGCTCGGTTGTCGGGCTCGACACTTCGTTCTTTCCTTCCCTTTACCGTCAGAATTCCACTCTGAACTTTGACCTCGAGTTCATCTTTTGCAAAACCCGGTACAAGAAGATCTATGTGATAGGCTTCTCCAGATCTCCTAACGTTAGCCCGTGGATAAGTACGACTCCATGGCACATCGAATGCATCGTATCCTAAAAAGTGTGTGGGATCTATCTGAGGTTTAAATCTTGTAGCAAATCGGTCAAATGGTCCCTTTTCGATTGTACGTTTTTCCATGATATTAACTTTAATCCTTCAACTATCTTTCTTAGCAATATAGGTCCTAAGTCAATTGATTGCCATGATCTAGGTCATGATCAGATGCTTGAAATTAAAATAGAGTGCCATATGATTACCCTTTAGCCAATCTTATGCTTAGGTAGAAAACAATACATTTTTAAAGATGACGGAGGTGCAAGAGTAGTAATTAGCTAGGAATCCGTTTCCGCCAGTTCCTTCTTTAACTGATTGACCAGCTATAATTTATGTAAACCTGCCGCATGAAGTTTTGATGGAATCTACTTGTATTGAGATGTGGAGTTGTGACCAGGGTCTTAAAACTTGCAAGTCCTGAGATATTTGGGAACGCAGGCATGATCTTGCAGGTTGGAATGAGTACAAGGTTTCTTTAAGATACTGGTACCGTTTCCAAAGGTGAAATGGGAAATGCGACTTGAGCAATATAATGGTTAATCAGAAGTAGTATTTTTTGATATTGTTTTTAATGATTGGATCATGAAAAGAATACTGTTGTTAGAGGACAATAAGGACGTGAGGGAAAACACGGCTGAGATTCTTGAGTTGTCCCATTATCAGGTTAAAACTGCCGAAAATGGGGAGCATGTGAGAGAACATATAAGCAATTTTTGGCCGGATCTGATCCTATGCGACATTATGATGCCAATGGTTGACGGATATCAAGTGCTGGAGCAACTAAGAAGATCTACACCAATGGCAAGCATTCCGTTTATTTTCCTAACCGCAAAGTCAAAGAAATCTGATGTTCGAAAGGGTATGAACCTTGGCGCTGATGATTACCTTACAAAGCCTTTCACAGAAGATGAACTATTAAATGCAGTGGAGTCTCGACTACGAAAAAGCAGTTTTCTGCTCAGTCAGTTCTCACCGGATATAAGTGGTGTCAATAAATTCTTCAAGAGCGCTTCCCAATTCCTCAAAGTTAAGTACATCGAACAGATCTACCATGCTGATCCTTACAAAAAGGGAGACTTTGTGTTTATGGAAGGTGATGCAGCCCATCGGCTATTCTACATTGAAGCGGGGACAGTGAAAACATATAAATCTACTAGGACGGGCAAAGAACTTGTCACCGGCATATATAGGTCTGGTGATTTCTTAGGTCAATCTTCGGTATTTAGCAACAAGAGTCTTTACGCCGAATCTACCTTTGTTATAGAAAATGCTTTGATCTACCGTATTCCCAAAACTGATTTCATTCACGTTATCAATCAACATCCAGAGGTTATGCGCAGGTTTCTAAGTCTCATTTCCAATGATCTTTTACAGACGAAAGAGGATTTAGTTGTTATGGCATATAGTTCAGTTCGCGAAAGAGCGGCCAAAGCATTGCTTAAACTTGAAGATTCGACTGTAATTGATGAAGGAACCAAGCCGGGAATCCGAATAAATCGTGAGGATTTTGCAAGCATGATCGGAACAGCCACAGAAACCGCAATCCGCACCCTTTCCGATTTTCGGCAAGAAGGACTTATTACTACAGATCAAGCAAGACGAATTAGAGTGTTGGATAGGAAAAGGCTGTTGCTCGTCGCTGAATTTGGAATGGTAGGACCTGCTGAAAAGGTAATGATCTAAACAAGTGCCAATTTTATAGAGAGCCCTTGCTCCCTGCAACCTAAGACTCACTTTCTAGAAATTCACCGCATCCTTTTCCTCTACCTTTATCTGCCAAGTCATTTCTACAACAAAATAGTAGGAGGCTAGGCTGTACCCGTCGAATTATTATCTCCCCAATGTGCTGATGATCAGCAAGTTCTAGAAAAACTCTGCAAGTTTATCAATAAAAGTGACCAAATACTCGTTTTTCCCAAGAATCACTAACTCAACTCAAACATCATGAAGTGTAAAAAGTACCTTCTGATTCCGTTGATGTGCCTTGTTTGTTTGATAACAAGTTGCCATACCTCAAAAAAGACCAGCGATCTTCAATCGAAGGGTTTATCTGTCGCAGATCCATACATGGGAGTGTGGGATTTTATTGTAAAGGATACTCCCTCTGGTGATGCAGAAGGAGTCATTGAAATTGAGCGCATTGGAGCATCTTATCGAGCCTTGCTAGATTCGGAAATTGGAAAAGTGGAGCTTGATCAAATCTCTATCAAGGACGAATACCTGAAAGGGCATTTTAGGTATAAGGGATTCAGAGTCAATGTGAAGGGTACTTTTGATGACAATACACTGTCCGGAAAACTTGCTGTGACATTGGTGAGCTTTCCTCTCGAAGCTACGCGACGAGCTCCCTAATTGGATAGGGGTGCCATTCCCTATTTCTAAAGATCAAGGTCTAGTTATAGCTCCTTCTTGTGCCTTTCTTCTCCTTTTTCCATCAATTGGTGATTATGCGCTCTCGATAAGCAGAAATTGTTGCATTAGTACTCTGTCCGTGGAATATGTTTGAATAATTTTGAGGTCATTTTTGTGAAAGACAAGGCGTCAAAACGGAGTCAGGGCTATAGCCATGTTGCCCCCGATGGGATATCGTCTGCAAAGACTTTCGCAAAATGGGGCCATAAATTGTCGACAATCTTCCAGTGGACAAAATACAATCAAGGCCCGCCCGGTTAGGCCTTTCGAACGGACGTCGAAACGTAGGGAGTGCCGAAGCCCTGGCGAGGCTTCGCAACGAAGAGTGAGGCCAAGAGGAATTAGAATACTCGCTAATTTCCAGTGCAATCATCTACTAGCATTGAATTCAGCCAAATTCTTAGCACCTTCGCGTAGCATTTCGTAATTGAATAAGATGCAATGCACCAAAGAAAAAGAGCAAATGTCACAACTACGATCTCAAGTTGATCCGAATGGACTGCTAGAATACTCTGTTGTCTATACCGATAGGGCGCTAAACCATATGTCGCAGACTTTTCAACAAGTGATGCGAGATATTTCTAACACTTTAAAGGATGTATATCAGGCTGATTCCGTGGCTGTTGTGCCAGGTAGCGGGACATTTGGTATGGAGGCTGTAGCTCGACAACTAGGGACTAGGCAGAAGTGTTTGGTCATGCGTAATGGGTGGTTCAGTTATCGATGGACGCAGATTTTTGAAAGAGCGTCGATACCCAGCGAGGAAATCCTGTTAAAAGCCCATTCCACAGCCAAAACTGCACAAGCAGGCTGGGCTCCACCTGACTTGGACCAAGTAATGGAAACGATCCACAAAGAGAGGCCAGCGGTTGTATTTGCTCCGCATGTGGAGACATCTGCAGGCATGATTCTACCGGATGATTACATTTCTTCCGTTGCCACTGCCACGCACGAAGTTGGTGGCTTGTTTGTTTTAGATTGTATTGCATCAGGTACCATATGGGTTGATATGAAGGCACTAGGTGTTGATGTCTTAATTAGTGCTCCACAGAAAGGGTGGAGCGGTTCGCCATGTTGTGCGCTGGTCATGATGAGTAGCGATGCAGAGAATAAGGTTCGATCGACCACCAGCACCAGCTACTCTTGTGACCTTAGGAAATGGTTGGAGATTATGGATGCCTATCTCGGAGGTGGCCATGCATATCATGCAACTATGCCTACAGATGGTTTGAGGAAATTTCATGAAGTGATGTTGGAGACTAAAGCACTGGGATGGGACTACTCCATGTCTTTACAATGGGAGTTGGGGCTAAAAGCTCGCGACTTGTTGACTAGCAAAGGTTACCAAAGTGTGGCTGCAGCAGGTTTTGCATCACCATCAGTGGTAGTATGCCATACCCATGATAAGGGCATCAGTTCTGGTAAGAAGTTTATGGAAGCAGGAATACAGATTGCCGGTGGCGTACCACTTAAATGTGATGAACCTTCTGATTTTCAAACCTTTCGTCTGGGCTTTTTTGGACTTGACAAGCTACAGAACATCGATGAAACAATACGGCGGTTGAAACATGGTTTAGAACAAGTTTGAGTTGCTGAGCTGATTTAATTTTCATGGAGAGCGGTGACAGAAGATCGACAAGAATCCGAAATCGGTTTGTAACAGTTTTTGTCAAAGAAGTAGTGCCAACAGCATGTGAATCCGTACCAAAAATCTCATTGGAGACCTGGAGATCTAAATGAAGAACTCAAAGGAGTTACCTTGCCTAAAATATTATGTGGAATAAGGGTGCACATATGGCGCTCGATATGATCTCTTAAGCATCTCTTGCGCCACGTCGTTATTTTTGACGTTCATGGTCGTAGGCTCTATATCTAATTTGCATTTAGTCAGATACGCCAAGTCAGCATAGATGACGGCAGATGTCGAATTGAATCCTTCTTCAAATGTGCCTTTAATAGCATTTTCCTCTTTATGCTTGATTGCCTCAGCAAATGATAAAAACTGAGCCACGAACTCGCGACGAATCTCTGCTTCGAACTCTTTTGAGCCCAGTTTCACCCTAGGATTACCAAAAGCTTTGCGTGAACTTCCGTCTGCCGGATAGAATTCCCAGCCTGAATCGGCGGCAAAGATGGTTCCCTTGTCACCGTAGTAAAAAGTGCCAATTTTCGTGTGCGGAAGGGTAGATGTAAATCCCCATGTTTTGTGATTCCAGATGACTGGCAGTCCATCGTAGTCGAAATGTACTTGTAGATGATCAGGATGCTGCACACCTTTGATTTTTCGAGTAATTCCTCCAATGGCTTCTACACCAATGGGTAGGTCAAGGTCCATAACTGATCTGATATTCTGCAGGTAATGAATTCCCCAATCGGCCAATATACCTCGGCTGAATCCTTGTTGAACTCGCCAATTAAGCCTGCCCGGACGCGGATGTTCAAGGTACTTTTGTAACGGGGCTGGACCACAGTATGCATCAAAATCTATGCTCTTAGGAATTTCTACTTCTTTTGGAATTCCTACTGGATTATGAATATTAAACTCTATCTGATGGACTTCTCCCAATTGTCCACTTCGAATAAAATCTTTGACTTGATCATTAATGGGAGCTTGTAATCTTGGAAAATCTATGTTTACGGCAACACCCGCTTGCTGATATGCACGACTCATGGCCTGGGCTTCCCTAATATCATAACTTATGGGTTTCTCTTGCCAGACATGCAATCCTTTTTGACAAGCGGCAATAAACTGCAGCGCATGCCAATGTGTGGGCGTAGCTATAATCACTGCTTGCAGTCCTGGGTGATCATACAACGCTTCATATGTCTTATAAGTGTTGGGTGCAGGAACCCCCGCTTCGGCCAATTTATCGAGTGCTGTTTGTAGTGCCACTTTACTGACATCACATAAGGCCACTATGTCAAAGGCCTCGCTTTCAAGTGCATATTTCAAGAGATAATCAGTACCCCACCATCCGGTTCCGACAATACCGATCTTTATTCGTCCCTCCTGAGGACGGAAACTCCAACCCGGGGTCATCCAACTTGCGGTAGCGATGGAACTGGTCTTGATAAAACTTCTTCTTTGCATAAAATTGTGTCTTTTTAATCGGTGTAAAGATGTAAGGAGAGAAATAAATGAACTTAAGGGTCAAATACCATCCAATGGGAAGATAGGACGCGGAATTCTTTTCCAATCAAAAGTGGCAGAATTGATAAAGAATCTTCTTCTGGAGGTAGCACTTTGCATCAACAACTCTTTTCTAGTGGTCTATGAGCTAGAAAAGTAGCAAAAAGGTCCAAGACTGCAATGCTAAATATCTATAATATCCACTTTCATAAAAGTGATGCTGATGTTAGCAGTAAGCGCTGATAGCTTATTTCCTGAACACCGTTCCTGAATAATAGATGCTTGCAGAGCTATAAGATATATGATAGGTGCCAGCTGGATATGATTGTAGATCTAAGGTGGTATTTCTAGGCAGATATGAATGTCTTTCAAGGAGATGACCAGCAGAGTTATGAATACTCAACTGGGATATCAGACCGGTATTTCCAATCTCTATGGGACCGTGAGTGGGATTTGGGGAAATAGGCGTCCGCCGCCAATTTTGAGTCTCTGCCCGAGTAGTTGTTCCTGAAGTGCTCACCCTGTCAATACAAAAGAAGGTAGGTGTGTTGATACCAAATGCACCTACATCGGTAGAGGACATGGTACAACGTAAGCTATCGATTGTACCGAAGGAACCTAAGTCTAGGTAGGTCCACCCATCAATGATATAGTCGGAAGAGTTGTCTTCAGCCCTAAAGTCAGCCAGATAAAAGTTGATGCTGTCAGCGCCTAATGTACCGTCGACATAGTATTTAAAGGTTATCAATAGGTAATCAGGCTCATCCCCAGATGCACCTCCAAACCTTTTGGAGAAAGCATCTCCATTCAGGAGACTCAAATAAGTGTACGTGCTGTTTGAAAGATGTAATCCGTCAACAATCTGTGGTCCAGATACAGATGCAATATGTATGGTGATCGGATCGAATGCGTAACCAACGGCATAAGTATCTGTGCCAGAGGCACCCTTCCCATCAATGGCACTGTATTGATTGCTGAAGCCCGATGTTATGGTGTCTCTCTTGGTGGAAATGGCCCAACCTCGCCAGGCTCCAAAGGCATCGTCATATTCATTGGGTAAAAAAACGTCTCCACTGTGAAAACCTCCTTCACCATCGCTCCCATTGTTGAACGTATCTATGGCAATATCTATGTTTTCGAAGTCGGCCACGGTTTGACCAAACAATCCATGAAAGCAAAGTAGGTAAAGTAGCCAAAGGTATGATCTCATAATCGTCTTGTTTTAGTAAAATTGAATCGTAAGGTGAACCGATAATGTCTTCCAGGCATTGGCCGGTCTTCTATCACCTGAAAATCTGTGTTGAATAAATTTTTAATGTCAATGGATAGGCGCGTGGGCAACTGCCAGACGATGTTGTCATAGCAAATCGTCAAATCACCCAGGTTATACGGAGTGAGCTGCCGATTTATGCCTGCATAGGATCCTGTAAACCGATGTCGATATGCGGCGGACCAATTATGAAGCTGTAAGTCTATACCTGCTCCACCCTGCTGAGTGGGTGTATAGAGAATCTGCTGACCTTTGTCCATACGAGGAATGTCTAGAGCAATTTGGTTGCTTGACTTCACATATTGATGAGTGATGTATAGCTTCTTAATCCATCGCACTTTCGGCGAAAACTCAATGCACTGCTCCAGGCCTCTGCTCCAGACACTAGTCAGGTTATGACTTTGCCAGAATACTCCATTTTCTGCGGGGGCCCAAAGAATCCAGTCCTTTATCTGACGATTGAACACGGAAACGCGATACTTAACCAATGGCTGGGGAGATCTGGATCTGAAAGTCAAGTTTATTGATTGACTCCAACCTCGCTCAGGCTCTAGCTCTGGGTTGCCACCTGGATGCCAATATCGATCATTCAAGGTCGGCAGTCGATAATTTCTACTTATCCTACCACCAATGTCAAAGGAGCTTGATAATACCCAGCGGATACCCAGATTGGGTAGCGGAGGTGCAAGCGAACCATCAATCAATTCTTGACGAAGTCCGGTCTGCAAATGCCATTTCCTCCAGACGAAACGACCTGAGAAGATTATTGCATTTCGTGTCTCATCGGTTTTGTTGGCGTAGTTTTCTGAGATAGCATTTGTATAGACATGGGTTGATCCTAAGCTGAGTAGTGCTTTGCGCCACTTGGTCTGATAGTTAACTTCGGCGGTAGCTGTCTGGATGCGATGTTCGGATTTTAGCAAAATCTGTGCATCGCTAAATAATTGATATTCATTGAAATAGGATACTTTACCTTCAATGGTACTTTGGTCTGTGGACTTGTTAAAGGTGAGCATAGATCGGATGAATTGATCTACCTGCCTGGCGTCGCTAGTCCGTTGAGAAGTGCGCGGTGGTATTTCTCGGTCTGTGTCTTGCAACCAAAGGTTGAACCCTATTAGAGATTGGGCATTGGGTTGATGGAAGATCGACTGCATTGCTCCAGTAGACCGATAGTGGTTGTTTATTTGAGCAATCTGTGCAGCCCCATTGTAGGGCGAATAATCAAAGTCATTGGTCGCTTGGTCGTGGAAGAGCGTAGTGCTACTGCTCCATCGTGGTCCATTTAGTTTTAGTCTCAAGTGTTGTCCAAATTGCTGAAAACTGCCGACACTACTCATTGAAGTCAGTTTCATTTGATCTCCAAATCGCGGTTTATTTTGCAGATTGATGGCTCCTGCGATGGCTCCACTTCCCCATAAGGTAGCAGAACCACCCAACTGCAGATTCACCTGATCCAAAAGAAGTGGATTGATAAGAGAAAAATCTGATTGGCCCAACATGCGATTTTGAATGGGGATACCATTCCAAAGGACTGCGGTATGCTCAGCACTGCCTCCACGAATGCTGGTCGTAGCAATGCTCCCAAGACCATAGGATTTTACGAAGGCGGTTCCGGATCTCTGTAATACTTCTGAGAGATTGGTTGAAGGTAGGTCCACCAACTGCTGATTGTCCCAGTGCACATTAACTTCTCCTGCGATGGTACTTCGCAAAGGTGTCGCTCTGACTTCGATTGAATCCAATTGCACCGAATCCACAATCTGAGCGGGAAGGTCGATCAAAATAGACAGAGAAAGCAGAGCAATGGTGAAAGCTAACCTCATAAATCTACACCAGACTATCCCAGAGTGCAAAAGATAAGCATGCGAATCAATGCATGATAAGCCAATCGTTGTGGCCGTGCACGGATATCCATTTGCCATCGCCTTTACACCGAAGGTTTATTATGCAAAATAGAAGCTGGCAGGTTTTCTGACTTTCTCGATCTTTCTGACGCCTTCCCATTCCATTGAGTCAATTTGAACAGTGGCACTAGGTCAGATAGCTTGGTTGAGATTACAGCAGCGGAGACTGTTTCGGATTTGCACCGAATTCCCTATTAAGATGTTCACCAAAAAACGTTGGTAAACATTACCAGATCTAGCACCAAGGTAGCGAATTAATGCTGGACAGGTTTGAGAATTATTTCTTATCAACGTATGCCTTTGATGTCCCATCTCGAGCCACAGTTTGGAGCGTCTGACCAAAAGCTGAAAAATGTTAAGGGGATTCACTGGACGAAGAATTCTCAGATCTTTCAGTCCCTATACGTATGCATATGGGCTGATGGAAGACAATGAGTGCAGTTGCAATCATTTAGGTTTGTCTCTACTGGGAATTATAATCTACGACCTAGGGCTTGGTAGTAGTGAAGGCCAGTTATATCCCGGATGCATTGTCATGTTGTAATGAAGAAGCGCCAAAGTTTTTTACTATCTTTTGCCCTTACTAACCAGATGTACAAACGGAAAAGGAAGATGAGAGAACGATCCATTAAAAAGTTGTTGGGGATCATGGCCCTGTTCATATCTATAACGCTCTCCAATGGATGTGGAGAAGGCGGTGGAAGTAGTGATGCGAACTATCCAGCCCGGCCAGTGACGATGATGGTACCATGGGCTGCTGGAGGAATGACTGATCTGAGCTCCAGGGCTCTGGCGGCTGTATTGCAAAAGCATTTGGGTGTGTCAGTTAACGTGGTGAATAGAACGGGAGGTGGTGGTGTCATTGGACATTTAGCCTTAAGCCAAGCTCGTCCTGATGGTTATACAATTGGTGCTGTGACCGTAGAGATAACGATGATGCATAATATGGGTCTGACCGAGCTTATATGGGAAGATTTCACGCCTCTGTCTTTAATGGTTGACAATGCTGCTGGCATCACGGTGCGAATGGATTCCCCTTATGAAACGGTTCAGGACCTAATCGATGCTGTCAAGGCTGATCCAGGCAATCTGCAAGCCTCTGGAACTTCTCGAGGAGGTATTTGGGACCTGGCGAGGATTGGGTTTTTACGTGCGGTTGGATTAAAAGATTCGGATATGCCTTGGGTTCCAAGCCAGGGAGCGTCACCTGCATTGCAAGAACTGTTAGCAAGTGGTGTTGACGTAGTCACTGCATCATTGACGGAGGTAGATGCCTTACGAAGGGCTGGTCAAGTCAAGACCCTTGCGGTCATGGCTGATGAAAGGCTGGAGAATTTTCCTGATGTTCCCACTCTCAAAGAGCAAGGCATTGATTGGTCCTTGGGCGGATGGGTTTCTGTGTGTGCACCGAAAGGTCTGCCAGATGTTGTCAAAGCCAAATTGGAAGAAGCGATTCTCAAAACCATGGAAGACCCTGAATTTCGGGATGCCATGAATCAAGCAGGCTCAAATATCAGGGAGATTCAAGGAGATCTACTGGTGAAATTCTTGGAAGGGGAACATACAAAGAATGAAGAATCCATGACCTTAGCAGGGCTGAAGCAATAATCTCATGTTCAAATCTGGATGGCGGCCGAATCGGTCTTTCATATACGGGCTGGCATTTTCGGCGTTGGGTGTATTCACTTTTGTAGTAAGTAATGCCTTTCCAGGACTACCGGAAGGGCATCCCGGTCCAGGACTTTTTCCCTTGATTATGGGAGCATGTATGTCTTTGATTGGCCTGGCTTTGATGGTTCAATATAGAAGTCAAGATGACGGAAACAAACATTCCATGGTTGGGGACTGGATCTCCATTGGTATTCTACTTCTGATTCTCATCGTCTTTCCATGGCTGAGGAATCTCGCTGGTTTCCCAATAGCATTGGCCATATCCATCAGTGGAGTCGCCATGTTACTCAAGATTTTACATTGGAAAGCCATTATAGTTGGTACATCGACTACTTTGGTCGTGTTCCTCCTTTTTAATAAATTACTGCAAGTTCCCCTATGAGTGATCTATTTAGTGTGCAAGGGATATTGGCTCTCCTCTTGGGTGGTTTATATGGTTCGATTTTTGGCGCCATACCCGGACTCACAGCAACCCTTGCGGTGGCTCTATTCATACCCATTGCGTTTTTTCTCGATCCATCGGTAGCGCTGCCTGCCATCATTGCTATTTCCTCCGTGGCGATTTTTGCAGGTGATGTGGGATCTACCGTAGCAAAGATCCCTGGCACCCCCGCGAGTGCAGCATACTTTGGCCAATTATTCAGGCTGTCAAGAAAAGAGGGTCCCTTGTACTCACTGGGTATAAGTGCCATTGGTTCGGCCATTGGAGGTGTTATTGGGGCGCTACTACTGATTTTGACGGCATCGCTGATCGTCATGGTGGCACGACAGTTCAGTTCCTTCGAATACTTTTGGATTGCCGTTCTAGGGCTCATGGCAGGAGTCTTCGCTTCGGGTGGTTCAGCCCTCAAATCATTTGCATCGCTACTACTTGGACTGCTCTTTGCTACCGTGGGGGTCGATCCTACCTTGGGATTTCCTAGGTTTCACTTTGGGAATGCTCAGCTGATGGGGGGACTAAACTACATCGTGGCTATGATCGGATTGTTTGGATTTTCGGAGGTGTTGGGACATGTATT
The DNA here is from genome assembly GCA_013001595.1 of Saprospiraceae bacterium. Classification (GTDB taxonomy): domain Bacteria; phylum Bacteroidota; class Bacteroidia; order Chitinophagales; family Saprospiraceae; genus JABDMH01. The sequence goes on along the minus strand of JABDMH010000024.1, from coordinate 48,873 downwards.
TAGACCGGAAAAGAACTTTGAAGCTGAACTTGAAGCGGAGCGTTCAGCTCGTGCTTTTTTTATGCGGCCAATGTTACTCATACTTCAGAAGAAGTGGTTAGTCATTCGCTCCTCTTTGGTGGGTGTCATGGTTGGCTTTCTTCCCGGAGCAGGTGCGGATATCGGCTCATGGGTATCTAGTAGTATTGAGAAGATTAAAAGTAAAGGCAAGGGCGATGCAGAGCATGATGACGAGATAATATTGGCTGGTACAAGTTCGAATAATGCTGCGGTGGCCAGTGCATGGATTCCCGCATTGTCATTGGGTTTGCCGGGAGACACGATTACCGCCATTGTACTGGGTATATTCATGATGAAAGGAATCAGTCCAGGGCCTTTACTCTTCGATCAACAACCTGAATTGATTACCTCCCTTTACCTGACATTCATTATTAGTAATGTAATTCTCCTACCATGCTTTGGGTACTTGAGTGCATTGATGGCAAAGAAGTTGATCAAGACTCCCATGCCGTTGCTCCTGTCCGTGGTGACAGCTCTATGTATTGTAGGCGCATATGCCATCAATAATGATGTCTTTGATGTCTGGATTATGGCAGGAATGGGCCTCCTCGCTTTTTTACTGAAACGTGGCGGGTTTCCCTTAGCTCAAGTCGTGCTTGGAATGGTCTTGGGTCCGATCCTAGAGCAAAATTTTATGGTCAGCGCGATTAAATCCAGATGGGATATGTCGAGCTTTTTTGACCGACCAGTTGCCCTCATTCTTATGGCAGCTACTATCCTGATCATCTATTTGGGTGTAAAATACAGTGGAAAGATGTTCAAGCAACCTGATACCGAAATTGATTAGATCGAGCGCTACCTTATTATCAGGACTACCAAGATTGATCCATTTAATCAAAACAGCGGCAGGGTTGCAGACACCTCTTAACATTGATCTAACCAAGCATCTTTGTGAATTCTAGGCACTATATGATTTATAATTAGTCCGCTAATAAAAATTGAATAATGGGTTCAACTTCACCCTCCGTAAAAAGAATGAGCCCCTCAGCTTCGGCCTCTTCCCCTGGCCCTAAAGTTCCGAAATAGGGATCGGCATGGATGCAGGGAATAAACGCATTTGCAATCATACTTTTCCCGGGAGTCCACCATATAATCACCTTTCGCTCATGGTTCTCTGATGTAACGATCGATAAGGCGGCATCCATGTCTTTTTCAATGAGCCCGCCGTTCCTTTCTGCACGCGTATCTCTTTGCGAACAACCTTTGACCACGCAACCCTTAAATTCAGAGTCAATATTTGTGGTCGGCAGATCTGCCAGAGAAGTGATCTGACCATCGACTACGATATGGTTATGCCGAAAATCGTGATGGCGTTGTGGGAAACCGGTCATGCTTTTAAACTGATTGCAGATCAGTGGGCGTTTACCGGTAGTGTCGTAGAACCAAAATTGCTAATTCTCATGGAAACATGCACCCCTTGTACATCAAAAGGAAGGTCTCCAGGATTCATCACCCATGAAAAGGATTCTACATAGACATCCTTCAAGGCCAGACTTTGCACCTTGTATGAGGCCTGTTTCCCATCAGGTGAAATGATCCAGGGATTAGGAATGGTATCAAAATGCCGAAGAATTGTATTTCCCACTGGATTGTATTCCAGATGCTCAGGGAAATTTACATAGAAAACCCCACCATTGTCCCAAGGCGCAGGGATAAAGAGACCATAGGTGAGCTTCTCCACCGGTGCTTCGCTTTTATGGTTCTGATCGATATAAAAGTGGATCTCATTAGAGAAACTAGGTCCTTCAGAGCATCCAAATTGAATGGCCATCAGAAAACTTGCGGAAATAATTAGGAGTACGTCTTTCATGCTGTTCTTTTCTTATCAATCAATTTGCCACAGACATTCTTCGGGTTCCCTTCCTTCATTTGATTACCTATTGTAAAATTCCACATTTCTATGGCAGATCGAAGTACGCATTCACCACTCCCCTCCAGCACTTCTGATCAGCTAGATGATATCAAACCCATGGTGTCAAATACAGCAGAAAGATATGCAAGCGCCAGGTCCCGAAATGACTGATGCTGAGACTTTGGAAAATGGATTATAATTTGGACCCGATTTGGTTGAAATCGTAAATTATCGCTTTTTATCTAGAGGCCCAGACCAATTTGGGACAATCTATGCATAAACTAATACCTTTCTGCATGTACATTAACAAGAAAAGAAGTGGTGCGAAGTGAGCCGATAATTGCCGTGCAGGATGTCGAGAAAAGTGCTCGATGGTATCAAGATCTCCTAGATTGCTCTGCGCTGCATCACGGTCCAATATTTGAGATTCTGGCAGATCAGATGGCAACGTCATCTTGTGTTTGCATAAATGGGTTGAGTATGACCATCCGACCCTATCCGGTTTTCTCAATCACCATGGTCATGGTCTGATCCTCGATTTTCATATGAATAAGTTAGAATCTGTTTGGCACCGTGCTTAAGAGCTCAAATCTGAGATTGCTTATGCTCCTCACATCAACCAGAATTCGAGAAAATTAGAATTTGCACTCAGAGATCTGGATCAATATTATCTCATTATATCTGCGTAGTTTGTATGCTGAATGCTAAAGATCTGCACAATGATACACGCCAATCAAGTAGTTTCAACCATTTTGCTTGCTATCCTTTTTATTGATCCGATGTGGGCTCAACAACCTTCTTTTGGCCTGGATCATGAGAGCCAAAAGGATTGTAACAGCATTCGTAAATATTTAATTCAAGAGGCTTCGAAGATATCTAAGGGTTTTACTAACCGTGTGCCCAGCAAATCCATCTGGGAAGGCAAAAGATCTGCACACAGGGACCAGTTGATCGAAATGTTGGGATTGACGGATGTTCCACTTACAGGGATGAGAGAAACCCCACCTGTTCAAAAGGTAGGGATACTGAAGAAGGAGAAATTTCGCATTGAAAAGATCATATATGAGTCATCTCCAGGCTTATATGTGCCAGCAAATCTTTATATACCGAATGACATTAGGGGTCGCACACCCGCTATCTTATATGTTTGTGGTCATGCGCGCAATCAGAAAGCATATAAGAAATATCAAGGCAATGCCAGGAAATTTGCGGAACTGGGATTCGTCTGCTTGGTGATCGAAACAATCCAATGGGGAGAAGTAGAGGGGGAGCATTGGGGCACCTATGCAAGAGGATGGTTCCATTGGTTGAGCAGAGGGTATCATCCCGGAGGTGTAGAAGTATGGAATGGAATTCGAGGAATTGATTTACTAGCAAGCTTGCCAGAAGTAGACGCTGATAAGATAGGAGTCACGGGTGCATCGGGTGGAGGCTCTCAGAGCTGGTATTTGGGAGCATTAGACGACCGTATCAAAGCTGCCGTTCCAGTAGCAGGAGGGGAGACTATTGAAGCAGAGATCTTCCAAAAGACAGTGGATCATCATTGTGACTGTATGATGCCTCACAATATCTATCATCAAGATTTTTCAGACATGGGTGCCTTGATTGCACCCAGGCCCTTGATGATTGCTGCTCCTAGCCGTGATGCTATGTTTGCCATCGAATCTGTTTCAGAGACTCATCAAAGTATAGCAGATGTTTATGATTTCTACAATTCTTTGGAGACCCTGGAGTTCATTCACTGCCAAGGAGGTCATGGAGACCGCGATACCTTGCGGCCCCAAATTTTTTCCTTTTTTCTAAAACATCTGATGAATCAGAACGTCAATCCAGAAACGGTGGGAGATATAGATATGTCGGATGCTGCCACAATTCCTGATGGAGATCTGGCGGTCTACGTAGATGGAGCTCCCGCCAATGATCGAACAAAGTACATCCAAGACGAATTCGTTAAACTTGCCGTACCACCTGCTCTAGCATCTGGCGAAGAGCTTGAGCAATACCGAAGACAAGTTCTGACATTCTTAAAAGATCGGACGTTCAACCACTTTCCACGCATACCTGTAGATTTTGATGCACAATGGTCCCATCGAGCGCATGATGACGGACCTTTTGGAAGACATGTGTACAGCTTTATGAGCGAGGAAGGGTGGAGACTGAAGGTTGACATTCAATGGCGACGACCCCCTCATGAGGTTCAACCTTTGCTACTTGTATTGCGCAGTCCAGATGAAGATCGATACGAGTCAGAGTCGTTTGTAAGTAAATCAGATACGGAAATTTCTCATGCATACCTGGAAGTAAGGGGCGTGGGTGAATTGGGTTGGGCCGCGAATCAGCAATGGCACATTCGGAGAGCTTCCGCATGGATCGGAAGGACGATCGCTTCTATGCAAGTATATGATGTGATCAGATCGCTCGCTTTCCTGAGAAGCTTACCAGTTATTCAAAAGGAAAACATCAGTCTTGCCGCCAGGGATGGGATGGCAGCAGTGGCCATGTATGCAGCACTGCTGGATGGTCAACTTGCATCACTGATCGTGCAGGATCCTCCTCCCACTCAAGATCAACCTAGTAGGCGGGATGGTCGAGGTGAAGCAATCGAAATGATGCATTGTCTACAAGTCACAGATTTGCCTCAAGTTGCAGGTATCCTTGGGGATACTAAATTATTCAGCATCGGCAGACTCCCGTTGAGCTATGATTGGGCTCTGGAACTGCATAGGGATGTTTTGAAGGATGAGAATTTGGCCATACTACAAAGTATCTCAGAATGGAAAATGTCCACAGAATGAGCTGTGAAGTAATCTCCTGGTCATATGACGTAAAAGTATAATCCGGCAGCAGAACATAGGAAATAGGGGACTAACGTAGCTGCCCCTGCATAGTCTTTTGCCACTCTTTGCCCAAAAAATAGCATCAAAATCGCAAAACAAGCTAACAACATCCCCCAACATCCAAGAGCTGAAGATCCATTGATAAGTAGTAGCGGGATGCTGAGAGCTGACAAGATGCCAGCTGCCAATTCAATGCAGGTAATGATCGGCATCAAAAGAAAAACCATATTGCGCAGGAACGTCTTTTCAAAATGCTGGTTATAGAAAGACTTCTCATCACTCCAGTTCAGGACTTTATCAATACCACTTTGTAGAAAAAGGATAGCGGTGAAAGAGGAGAAGAGGACTTGCATATATGCGGTGGCTGAAAAGTCCATGATTTTTATTTGAGATTTTGATCCAAACTAATTGAAAATATTCAGAGTACGTCAACTATTTTAGTACATCTGATCGTGCAAAGGCCTAGAATCGGCTTCGTCTAACCAACGACGATGTTGATCATCCGCTTAGGAACAACGATTACCTTTCGAACTGTTTTACCATCAATCCATTTTTGAATCGAATCTAAGGCTAGCGCCTCTCGCTCAACATCTTCCTTAGAAGCATTGGCTGCAAATGACGCCTCCGCCCTCTTTTTACCGTTGATGGAGATGGGATAACTTATTTCGGAGACCACTAAGTGCTCGGCTTCAAAGGTGGGAAAGGAGGCCTGATGTACAGAGGCCAGATGTCCCAATCGCTGCCAAAGTTCTTCAGCCAAGTGTGGTGCGAATGGAGCCAATAGAATGGTCAAGGCTTCGGCGATTGCTCGCTTCTGGGTTTTAAATGCTCTAAGCTGATTGACCGCGACCATAAAGTGACTGATACACGTATTGAAAGAATGACGTTCGATATCTTCTTCCACCTTCTTTATAGTCTGATGTAGAATGCGGAGCTCATCTTTAGAAGGGTTTTCATCGCTAACCGTCAATCGACCCTCTAGATCGAAAAATAGCCTCCAGCATTTCTTGATGAACTTGGAGACTCCATCAATGCCATTGGTATCCCATGGCTTACTATTTTCCAAGGGTCCTAGAAACATCTCGTACATGCGAAAACAATCTGTACCGTACCGGTTTATGACATCATCTGGATTAATGACATTATACTTAGACTTCGACATTTTGCCAACTTCTGAATGAGTATAGAAGGTGGGTGAGACGGCATTTTCACGCGGATGGAATACGCCATTAATAACCTCCCCTTCAATGCATTCGAAGATGGCATCCTGGTAAGTCGATCGCCAATCGATGAACTTCTGAATACCTGCAAGATCGAGATGGCTTTCGTCCGAACCATAGTCATTGACAAATTCGATCTTGACTGGAATTCGGGCAAAATCAGCATCTCCTCTGGCAGCAGCTAATTTGGCACAGACAAATCGTTGTTTACCGTCAATTGGATCTTTATCCAGAAGTACTGACTCAATTACGCCTTGAATCATACCTTGGTTGATCAATTTCTTAAAGGGTTCGGCGGTTGGTACCAGTTGCAGGTCATAGAGAAACTTATGCCAAAAGCGTGCGTACATGAGATGCGATACGGCATGCTCTGCACCTCCGATGTACAGATCGACATCTTTCCAATAATTTACTTTCTCAGTGGCCACAAAGGATTCATCATTGTGGGGATCCATATACCGGAGGTAGTACCAGGAAGATCCCGCTACGGCGGGCATCGTATCTGTTTCTCGTTTCATTCCGTTAGGCAGCGCTACCCAGTCTTTCATTCGAGCCAAAGGAGATTCTCCAGCGGCGGTAGGTGTAAAGTCATCCGAAGGTGGCAACTCTACCGGAAGTTCTGCTATGGGGAGCACATGGGCAATATCAGCATCATCATATACAATGGGAAATGGTTCTCCCCAGTAGCGTTGTCTGCTAAAATTGGCATCCCTCATTTTGAAATTTACCTGACGGCTTCCCAACTGTTCATCTTCCACCTTTTGGCAGACCGCTTCAATGGCTTCAGGCACTTGCATTCCGGTGATAAATCCTGAGTTTATCATTTTGCCAACTTTATCATGCAGACCAGCTCCTGGATAGTCAGATTTATCAACTACATCAATGATTTCGATACCAAATTTTTCAGAAAATTTCTGGTCTCTTTCATCGTCACTGGGCACAGCCATTATTGCCCCCGTACCATAATCCATAAGTACATACTCTGCGATCCAAATGGGTACTTTGGCTTTATTTAATGGATTGATGGCATATGCTCCCGTAAAGGTGCCAGTGACCGTTTTAACCTCTGCCTGGCGATCTCTTTCAGATCTGGATTTTACATATTCCAAGTATGCGTCTACTTCCTCCCGTTGATCGTCAGTGGTGATTTGTTGGACATAGGGATGCTCCGGTGCCAGCACCATAAAGGTGGCTCCAAAGATGGTATCAGGTCTTGTGGTATAGACTTCGATTTGAGCACTATGGTCCACTATGTCAAAAAATACGGCCGCTCCTTCAGATCTACCGATCCAATTGACCTGCATGGTCTTTAGTGATTCAGACCAATCGATCTGAGCTAGATCATTTAGCATACGTTCAGCATAGGCTGTGATTCTTAGATACCATTGGGTCATGGCCCGTTTTTCGACTGGGTGTCCTCCCCGTTCTGAGACACCATCTTTGATCTGATCATTGGCAAGCACTGTACCCAGGGCTTCACACCAATTGACATAGCCAATGCGACGGTAAGCCAGTCGGTAGTCCATCAGTATCTCTGCCTGTTGTTTGGCATCAAACGACTGCCATTCTGCTGCGGTAAAATCTCGACTTGGTGTAGCAAAAGCATGTACATCGGCATTTCCACTTTGGTCAAAGGTCGAGATGAGCTTTGAGATGGGAACCGCCTTGTTGTCGCTTAGGTCGTAGTAGTGATCAAAGAGTTGTGTAAATATCCATTGTGTCCATTTATAGTAACCTGGTTCACATGTTCTGACCTCACGACTCCAATCGAATGAAAAGCCCAATTGAGAGAGCTGTTTGCGATAGCGATCGATGTTTTGTGAGGTAGATTTAGCGGGATGAATGCCGGTTTCAATGGCATATTGTTCCGCAGGAAGTCCGAAGGCATCATAGCCCATTGGGTGCAATACATTGAAGCCTTTTAGTCGTTTGTATCGAGCGTAGATGTCTGAGGCAATGTAGCCGAGGGGATGGCCAACATGCAAACCTGCACCCGATGGATAGGGAAACATATCGAGCACATAGTATTTGGTTTTGCTTTCATCTTCCTCTACTCGGTAGGTCTGATGATCCTCCCAGTATTGTCTCCATTTCTGTTCAATCTCCGAATGGTTGTATTCCTGCATCTAGATTCCACTTGATAAGCGATCAAAATTAGCAAAGATTTACTTCCCTCTTTACCACAACTGCAGATGTATTGGTATGATTAAGGGCAGGAGCAAGTCGATGATATTTCCTCAACCGTGCAATATTCTATAATTTGACCATGTTTACACTACATCATACCTAAAATAGATGAGAACACTAATAAAACTAGCGCTACTTATCATTGGAGGACTTCTTGTCTACAACTACTTCTTGGGATCAGAAGAAGAGAAGGCTACTTCCGAAAAAGTCTTTAAACAGGTTAAGGAGGTAGGAAAATCTATCGGTAGCTTGATCAAGAATGAAAGGCAAAAATTTGCCGATGGAAAATATGACAAGGCTTTTGAAAATCTGGGCAAAATGTACGAGGGCTTAAAGGAAAAAGTCGATAAATCAGATAAAGAGGCAAATGCCGAACTAGATAAGTTAGAGCAGCAGAAAGAAAAATTGCAAAAGGAGAAAGAGTCAATTGAAGAAGAACTAGCCAAAGAAAATCCTGATGAGGAGATATTGGATCGTGGCAAAGACCTTGATGAGGAATTGAGAAAATTGGCTGATGAGACGGGCAGATTTTTCGACAAGATTATGAGAAAGGAAAAGTGACCACCCTTATGGTGACTTTTCGCATCCTATCTCTTATGATGCGCATGCCATGAACAGTTGGTCATATTGATTCAGCCATTGTGCCTACATAACACTTGATCATTAAGTTTAATTTATATATTTGTGAAAATGAATCATTCACGTGGAAATTGACTATGCGGAATCTAAAGAAATTTAGACCCAAGCCCAATTACTTGTGGTCAATAGTAAGTGTTGCCGGTGTCCTTTTTTTACTTGGTGTTTTTGGATTTATATCATTGCACTCCAATGATATTGTGGATAACCTAAAGGAAGATTTTCAAGTAGTCGTAGAACTTAAATCTGAAATTTCCTCAAAGGAAGTTGATGATATCAGCGCTTTTCTGCAGAAAGATGTTGATGTGCTGGGGTCTTCAGTCAAATTTGTCTCTAAGGAAGTTGGTCTAAAGCAATTGGCAGCTGAACTTGGAGATGATGTGCTGTCGATGGATATGCCAAATCCGCTTTCAGACGTATACACCTTTGGGTTGATTGCAGATCGATTCAATTCTGAGACTTTTAGGGCATTGCAGGAGCGGCTCTCAGCTAAATTTAATGACATTGCTGGAATCTACTATGACCAAGGATTCGTCGAGCAAGTGGCTGCAAATTTGGAAAAAATGAGCTATGCCCTCCTGGTTGGTGGTCTAATTCTTGCCATCCTCGCACTGACACTTATCTACAATTCTATCAGACTCTCTCTCTATGCCAATCGGTTTTTGGTTAAGAACATGGAACTGGTAGGTGCATCATGGTCATTCATCCGCAGGCCTTTTGTATGGAAAGGAGTGAGACATGGCCTTTTTAGTGCACTGACGGCCATTTGTGCAATGTGTCTTGTAGGCTACTTAGTGTTCGAACAAGTACCTGAACTCATGCAGTATCTAAATATCCAATACCTGGTGTATTTGGTGATTATGACCATAGCTGCTGGGGTGCTGATTAATTTGATCAGTACTTTTTTTATCGTTACCAGGTTTTTGAAAATGAATGTAAACGATTTGCACTAGGTGGGTTGCCGGCGAGTCCTTTAACATATCTATGTTTTTGCAGATATATTCTCTAGCTTTGTCCTAAATCTTGCATATGAGTCAGTCCAAAAAAAAGAAAGTCGTTACCACGAAGAAGAGGGTTTCACCTACTTCTGCAAAGGTTCGGAAAGGAGCTATTAAGCGAAAGGCTCCAACACTGATTTTCAAGAAGGAGAATTATGTCTTGATGGGCATAGGAGCTGGTCTGGTCTTTCTAGGCATGATATTAATGTTGGGGGGAAGTATGCCTAGTGATGATGTTTGGGATGAATCAATCATTTATAGTTTTCGTCGAACTGTCCTGGCCCCGCTTGTGATTGTAGCTGGATTAGTGGTTGAAGTATTTGCCATCTTTAAGCGAGCCTAGCCCCCAAAATAATTCGATCCACACTTTGTTATGCGAGCATTGTTAGAAGCACTTGTGCTGGGTATAGTTCAGGGGCTAACTGAGTTTTTGCCTGTTTCTAGCAGTGGACATCTGGAATTGATGAAGTTTATTCTCGGGAACGAATCAACGGGTGAACAGAGCCTATTGATGACCGTCGTGTTACATTTCGCCACAGCCTGTGCTACGCTGTATGTGTTCAGAAAGGAGGTTTGGAAGATCCTACAGGGATTGTTTGGTAGCCCAGTTAATGCGAGCCAATCGTTTTCAATAAAAATTGTGTTGAGCATGATACCGGCTGTCTTCATCGGACTGTTTTTCGAGGAAGCCATTGAGGCGATGTTCAGCCAGAACCTTCTGCTAGTTGGATTGGCATTGTGCTTCACTGCACTACTCCTTGTGGTAGCAGATCGTGCCAAGCAGACTGATCAAACTGTGAGCTACATGAACGCACTGGTTATTGGAGCTGCGCAGGCCATCGCCATTATTCCAGGTATCTCTAGGTCAGGTGCCACCATCTCTACTTCAGTGCTTTTGCATATTGATCGGGATCAAGCTGCGAGTTTTTCTTTTTTAATGGTAGTACCATTGATCTTCGGAAAAATCGCCAAAGATGTCCTTGCCGGAGATCATCTACTCGTGGAGAATTTTACAGCCCTAAGCGTAGGATTTCTAGCTGCCTTCTTTACTGGGATCCTTGCTTGCATTTGGATGATACGATTGGTGCGTAGGGCTAACCTCCGCTATTTCGGATGGTACTGCGCCCTGGTGGGCATTATTGCAGTCATTTTATCAACGATCTCCTAACACCCCAACAGATGTGGTCTCTACAAGATCTAAAGGAAGGAAAGGTTCTCCTGGTGGACAAGCCCCTAGAATGGACTTCTTTTGATGTAGTGAATAAAATCCGGGCTACGATTCGGCACACATTTGCAATCAAAAAGATCAAGGTAGGACATGCAGGCACACTTGATCCGCTAGCTACCGGGTTATTGATCGTTTGTGTGGGAAAGGCAACGAAGCAGATCGTAGATTTTCAAGGATTGGACAAAAGGTATGAGGGGGTATTGAAGTTAGGTGCCACGACGCCTACCTATGATGCCGAAGCCGAAGAAGATGCTCAGTATGCCCTTGCTCATATTAATAACGACATGATTGTTGAAGCTAGTAAATCTTTTATTGGTGAAACTGATCAAGTTCCACCCATCTATTCTGCAATAAAAAAGAACGGAGTTCGCTTATATAAATTGGCAAGGAAGAATCAAGACATAGCAATAGAACCGCGACGCGTACAAATACATGCGCTAGCTATTGAGCACATCGATATGCCCCATGTTTCATTTTCGGTCGTCTGTAGTAGGGGCACCTATATTCGATCATTGGCATATGATTTGGGAAGGAAGTTGCATAGTGGTGCCTACTTAAACGCTTTGCGACGCACCCACATCGGCCGTTTTGATGTGGTAGATGCCTGGCAGGTGGAGGAGTTGGTGCAACAAATCAAGCAGTTGAAATGAGTATCCAAGTTCAAGATCTTTCGAAACAATACGGTGTACAATATGCACTAGATCAAGTGTCTTTCACAGTGGAGAAGGGTCAAATCGTGGGTCTATTGGGGCCGAATGGTGCTGGGAAGACCACTACCATGAAAATCATAAGTGGTTATATGAGCACGTTTGGCGGCGAAGCCCATGTAAATGGCATGGATGTGCGGTCCGATCCAATCGAATTGAAAAAGCAAATTGGCTATTTACCAGAGCACAATCCGTTATACCTTGATATGTACATACGTGAATACCTCACGTTCATCGCGCGAATCTATCGGCTGGAAGCGGTCAATTCAAAGGTAGATCACATCATCGAACGGACCGGATTGACCAGAGAGCAGCACAAGAAGATCGGATCACTATCTAAAGGATACCGCCAGAGGGTTGGCCTAGCACAGGCCATGATACATGATCCCTCTGTACTCATTTTAGATGAACCAACATCTGGACTTGATCCCAATCAGCTGGTTGAAATAAGACAATTAATCAGAGATATTGCTACAGAGAAGACGATCATTTTTTCAAGTCACATTATGCAGGAAGTACAGGCACTGTGTGAGCGAGTCTTAATTTTAAATCAAGGACAGTTAGTGGCTGATGAACGTACCGAGGTGTTGGAAAGAGTGCTGCACAAACAACGGAAGATCGTCGTTGAATTGACTCAATCTTTTGAAGGGAATTGGTCCATTGAAGGCATACAGGAAGTTTTATCCCTGGGCCATCATCGCTATGGGTTGGTTTTTGGTAAAACCAATATTGATCCAAGATTGGCCATTTTTGATTTTGTAACCAGACAAGGGCATAAACTTCTTGAGTTAAGAGAGGAGAAATCTTCAATAGAGGATGTTTTTCAAAAGCTGACAACCTAACAATTATGTGGGCTATTTTTCGAAAAGAAATCACCAACTTCTTTAGTTCTCTGACGGGCTACGTAGTAATTGGAGTGTTCCTGACATTCTTGAGTTTGATGATGTGGGTTTTTCCCGAATATAGTCTCCTGGAGTATAATTATGCGACACTAGATCAACTATTCGAAATCGCCCCAATGATATTTCTCTTTCTTATACCAGCCATTTGTATGAGATCCTTTTCTGAGGAAAAGCAGATCGGCACATTGGAAATATTATTTACCAAGCCACTTACCGAATGGGATATTATTCTAGGTAAATTCTTCGGAGCACTAGCGCTAGTCGGTCTTGCCGTGTTACCCACCTTGATTTACTACTATTCTGTCTGGTCGCTTGGTTCTCCGGTTGGCAATATCGATAGTGGTGAAGTGATCGGATCTTATATAGGTCTTCTTTTTCTTGGGAGCATCTTTGTAGCGATAAGTTTGTATGCCTCAGTATTAAGCAACAATCAAGTTATTGCATTTCTGGTGGCTGCCTTCGTTTGCTTTCTTGTCTATTATGGCTTTGAATTTATTAGTGCCGTACCTTCGTTTGTGGGAACTATTGATGATGTCCTACAGAAAGTCGGAATAGGTTTTCATTACCGCTCTATAAGTCGGGGAGCGATTGACTCCAGGGATGTTATTTATTTCTTGAGTGGTGTGGTCCTTTTTCTTTTCTTGACACGAAATCAACTTATAGAAAATAGAGCTAACTAATGATGGATTGGTTGAGGAAACATAGTTGGTTTATCATTCTACTGGTTGGACTGGTCATAATTAATCTACTGGGCAGCTACTATTTTGGTCGAATAGATCTTACAGAGGAGAAAAGATATACATTGAGTCAGGCCACAAAAGGTCTCCTCGAAGAAGTGGATGGCGCCATATTTATTCAGATACTTTTGGAGGGGGAACTTCCGGCTGATTTTAAACGCCTAAAACAGGACGCGATCGAAATGCTTCAAGATTTTAGGGCAACAAATGATGAATTGACCTTTACTGTTTTGGATCCGCTGTTTGGCGAACCAGATCAGGTGGCAGATCGTTTGGAGGACTGGTCTAAAGTAGGAATTCTACCGACCGAATTAAATATTAGAAGTCAAGATGGTCAAGCTAGAAAACGTATATATCCCTTTGCTATTTTTAACTACGGAGATCGACAAATAGCCATCAATTTATTGGAAGGAAATACAGAAGGTATGTCTCCAGAAGTGGCCATAAATAATTCTGTTTCTCTTTTGGAGTATAAGTTCGCGAATGCGATAGCGAAATTAATGGCTGATCATAAACCTAACATCGTTTTCAGTCAAGGGCAAGGTGAATTGACACCGATACAAACAGCATCACTTAAGGGTAATCTCAGTGCTTTTTATAATGTGGGAAATGTCTATTTAGATAGTATTGTGCAAATTCCTGAAGATGTTGCTGCACTGATTGTGGCCAAGCCTACAGAACAATTTACGGACAAAGATCTTTTTAAAATTGATCAATATGTGATGCGGGGTGGTCGGGTAGTTTTTCTTCATGATCCAATGGTCGTCAGCTTGGATTCGATCGGCAAGTATGGCCAATATGTACCTTACAATAATGAGACAAACCTCGAGGATCTGCTTTTTAGATACGGCTGCAGAGTAGTACCTAACCTGGTGCTGGATTTGGAGTCTTCTATGATCCCCATGTCTAAGGGAAGACCAACACAGAATAATCAACCGCAATTATTTCAATGGTACTATCATCCACTAGCCTCAGGTTTTGGTGACCATCCCATTGTGAAGGGATTAGACAGAATTGACTTACAATTTCCAGCAACGGTTGATACTGTAAAGACCAAAACTGCCATTAGTAAGGTTCCGTTGTTGACGTCTTCGGCATATACCAGACTTCAATATAGCCCGGTGATTTTAGACTTCAGTATCTTGAGTAAGGCACCAGATGAGGCAAAGTTTAATGCAGGTCCTCAAAAACTTGCTTGGTTGCTCGAAGGTCCATTTACTTCACTTTTTAAAAATAGAGTGACTACCCAAATGCAGGCAGGACTGAAAGAACTCGGCACTACATTTCTGGATGAAGGTGCACCAGCGAAAATCATTATTGTTGGGGATGGTGATGTAGCACGCAATGCCATCAATCCATTAAATGGGCAGGTGAGACCCTTAGGTTATAATAGATATGTGAATTATACCTTTGACAATATGGATTTTTTGACCAATTGCTTAGAGTATTTATTGGACCGCAAAGGTCTGATTGATTCAAGAGCCAAGAATGTCAAACTTCGCTTGCTTGATAGACCGAAAATCCAGGCTGAAAAAACGAAATGGCAAATTATTAATGTGCTAGTTCCTTTATTTCTCTTGATTTTTTCTGGATTTGTGTTTCAATACTTAAGACGCCGCAAATTTGGGGTTAAGCTATGATGAAACGTCTCATTGTAATCATTGGACTCACATTGTTGGCATTACTCGCTTGGAAAAACTCAAAAGACAAGCCGGATGTTGCCGAAGATTTCCGGTTTGCTGTCCCTGAAATAAGTACTGTAGCGAAAGTTACCATATCAGATCGAGCAGGTCGCAAAGTTATGCTGGAGCGACAGGATGGCTATTGGTCCTTTAATGAGGATTATCGAGCCAGGGAAGATGCGATTTTTAATCTCCTTAAGACGATTCAACAGATGGAGCTTGCCTATATACCTGGACCACAAGCGCTAAAGAACATCGTGAAAGGATTATCAAGTCAAGGACTTAAGGTGAGTATTTTCAATCGCAATGATAAGCATCTTAAAAGTTACTTCATTGGGGGTAGTACTCCTGATGAGCGGGGCACTTATATCATTATGGAAGGGTCAGATCAACCAGCGGTAGTCACACTACCGAATTTTGAGGGCTCATTGCGCACAAGATTTGATATGGTAGATCTGGATTGGCGGGATCGTATTGTTTTTAGATATGATCAGGAGAACATTGGTGAAGTTAAAGTGGTATATCATCAGACTCCAAAGGCTTCTTTTGTGCTCTATCGCACTGGGTCCAATTGGAAGGTACGGCCACATTCAGATGAGATTGGAACAGGGAATGAAGAAATTAGACGAGGTAGTGCTGAAGCTTACTTACGCGCATACAAGAAAGTGGGTGCAGAATCCATATTAAGTAAGTCCACCGCAGCTACTCTTAATCGCATGAATCCATTCTGTTCGATTACCGTCATTAGTCAATCTGGAGACTCAGAAGAGGTTACGTTTTATCCAGTTCAACAGAAAGGGGGAGAAACTTCACGTGATCGTATCGGAAGATACATCTGCGAAGATCAGAATGGGACCTCTTATCTAGTACAACATGCAGTTTTTTCTGATCTATTTGTGAGCCTAGATTTCTTTTTGTAAGATTTTACACGCTGATTACGTACCTTAAGGAAGTAAATAATGGCAGGTGCGGTGGATCAAATACATAAGCGTGGTCATTTGTTTAGGGCTGTATGGCTTTCTGATAAGTGAAGGTGATGACTGGGGCTTCTTTGCACATCGGCTAATCAACAAAATGGCTGTATTTACCTTGCCTCCAGAGATGATGTACCTATACAAACCTCACCTCAATTTCATTTCTGCTCATGCCGTGGATCCTGATAAGCGTCGCTATGCGAGTCGCTATGAGGCTGTTCGGCATTATATTGATCTGGATAGTTGGGGTGGCCTTCCCTTTGATGGCCTTCCCAGGACTTGGTCTGCTGCCATCATGAAACACGCTGACCTGTATATGATAGGAGAGGATACCTCCTGGGTCATCCAGGGGCAACCTATTTATCATCAAGCATACTCAACAGATTCCGTAGATATGAAGGTTTTTGGCATAGATCAAAGCATCGCCTCTGTGGTATTTCGCAAGCGATATTCACGTGCCTTTTTGCCTGGGTATTATCAAGAAGATTGGATCGTAGTTGTAGATTCATTCTGTACCATTTTTGATCTTGATCTGGTGCCTGAATGGAAAGAAATTAGGGTTCAGGAAAAATTGACCGAACATGGCATCGCTCCCTATCATCTAGTTGCGATGCAAAGGAAGCTCACCAGATTTTTTATCGAAGGTAATGTCAATTTGATTGTAAGAACTTCGGCGGATTTTGGACACTACATAGGCGATGCACATGTGCCTTTGCACACCACCAAAAACTATAATGGACAGCTTACAGATCAATTAGGTATTCATGCATTCTGGGAATCGAGAATACCAGAACTATTTGCAGAAAATGAGTACGATTTTCTGACCGGTAAGGCTGCCTATATTGATGATCCAGTAACGTATTACTGGGACATAATTCTTAGAAGCCATGCACTCGTTGATAGTGTGTTGTCTGTAGAAAAGAAGTTAAGCCAAACCTATCCCTCTGACCAGCAATATTGTTTTGATCAGAGACTAAATGCGACCGTCAGGTTGCAATGCAGGGCATATGCAAAGGCATATGAATCAGCTCTAAAGGGCATGGTCGAGGAACGCATGCGGGCCTCTATTCAAGCCATTGGAAGTGCCTGGTACACGGCATGGATCGATGCTGGACAACCTTCCTTTGGAGATATGCAGACAAAAGATTGGGGAGACAACTCAGAAGTCTCGAAGTCAACAGAAGTAATTGATCGTGATATCATTAGGCAGCATGAGTGAAGCTAGGGCTATCCTTTCAGGAGCTGCATTTGCCGGATGACTGCCCGCATGTCTTTTGGAAGAGGGGCTTCAATCGTCAGACTATTGCCATCAGGCAATGGTAAGACGATTTTTGACGCATGCAGTGGCGTACGCTTGAGCAAGGGGCGTTCTTGGTCGCGCTTTTTATAGGTTGGTTTAATTTCTGAGAGCAGAAATTCGTCTTTGCCTCCATAAACGGGATCCACGAGGAGGGGATGCCCTATAGATTGTAAATGAACGCGAATCTGGTGTGTACGACCAGTAAGAATTTGTAGATGAAGTAATGCGAAGCTACCATATGTCTCTAACACAGTGTAATTGGTTTGTGCTGCTTTTCCCCGCTTACTAATGATCACTTGATTTTGCCGGTTGAGTTTTTCGAGCGACTTATCGATAAAGCTAGCATTGGAAGATGGGACACCAAGTACAATGGCATGATAATACTTTTGAACAGTTCGCTTTTCAAATGCCTCGGAGAAATGCTTGAAGGCTTGCTGGCCACGGGCAAAGCACAGTATTCCGCTGGTATATCGATCAAGCCTATGAACGGGTCTCGCATCATCGTAAATGCCGGTTATCCAGCTGTATACATTTCTGAGACTACTGTTGTACCTATCTGGAACGGACAAAACACCCGCTGGTTTATTCACAATGATGACGTTTTGATCACTATAGATCACCTCATTCTGTAGTCTCATGAGATTTGCTTGGAGGAAGGAACTTTGCGTAGGTCATGGTATTTCTTTTTACCAAGAAGGAAGAATTCCCACACGATACTTCCTTGGTATCTTCCGGAATTAGTGTTGTCTTCACCAATAGAGAGTTTTTGGGTCAAGGCAAGAATGTGCTTCCTTTTTTTCCAGGTAGAAAAAAAATGCCGGAAGGTATATAGCATGGCCTTGACGACCGCCCAAGCATTTTTCCATTCTGCTACGATTATGAATCGTAAACCGGCCAATAGATCCAGGGCAAGCCTTACAGGAAAGAGCCAAAGTAGTTTGAGGCCTTTTTCATTCTTTATGAGCAAAGACATCCCATTGCGAAAGTTCAAATATGTCTTTCTCGGACTGGTGTAACTTAGTGTGCCACCGCCCTGATGATAGATGACTGAATCGGGTTGCGTCCAGATTTGATATCCTGCTTGCTTCATACGCCAACACAAGTCAATTTCTTCCATATGAGCAAAGAAGGAACCATCAAATCCACCAAAGTCCATAAACACTTTGCGCCGAATGGACATGGCTGCACCTGTAGCCCAGAAAACCTCTCTTGCCTTATCGTATTGACCAAAATCCTGTTCAACTTCTGAGAGAATACGACCCTGGCAAAATGGATAGCCCAGCGTGTCCATCAGCCCTCCACATGCTCCAGCATATTCAAAATTGGACTTGTTTTCAAATGATTTGACCTTGGGTTGGATCGCTCCAATCTGTTTATTCGACTTCAGAGTACTAATCATGGGTTCTAACCATTGCCTGGTGACCTCCACATCTGAGTTGAGTAGGACCACGTAGGTTGCATGGACTTTCCGAATTGCCTGATTGTATCCTTCGGCAAAACCATAATTGGTGGGCAAAACGATCAGCTCTATGTCCGGGTGGTTTTCTTTGAGCCAGACCACAGATTCATCGGTAGATCCATTGTCAGCTACAATAATCTTGGCTGTAGTATGTCTGATGACAGACGAAAGGTGCTTTTGTAGATGGTGTAATCCATTATAATTTAGAATCACCACAGCTACAGAATTGGGACCTTCATTATTTTGAAAAAAGTCTAAAACTCCACGTTTATCCTCATCAAGCTGTAAGCGCAGAAGTTCTAAGTTTTTAAAGACCTTATCTTCGCGCATGAATTTTAGTAATTCTACCAAAATGTATTCACCATAAATATCCTCGTTAAAGTTGAAAATATTCACTTCCACAGACTGCTTACCATCGGAAGCAACACTAGGCCGATTGCCAATGTAGAGCATACCTTCATACTCTTCTGCTCCGATATGAATATGAACTGCGTAGATGCCTTGGGGAGGGACAAGCTTTAGTGTAGCGTCGAAGCGGAGATTGGCAGTGGGGTAACCTAATTGTTCCCCAATTTGCTTACCCCGTATTACTTTACCACCGATCACATAAGGGTGGCCAAGCAATTTATTGGCCAGCTCAATCTGACCATCCGACAGATAATTTCGGATCTTAGTACTGCTTACCTTTATCCGCTCTGACATCTGTGCAGCCAACTCAATTACCTTAAATCCACCTGATGCTTCGTAGCTCTTGAGAAAGTCGATATTACCTGTGCGATTTTGCCCGAATCGATGGTCATATCCGATGACGATCAATTTGGGATGAAATCGATCGATAATAAAATTTGTGATGTATTCGTCAGCACTGATTTGAGAAAACTCGATGGTAAATGGACAAAAAACAAGGTGATCTATTTCATGATTCTTAAACAGATGAATCTTTTCATCCTTGCTACTCAGCAATTTTAAATCTTTGGCACCAGGATATATAATTTGTCGGGGATGAGGCTCAAATGTCACTACGACTGTTTCTCCATCGATGGAGGCCGCCTCTGACTTCATCAACTCCACCAATTCTCCATGTCCGTGGTGTACACCATCAAACGATCCGAAGGTTATCACCGCGTTGCGAAATGTTGGAAGGTCTTCGAGTCTATGATGTATCTTCATATAGAAGTGAATGTATAAAATTAAACCTTAATATGTAACTACATTCTATTGCAATTGAATAGGTCCTTTGTCAACTGAAAATAAATTTACAGCGGAGATCAAATATTTAACCCCAAAGGTAGGTATAAGGCCTGAGTTTTGCCAGTGGCTAATAGAAAGTGTGTACAGGGCATTTGTTTATATTTGCGACGCAAGGTTTTCAGTAAAAAAAATGCAAGCGGGTGAAATTGACTAAGGAAAAGGTGTTGGATCTTCTCAAGGAAGTTAAAGATCCACTTACCGGCCAAAACATCGTAACTACTAATAGGGTGGGCTCGATTCAGGTCGATGAATCCAAAGTACAATGTTCACTTGTGTTTACGCAAGCACTTGATCAACAGCAAAAATCGGGATTGAACTTCGCTTGTATGCAGGCAATTAACCAAAAGTATCCAGACCTGCAGGTACACATCCATCTCGAGACACAGCATACATCGGGTTCACCGCAAAGATCGGTGCTGCCCCAAGTGAAAAATATCATAGCCGTTGCTTCAGGAAAAGGTGGGGTCGGAAAGTCTACGGTGTCTACCAATCTTGCTTTGGGCTTACAGAAAGCTGGTTACAAAGTAGGGCTATTAGATGCAGATTTATACGGACCCTCAATACCTACTATGCTGGGATTGGAAGGTGAGAAACCTCGAATCCAAGAAGTCCACGGCAAGCAAAAGATCGTACCACTAAGTGCGTATGGAATGCCAGTCATATCGATTGGATTTATTGTCGAACCGGAGCAGGCGGTTGTGCTTAGGGGCCCCCGTTTAGCAGGTATCATCAAGCAGTTTATCCAGGAATGCATTTGGCCCGAACTAGATTATTTGGTCATCGATCTTCCACCTGGGACAGGTGATATTCAGCTGACTCTAGTACAAACAGTGCCTTTGACTGGTGTTGTGATTGTAACGACACCACAGAAGGTAGCTATAGCAGATGCTCTCAAGGCCATAAATATGTTTAAATTGCCATCTGTCGATATTCCGATTTTGGGAGTTGTTGAAAACATGGCTTGGTTTACGCCTAAAGAATTGCCAGATAACAAATACTTCTTGTTTGGTAGGGGAGGAGGTGCACTATTAGCCAAGAATAGTGATACCATAGTCTTGGGCCAAGTACCTTTGGTGCAGAGCATTATGGATGGAGGTGAGCAAGGAAAACCCGTGATGTTAGATGAAGGTCAGCCAGCAGTACAGCAGATTTGGGAAGGTGTGACAGAAGAACTGCTAAAGAGTGTGGCTCATCGCTTAAGGACGATCGGGCCCTCAACAATTGTTCAAACGCAAGGCTAACTGGAAGATCTTCTATTATGATGGCATCGCTAAAATCTGATTTGTTCCAACGGGTAGAAACTGCACTAGATTCTGTAAGGCCGCATCTAAGAGCGGATGGTGGAGATGTAGAACTTGTAGACATTACGGATACTTTCATTGCCCAAATAAAATGGCATGGGGCATGCAAGACTTGCCACATGACTCAGATGACCATGAAAGCAGGACTTGAAGAGGCCGTTAAGAATCAGGTGGCAGAGATAAGTAGTGTGGAGGAGATTCAAATGTGACAATTCTCTAAAGAATGAAGAGAGAAACCCTGGTTCAAAACATATTTGATAAGCAGTCTTTTCTATGTGTTGGTCTCGACACTGACGTGAAGCGAATACCAATGTTTCTTAGGAATGCTGATGATCCAATTTTTGAGTTCAATAAACAGATAATAGACTCCACTCGCGATCAATGTGTGGCCTACAAACCCAATATTGCTTTCTATGAGTCTTTGGGCCCTCAGGGATGGATCTCTCTCGAGAAAACACTTAATTACATTCCTGATTCTCATTTTACAATTGCAGACGCAAAGCGAGGGGATATTGGAAATACCTCTCAGATGTATGCTCGTACTTTCTTTGAACGATACGATTTCGATGCGGTCACGGTAGCTCCGTATATGGGAATAGATTCTGTCTTGCCATTCTTAGAATTTGAAGATAAGTGGGTGATTTTACTAGCCCTTACTTCCAATCAAGGTAGCCATGATTTTCAATTACAGAAGTCAATTGATGAAAGGTTTCTTTATGAGCACGTCTTGGAGACAGCCCAGCAATGGGGTAATCCTGACAACTTGATGTTTGTGGTTGGTGCCACACAAGCGACCTCGCTGCAGCAAGTAAGATCAATAGTACCAGATCACTTTCTACTCGTACCGGGTGTTGGTAGCCAGGGAGGAGACTTGGGTGCCGTGTATGAATATGGAAAGAATGATACTGTAGGATTACTTGTCAATTCTTCAAGATCAATTATTTATGCTGGTTCTGATGAGCATTTTGGTGCAGCCGCAGCCAACGCCTCAACGCTGTTGGCAAAGGAGATGAGGATTTTAATGGCTGAATGATCTTGCAGCTGGAATTTTAGATAACCCACGAGGTTTTGTCTAGCAAATAACTTTACTGTTTAGCATCTTCTTTTGCGAGAGCCCGGCAACTTCAACCCCAGCGCCTTTCAGGTATTTAGTGCATGCCATATCAGATATATTTGTTTGATCTTCTATAGTATTCCTGCCTCATACCTTACATTTACTTAGAAGACAATACATAAGGTCTGCATTGCTATGAATATTGAGACTTTTCGAGATTACTGTTTGTCTAAGCAGGGTACATCTGATGATTTGCCATTTGATGAACATACCTTGGTTTTCCGTGTCGTGGGGAAGATCTTTGCAATAACCCGCCTCAGCGATACCAGATTGTCGGTAAATCTAAAGTGTGATCCTGCTAAATCTGTCGACTATCGCGATCAATATCCAGAGATTGAACCCGGCTATCATATGAATAAGAAACATTGGAACACCGTCGATTTTGAAGGAGAACTTTCCAGTTATTTTTTACGGGAACTAATTGATCATTCGTATGAACTTGTAGTGAAAGGATTGAAGAAATCGGAGCGTGATCTGCTTGAAACTTTGTGAATAAGCTAAGCATGAAGGTAGATTTTATCATTGTAGGACAGGGTCTTTCAGGCACCTTACTGGCACATCAATTTGAGTCTCAAGGGTTTTCATTTTTTATTATTGACGAGGTGCAGTCCAATTCATCGAGCCGACTTGCTGCAGGAGTGATGAATCCAATAACAGGGAGGCGGTTTGTGAAAAGCTGGATGTACGATACTTTGCTACCTAAAGCGCTGGACACCTATAGGTATATTGAAAACAAGTTGGATTGCAGCCTGGTATCGGAGCGAAATATCCTACGCATCTTCCCTGATCAAAAGCAAGAGAATGATTGGCTAGCCAGATCAGGTTTTTCGGAATATGGCCGTTATATTTTGGACGATCCTTCCCTAGGTTATTTTCAGCCGTTCGATAAAAAATGGCGATTTGGAGAAGTGTGTGGGAGCTATCAAATTGACATTCCGCAACTGCTGAATAGGTCGAGAGAAAGGTGGTCACAAAGTGATCGGATTTATGAAGAAAAGTTAGACCATCATTCT
Organism: Saprospiraceae bacterium; assembly: GCA_013001595.1. Classification (GTDB taxonomy): domain Bacteria; phylum Bacteroidota; class Bacteroidia; order Chitinophagales; family Saprospiraceae; genus JABDMH01. The sequence goes on along the minus strand of JABDMH010000024.1, from coordinate 25,415 downwards.
TTAAGTCTCTCCAGAGCTGTGACTTATAAGAAGATCACGGCATCACATATTGTTTTTTGTGAAGGTGAGCGACTTCGCTTCAATCCTTTGTTCAAGTCCAATATTCTAGATGTTTCACGAGGCGACGTTTTGTTGCTGAAAATTCCCAATTTGCCCGTCAATAAAATGATTAAGAAAAAGTATTTCCTCATTCGTTTGGCTGGAGACAGATTTTGGTTTGGGGCCAAAAATAGCTGGGATATTGATGATACTTTACCATCTGCTGAATTTAAAATTGATCTCATCCGTGCACTGGAAGACCTCATAAGTGTGCCTTATGAAATAATGGACTACAAAGCAGCCATCCGACCTACAGTACAGGATAGGAGACCCATCATTGGAAAACATCCAGATCATACAGGAGTATGGGTTTTTAATGGCCTAGGTACCAAGGGGGCTTCACTGGGACCCTACTGGGCAGAAGCCCTAACCTCTGCCATCACCAATCAACAATCACTACCTTCAGAAGTAGATGTATCAAGGTTTTACAGTTAACAATGTGTTAATACAGACCTTTCGTAATGTCGTCGACGTTCTGGATACATCTAGAAGAAGAAACTTATGTTCTGCACAACACCCTTTAGAGTAACACGATCTGTCCTGACATTGATCTGTCTGGTGGGAATTATCCAGAGCTGTATAACGCCAACCAAAGATATGACCGACAAACCATTGAGTGATTTCGATTATTTGAGCCAATGGAGGCAGGTTGACTCTTTGATGAAAATAAACCAACCCAAAAGCACTTTGGATCTTGTCATGCAAATTAAGAAGCATGCTCTCTTGGATCAGCGAGCGTCAGATTTTGTACGTGCCACCTTTCTCCAAGCGGACCTTGCGGGAATACTTAATGAAAATGGGTTGGAAAGTAGTCTAGCAGTCCTAAAACAAGAACTGAATGGCGAGCAAGTGGGTGTCGAGGCTTTACTGTACTCAAGAATTGGGGAATTATACCATCGCTATGCACAAGAAAATGCTTGGAGACTACCTAATGATGAAGCGGATACCGAAGTGCTCGGGCGGCTCGAAGATTTATCACGTCAGGCACTCTTAAACCGTGCAGATAGTGCTTATCTGAAGTCAATAGTTAGTGAGACACAAGCAATACCCTTGGCAGATTTCTCGAAATTGATAATTTCCTCAGCCACACCACCTTTTTATGAAGTAATCTATGACTTGCTGGCACGTCGAGCTATGTTATACTTCAGTCAACTCAGACTGCCACTTCCGCAACCGCTCAATAAGTTTAGGGTAGACAATCCTGCATACTTTTCGCCAATCTCATCATTTGCTACACTACCGATTGAAGGAGACCATAGCCGGAACCCAATTGTATGGGCACTAAAGATTTTTCAAGAAGTATTGCTGTTTCACCAAGCAGACGATGATCCCTCCGTACTTGTGGATTGGGACTTGCAGAGGTTGCAGACTGTCTATGAGCGGAGTATCTCCACGCATCGGGATAGCCTTTACATGTCAGCCTTGCAGCAGCTCCATACTAAGTATGAGGGAAGTGCAGCGCATGCACACATAACCGCCGTAATAGCACGGCATATGCTCACTAAGGATGATGGTCATAAACCTGATCTGTTAAAGGGAATTCGAGCGCAATGCCTAGATGCAATCGACCAGTATCCTGAAAGTTATGGGGCTGTCTTATGTAAGGGAGTGATTGCTGGCATTGAGGCAAAGTCACTTGATGTACGCATCGAGGAAGTGGTTTTACCTGACGAATCATCTCTTGTTCTACTTTCATATCGTAATGTTGAACGGGTTTTCATCAAGGTCGCTAGACTACCCGAGAATGATCAACAAAGGTCAAATTTGTTCAATGAAAGAGATGAAGATGCACTTGCTCGACTAACCAAGATGCCGGTCATCTATGAACACGAAATTGATTGTCCGGGAGTCGATGATTTTCGAGCGCATAAGACAGAATTTGCCATTCCTGGCCAGGACAATGGATCCTATGCCGTCCTGGTTGGCACCCAGGATGACCTATCAATGAATGGATCTGCAGTAGCAGTAGCTAAATTTGTCGTATCAAGAATTTCGGTAATCGAACAGAAGTATCCCGGCACCTCGAAAATTCGCTGCTTTGATCGATTGGATGGTAGCCCGATTAGTCAGGCCATCGTCACTTGGTATCAATATGATCAGGAAAATGGTCAAAGAGTATTGAAGAAGAAAGGGAATGCCGTGACGGATTCTCTTGGCGAGGCCCAGATACCCAAAGCCAATGTGTTAAGAAGAGGGTATGGCTTATTGATCAAGCATGGAAAAGATCAATTGTGGATCGATCATCTCTATAATTATCCGATGAGACCTGCTAATTTCAAAGGGCAGCATCTACAGCTATTTACAGACAGATCAATCTATCGTCCAGGCCAGACCATCTACTATAAAGGAATAGCAATTGTGAAGGGTGAACGGGGACGGCCTGCAATCATTCAGGGCAAGGATATTAGAATTTCACTGATAGATGCCAATGGACAAGAGATTTCTTCCAATAATCTGAGGACCAATGATTATGGATCGATTGCGGGTAGCTTCACACTACCGCAAGATGGCCTGAAAGGTGGATTTAGGCTCAGTAATAACCTGGATAATAGCCATCAATTAATACAAGTGGAAGCCTATAAGCGACCAACTTTTTTTGTCGAACTTAATCAACCGAGTGCTGCACTGATTCTCGGCGACACGGTGGATCTTACTGGGACGGCGACTAGCTATGCCGGAGTATCACTCGGCACTGCGACTGTGCAATATCGGGTGGTTAGAAAGGCTACTATGCGGTACTTTCACTATGGTCGTGGATGGCCGCTACCTCAAGAACCAGATGAAGAAGTGGCAAATGGTGAAGTTCAATTAAATGCGGATGGTCAATTTGAATTCTCTTTTCCAACCCAAAATGAAGCATTGCCAACGCACCCCTGGATAAGGCCGATGTATCTTTATGAGGTGACCGCCGATGTCACCGATGTGAATGGTGAAACTCACACTCAAACACTTCATCTCAATTTGGGTGAAGATCCATTTCATATCCGGATTCCGATGTCCAACCATTTTCAAAGTGACAGCCTTCGTGAAATCGAGATCTCAACATTGAACTTTGTCAACGAGCCCGTTGCCGTAAATGGATCATTGAAGATCATACGCATACAGGGACCTGCTAAATGGAAAAAAGATCGTCGATGGCAAATGCCTGACAAAACGCGACTCTCCCTAGATTCGATGAATTCCTTATTTCCCAACTATCATCATCAAGACAGTGATCCCGCAAATTGGCCAGTGATTCGTGTGATAAAAGAGTTGCCCTTCGATAGTAAAGGTTCGATTCAACTTGCTCTTGATGACTTGCTGGAGGCCGGCCACTACCGCTTTGTCGTAGAGGCCAGCAATGAGCAGGGATCATCATCCGTAACCACCAGTACTACCATTTACGAGCCGGGTTCTTCGGAGGTACCCAAAGATGAAATGTTATTTTTACCACAACAGAGCCTAACATCCTCACCGGGTTCTGAGTTGTTGATTCCTATAGCGACTGCGATTGAGGGAAAGATTTTTTGGCAGATCGAAAGACAGGGAAATCTAGAGACTGGGAGTTGGATAGAGGCTAATGGTTGGACTCAATTGCAGGTGCCTGTTACTACCGCTGACCTTGGTGGATTTACCATTCATGTCGTAATGGGTGTAGCTAATAGAGTAGTGCAGAAGAAGATACACGTTATGGTGCCATGGTCCCATAAAGACCTGAAGATCACCTACTATAATTTCCGTGACAAGACCAGGCCGGGAGCTACAGAGAAATTAAGACTCACCATTGACAGTGACCATAGCCAGAAGTTGTGGACGGAACTACTGGTTGGTATGTACGATGCCTCATTAGACCAGTTTGTACCACACCAATGGACTTATCAGTTCTATCCCACGCACCATTCGTCTTTGCAAGAACGCAGATTTGGTTTCGGGATCAGTCGGACCATCTTGTTTGCCAGAGAATGGATGGTCTATGCTCCATATCCATCTGACAGATATCCTGCTATTGCGAGCGCAGTCGGACTGCGAGGAAGTAGGCATTACCGCACTAAGACCAGTGCTCCAATGGCCGAAGCTGCAATGAGGGCTGATGAATCGCTGGAAGAATCACCTGGTCAGATGGAAAATGAGCAAGAAGCAATTGATTTGGGGACGGAGGTCAAGGACAGAAATAGTGAACCTGTTCGCGTTCGTAGTAACTTCAACGAAACTGCCTTTTTCTTTCCTCAGCTGCGCTCGGATTCCATGGGTAACCTTTCGTTTGAATTTGAGATGAATGACGCCTTGACCACCTGGCGTATGATGACTTTAGGGCATACGCAGGACCTTGAAGTAGGCTATCACGAAGCCAAAATGATTAGTCAAAAAGAACTAATGATTACGCCCAATAGTCCACGTTTTCTCCGGGCTGGCGATGATTTTACATTCGTGTCAAAGATTGATAACCTCTCTGAAAAGCCCTTGAGCGCTGCAGTGCGTCTACATCTTAAGAATCCTTTCAATGAAGAGGACTTGAATTACATGTTGGGATCCGCGGCAAGTCAGATGGTGGACATTGCTCCAAAAAGCAGTACCTCTGTGGCATGGCCCATAAGCGTACCTCTGGATTTTTTGCATCCGATTACATATACCATTGAAGCCTCCTCGGAGCAATATACGGATGCGCAAAAGGATACCTGGATCATACTACAAAATCGTAAACTCGTCACAGAGTCGCTCGCGATGGCTATCGCTCCGGGCAAGCAAAAAACTAGGGAATTAGAGAACCTAGTGCGTCTCTCCTCTGAAACTATTCAGCACACTAATTTGGCAGTTGATGTGGTGGCCAATCCTGCGTGGTATGCCCTGCAAGCAATGCCATATGTGATGGAGTATCCACACGAAAGTTCCGAGCAAATCTTGAACCGCTACTTGATTGGCGCTCTTGCTCAAGAAATATTGATTAAGCATAAGGACATCCAAGAGACCATTGCTGGCTGGAATCTTGCGGATAAAAGCGCCAACCCCCTGCTAAGGGATGAAAATCTAAAGTCAGCGGCCATAGATGAAACTCCTTGGGTACAAGACGCCATTTCAGAACGGGTTAAGATGGCCAAATTGTCTCACTTATTTGATCCAAATAGCTTGAGTTATGAAATGACGACCAACCTATCTAAGCTCATCGGCAGGCAATCATCAGATGGTGGATTTAGTTGGTTTCCAGGAGGACGATCGAATTGGTTCATTACGCAATATGTATTAGAAGGACTTAGGAAAATCCAGCAGAATCCTGCTGTTGCGCATCCCGTAATCAACGATATGTTGACCAATGGCATCAGGTATATTGATCAACAAGCATGGTCATACTTTGAAAATGTCAAGAAGCGGATACAACGAGATTCAACTCAGCGGAAGGATGATCAACTATCATCCATGATCATTCATTATTTATACACACGATCCCTGTACAAAGATCATGACTTTAATGACCAAATGATGGAGCTTTGGACCCATTACCTTCAACAAGCAGAACAGCATTGGCCCACTAGGACTCTCTATGAACAGGGTCTGTTGGCTATAGCCTTTCATCGCAACAATAAAGAGGGTGCAGTTGAACTAATCATTAAGTCATTGCGTGAGCGGATGCTGGAAGATGGGGAGTTGGGTCCTCACTGGAAATATAGCGAAGGTCACCATTGGTATCATGCACCGATTGAAGCGCATGTCATGCTTATGGAAGTTTTTGATGAAGTGGAAAGTGATCACCACCTAGTTGAAAGCCTTAAGGTCTGGTTAATCAATCAAAAGCGAACTACTCGATGGTCTAGTACTAAATCTACTACTGCGGCTATCCGAGCCTTAGCCTCAGGACCAAATGACTGGTTCTTGGAAACTAGCGAACTACCTGAAGTTGTAGTTGGTGAGAGATCGCTGCCATTGACATCTGAAGCTGTCGGTAAGCAGAATTTAGTGGTGCGGCATCAAATACCTGTTTCTTCCATTCGACCTACCGACGGTCGTGTCACGATGAAGAACAGTGGCCAGCGTCCCATATGGGGGTCTGTCTTTTGGCAATACTTGGAGGATCTGGATAAGGTCTCGGCAGCCAATCAAACACCGGTCACGGTAAAGAAGAAGCTGTTTCTGGAACAACTCGATGAAGACGGAAGAAAGCTGGTGGATATCGGACAGACAGATTTGGTTGTTGGAGACAAAGTGGTTGTTCAGCTCGTTGTAACCACCCAACAAAATATGGAGTTTGTCCATATTCAAGACCAACGTGCTGGGACAATGGAACCGATTAGTGTAATCAGTCGCTATCATTGGGAATCAGGCCTTGGCTATTATAAATCTACCTCCGATACTTATACAGATTTTTTTGTGGACTACCTACCAAAGGGCAGGTATGTGCTGGAGTACACCTTGAGGGTGGCGCAAGAAGGAGAATTTTCGAATGGCATTGGGACAGTGCAGTCCATGTATGCACCAGAATTTGCCTCACAGACCAAGGGGATCAGGATTAAAGTGGGTCCAAGGCAATAATGATATTCATGTGTCAGAGGAGGGTCTATTGGCAACCGATCTGAGAAAGGATGAAGTCTGTCGATTTACTGAATCATTCAGACAGGAGAGTTGTTAACTTAGTGACAAACTGAAAAGCATGCAAGAAACAGAAGAGAAGGTGGTCGATGCAAACCAGGTGATTAGAAGTCATATGATGTGGTCAATGGGTGCTGGACTGATTCCGGTACCGGTGGCAGATATTTTTGCAGTGAGTGCCATTCAATTGGATATGGTCAGACAGCTATGTAAGATCTATGAGGTCGACTACAAGGAAACAGAGCTAAAAGCGGTTGTCAGTTCCCTCGCTGGATCGATTGTAGCTAAAGCTGGTGCTCGAGTGCTTAAATTTATTCCTGGAGTTGGAGCCATGATTGGAGGTATGACACTGGCCATTCTTTCTGGGGGCTCTACCTACGCCCTTGGAGAGGTTTTTAAAAAGCACTTCGAGACAGGTGGGACTTTTCTAGACTTTGATCCTGCGAGATTGCGCAAGATGTATGATGAGATGTTTGAAAAAGGAAAGAAGTATGCCAGAGAAATTAGGGTCAAGGAGGTACAAGAAGCCGAAGAACTAATTCAAACAGAATCCTCAATTACTGAGATTGAAAAGGAGCAAAGTAGCAATGCTAGTGAAGATGTTGTGGGAAAATTGAAAGATCTAGGACGACTCAAAGAAGAGGGTTTACTGACTGATGAAGAGTTTGCTAAGTTGAAGAAGCGATTGATCGAAGATTAATTATTGGCCATTTAGATCTCAAATACACTTGTGAATGAGAATTGTGGCAGAGCTTCCACATGAGAAATATAAGATTACCGTATTCAAGTCGGGACATCGGTTTCTCTTGAAGTTTGATGCCGGTGAATACGATATTTCGATTAAATTTCGAGATGGAGAAGTCAAAGGTGTGAGCGACATCAAGGATCTACTCACCACAGACCTACTGATGGAAGTCGAGGTTCATTTTATTGCCCTGGCTAAAACTAAATTCACACATCTAACTTCCGCTCGTATTCGTAGTGATGATTGGGATGAAATCATCTAGCGTTTTTGATCTTCTTCTGCGATTGGAGAAGTTTCCTTTTGACCTTTTCGCGAATCCAGTTCTCACTTGCAAGTTGACCAATTTGCTCAAGTTCTGTATTTATTTTCCGAATTGCTTGATGAGCGTGCTCGGGAGTATTGGCCAATCTCAAGGTCATTCGAATCAAATTCAAGTAGGATTTCCTTCTTTGCTCACTTATCGTCTGCTTCTTTCTTAGCAGAAAGACTTTAAAGCTATCTCCAAGATTTTGCAGCGCTTTGTACTCGCCCAATTCGTAGTAGGTAGCAAGTAGCATAGTTTTAGCTCCCAGATTATATGTCACATCATCATACTCGACGGTTTGCAGCAGAGAAAGTACATTAGGGTAATCCTGCCGATAGAAATGCAGTTGCGCTCGATTGTAGGTTAAGGCATTCCGGCGATACTTTGGATGCAGTTTTTGCCCATATACATCAAGCGCTTGCTCTGCCCAATCATACTCTCCCAATCTTAAAGAAAGAATGAGAACATTCTTAAAGGTCCATTGACTAAGATGTCCCTTTTCATAGATGAGCCCTTTTTCTAGTACCTCTCGATACATATCAAAGGCCTCTCTTAGGAAGTATTTTTTACCCTTGTTAATTTTTCTATTGCAATAATTGAGTGCAGAATAGAAGACTTCCTTCAAATGGGCAGGAGAAATGACTTTCGTGTCCCTTTGAAGCCTCTCTTTAAGATCAAAGTAATGTTGCTCCTCATCCGGATGGAGATGTGTTAAGACGATCTGGTAGTAAATACCGATGACTGCCACATCTTTCAGCGGACCCTCATTTACCATTTGTAAAATGGGTCCAATGAGTTGATTCTGATAATTGTGATCGATAAAAGTTTTACGGCTCAGGACTTCACAGTGATACCTGAGCTTTTCTGTCACATAGAACTTATCCAGATTCTGCAGGATCCGATCAATATCCGCAACCTTAAATCGTTCGCTTGCATGCGACATTTGATACTGTGATTGTTCAATCAAATACTGGTGATAAAAAAACGGCGCATCCCTAGTGACTTCTTTTTCGCCTAGACTCAATGCTCGAGCTAGTTGTGACCGATGCAGCAGATTCATGCCTCGTTTTTGAAACGCGATGAGCCTGAATGTAGACTCCGCAAAGGCATCGGCAAAATATGCCTCCATACTCAGGAATTCTTCAATTCGTTGGAGAGCATCGGCACATAGCTTCCTAAACCTACGATCGTCATAAGGCGACCCTACATAGATGGATTGCCAAAGCAGTTCCTTGGTCGGAACTACACTTGGTTTACTTTTCAAGCTTTCGCTGATGTGTAGAAGCAAGCGGTTTGGCTTACTAATCTGCTTTACAGCATCTTTAACGAAACTTCTCAGTCGACTAAGTTCATGTGCACTTAATTGAGAAGCAACTTTGAATAATTTGGTCTTTTCCATTACACTAGAAAATCCATTTCAAATCAGTCCTTGATTCAGGGTTGGAAGATGGGCATTATTTCCTACTTCAACAAATTAGGCTTATATTGCATATGTAATCTTGGCCATGAGACTTAGCCCCCCTTTCCTTCTCACGCTGATGATGTTGCTTATCTGGCTTTTAGGAGCAGATGCACAATCAGTTCGGTCATATAAGTCCTTAAGGATTAAGCAAGGCGATTACATTAACCTTTCCGTGGAATCTGAGGATTACCCAATCATCTTGGGATCACCTAGCCATGGCATTGTCGACAAGTTTAAATTAAATTTTGAATCCCAATTCCGGATAAGATATCAGCCTTTTGAGGAGTGGGTTGGCATCGATACACTCGTCTTTCAAACTCTGCGCAAAGAAGGTGGATCCCTTCAGCCGTTTTTTGAAGCATATATTTTGGAGGTTGCTCCCATCATTGCTGCTGATGATTACTTCGTCATTGACCTGGGTGATCCCAATCAAGATTTAGATCTACTACTCAATGATTTCCTGAATAGTGCTGAGGCTAAGATAGATCGACTCGCTTTTGTGAGTCAGGGCTCTGCAACCCTAAACGAAGACAGCACAAAACTATCCTTTAGTCCTATAGGCCCGGGTCATGCCACGATTACATACGTGGTAAAGGATGGTTCAGCTTATGCCACCGCTAAGGCTTTCATACATGTTTATGATGACAGTAGTGGCCCACAATCAGATACCTCCTTTATCCAAATGGATAAAGATGAGGTGCTCACCTTGGCTGTGCCTCCTGGTTTTAATCCACCTACTCAGAAGTACTACAGTGGTGTGCTGGCTTTGTCTGGAGATTTGCTGTACGAGTACAGACCTGGTATGGGTTATTCAGGCACGGAGGAATTGAAATTTGTTCGGTTGACTGGCGGTAAACTGTACACACAATTGTATGTTATCGAAGTGGTTGATCCTTTTGCTTTAAATGGTGTGTCTTATCCCGACGCAATTTTCACAGAGCAGGATAATGGCATTGATTTTTCCGTATTGGAAAATGACATTGCCAGCAGTATGGAGTCCTTTGATGCCAGAAGTTTGCAGGGACAACTGAGACACTTTGGTGGGGGCCACTTTCGATATCGACCTCCGACGGATTGGGAAGGACAAACTGAGTTTACTTACATATGCTGTTATGATGGCCGCTGTGATGAAGAAAGAGTGAGCATCACAGTTTTCAATTATCCCCCTAGAACCAGCACCATTAATGTGGTTACGAGCCAAAATGAAGCGCTCCATATGCCCTATTTGGTGCCCATCGATGATTTTCGTTTTGAGGAAGTCCTTAGACCCGTTCATGGCATATTAGATGTTTCTGCAGACGGAAAAACCCTTGCCTACAGACCAGATAGGGATTTCGTCGGTAGAGACGATTTTACTGTAGATTATTGCACTATAAATGATGGTCAACTCAATTGTGACCAAGTGCAAGTGCATGTTCTTGTGGAAGCACAGCCTTCTACTTCGGTGGACTGCGGTACTGCTTGTGTTTGGCCTGGTGATATGAATGCTGATGGAGAAGTCAATGTTGGTGACATTCTTCCGCTTGGTGTAAATCTCGGAAAGGTTGGTCCAAGCCGCAAAGATCAGGGCTTTCTGAGTTGGTCCGGAAAACCGGCTTTACCATGGGAGAATGTCAGATCTCTAGGTGGTCATGACCTGAAGCATGTGGATGCAAATGGTGATGGTTCCATCAGCAAAGATGATATCTCGGTACTTTCGGAGCATTATGCTAAGGCGCATACATTGTCTGCAGCCTATCCACCGGCTGGAGATGTACAATCTGTCCATGTAGAATTGGTGACACCCGAAGTGCAGGAGGGAGATTGGGCCACAGTGCAGATATCTATCGCTACGAATGATACGCAAGATGAGATCATGGGGTTGAGCTTCTCCATAGAGCTCAATGAGCAATTTGTAAACTCGAACACATTCACCTTTGATCTTCAAGAACCTGGAGTATTTGCTCATGAAGGGGATGTGATGAGTTACACCATTGCGCCAGATGATGGACAGTATGATATAGGTATAGTATCCATCACTGGACAAGCTGTTGCTAACCAAGGTATTGTAGGGCAGGTCAGTTTTATCATTGAGGAAGATCTAAATGGGTTTCGATCTCTTAAAGATGTGTTTGACCTTGACGTTTTTGTCAAAAATTTGTTGATTCTGAAAGCAAACGGGGGCTATCAAAATCTACCCACTGCCAAAGGAACAATGCTCTATCGTAGGAATATAGATACGAAAGAACAAGCCATTAGTTTTTATCCCAATCCAGCCAAAGCCTTTTTAGTAGTTGATGGAGGAGAAAGAGAAATTAAAGTCATAAGGATTTTCGACAACAGGGGACGACTCCAAGTTCAAGAAAGGCAAATCAAAACAAGCCTTCACGCCCTAAATCTTAACGCCTTGACTCCTGGCAATTTCTTCTTGCAGGTACTACTCGATGATGGTAGTATGAGAACAGAACAGATTGAAATCTTTTGACCAAGTGTCGAGAGACTTCACTTAGGGACTGATAAGTAATAACTTCCTTATTTCTACTGGTTCTTTTGAATTTATATTGCGTTATAATAAATCTCGCACAGGAGGCTGGCTCGATTTCGATCGCTAGCTTATTTTGGTTGCAGACGAGCCAAAAAACACAGGCATAGCATCGATATCGAGTATTCTTGGCGAAGTATGCGAGCAAAAGAAGCAGCGAACGAATCAGAGTTAGTATTTCAACTGCCTCCTAACTCCATTATGCTTATTTTTTATGCCTTTCTTCGGCTACGCTCAGAATAGGTTGTCTAAATTCAAAATGACATCCTCTAAATCGGGGACTTATTATTTGCCAGTCCTTTAGCTATATTTAGCCAGGATACTGGATACTGCCGAATGGTAACTCATTCCAAACAGGTTCAGATGTACGAGTAGGTAGTAGAGCTGGTAGATATCGCAGCGTTGTTTAAAATCACCTTCTAGTGGTGAGGATGCCAAATAGCTATCATAAAAATCCTTACTAAATCCACCAAATAGCATACTCATGGCCAGATCCATTTCTCTGTGCCCGTAGTAGGGTGCGGGATCGATTAGAATTGGTATGTCTCCTTGAGACGCAATAAAATTCCCCGACCATAGGTCCCCGTGGATTAAACTCGGTGGTTCTTCCGGACACACATCACGAATGTTGGCAGCTAGACGATTTCCTTTTGCCCATTCTTCTCTGTCGATCAGACCTTTATTTCTGGCTAGTACAAGCTGTGGAAGGATCCGTTCTGCAGCGTAAAAATCAGACCACTTCTGATGTCTCTGGTTGGACTGAGGAAGGGTTCCAATGTAATTGTCAAAGCTCCAACCAAACCGATCTGTGGAAACCTGATGCAGTGCTGACATTTGCGCTCCGAAATGCCTCCAAAATTTTGTATTCGGTGGTTTCGGCTTGAGGTATTCGAGTACTAGGTAAGCATCGTCGCCACACTTGTCCGATAATATGACATCGGGCACTCCTATTATTTTAAGGTCGGCAAATAATCGAAGGGCTTTGGCTTCCTTTTCGAGCATATCAACAGCGCAATCATCATTGTTACATTTTACGAAGTATGATGCTTCGCTCGTTTCTAATAAATAGGCTTGATTAATGTCACCACCTTGAATGGATCGAACCTTTAGCTTGTCATGACCTAACTGGTTCTCTAGGTGTTTATGCAGCTTGGCATGCATAGTGTAACGTTTTGTAAATAAATGTGCAGTTTGAGATGGTAATTTTGTGCCATATCGAAGAAGCAAAACCGAGCATAGCCGTGCTACGTACCCCTATAACTATCGGGGTTGGTGATGAAGAGTTGGTGCAAAAGAACATGCCAAACTGTGTAATCAATTGTGAGACGTTACGCTATAGTCTGTTTTCATTGACCATATCCAGCAGATCGTCTCTGTAGTTTTTACCGATGGGCAGATGCTTGGTTTTACCATCTTCAGAGATCTCGATCATGTTCCCCACTATAGCCTTAATTTGATTTAGGCCAACAATGTAAGAGCGATGGATCCGCTTGAACTTATCAGCTGGCAACTTTTCTTCCAAGCTCTTCATGGTCTGTAGTGTAACCAATCTGCCTTTGGTTCTTTTTATGATGACATAGTCTTTCAGTCCTTCAATATATAGTACATCATCATAAGGTACTTTCACAAATTTTTTGTCTGCCTTTATGAAGATGAAATCAGCGTTAGCCTCTTCATGGTCTCCCTCCTGGGCATGCATCATTTTAAGTTTGTCAATTGCCTTGTTGGCTGCTTTCATAAAGCGTTCCGCAGAAATCGGCTTTAATAAGTAGTCTACTGCATCTAGCTCGAACCCTTCAATGGCATAATTTGGGAAGGCGGTCGTAAAAACGACAAGTGGAGGGTTAGTCAGTGTTTTTACAAAGTCGACACCTGTCAATTGTGGCATCTGAATATCCAAAAACATGAGATCAATGTCATGTTCTGTCAAGGCTTGATTGGCTTCAAATGCATTTACACATCGACTCACAAGGTTCAGCTCGGGAATTTTAGCAATAAAGGTTTCTAGCACGTCTAGTGCCAAGGGTTCATCGTCGACAATAATGGTGTTGATTTTCATTTGTTCAGGATTTTTGTTTTCGAGAAGGATCGTTTGATCACATAATCAAAGGTTTAGTGTCAAATGAACGGAGTACTTATCAGGCTCATTCTTAATCTTTAATTCATATTGATCTGGATATAGTAGATTAAGTCTCCTTCGTACATTTACCAAACCGATCCCTCCACTCTTGCGATGTGTCAATTTGGGTTGTGACGGAGACTTACTGTTTTCAATGGTGAAGGTGAGCCTTTCGGAGTCAATTTTCATTTTAATTCCAACCCATCCTTGGTTAATTTGATTACTCAACCCATGTTTAAAGCTATTCTCTATAAATGGAATCAATAGAAGTGGAGCTATCCTTTGAGTTTCGATTTCCCCAGTTACTTCAAAATCTAAATTAATCATCTCATGCTGACGTAACCTCTCCAAATCTAGGTAGTTGCGCATGTAGGAAACTTCCTTGTATAATGGTACCAACGGTTCGTTGCATTCGTAGAGCATGTAACGCATCATTTCACTGAGCTTTAGCACGATTTCCGGAGCATCATCCGATTTCTTTAAGGTCAATGCGTACAAGTTGTTTAAAGTATTAAAGAGGAAGTGAGGATTGATCTGCGACTTAAGGAACTTTAGCTCAGACTCCATCGTCTGCGTTTGCAATTCGATTTTTTCACTTTGGTGAATAAACCAATCTGAGATGATGCCATAAATGGTAGAAGAACTGCCCACTAAGAACATAGACATGAAGAAATAGGATTGATTTTCTATGAAGTACCCTTGAAAAGATGGGGCTTCAGAAAAGAGCATAACCTGTATCGTGATCTTTATTGGCGTCAATAATAAAACCGCCAATATGAGAAGAGCTACATAGGTCCAAAAGCTTTTCTTCGATAGGAATTTTGGAATTAGATAATTAAGGTTGACATAAATAATGAGAGCATAGAAAATGACATCCACCAACTTTTGGTAAAAAACAAGTGGCCACCCCACTTTATTAAAGTCCATGAGAACAAGCACGATCAGCAGTATCAGCCAAAATATTACATGGCCAATCCATCCCCGATGCTCCCATATCGGAGTTCGTTCCAGCATCCTTCTAATGGCAAAAGCTCTCATCCACTAAGTCCTTGAACACACGAAGTTAGATGTTCGTTTCTAATATGCGCATATACTAGATGAAACCAGTCCCTACTCCGATGAACGTTTAATCAAGCTTACTCTGCGAGTTGTTTATGGGGCAAATTCGATGTACAATTCACTCCAAAGGTGATTTACGTCACTTTCAAACTACTTCTTCGAAAGATCGAAACCTTTTTGTCCATTAATCATTGTATAGATTGATATTTTTGTGATATCTAAGCAAAAGTTTGTCAACCATATGTCAAATAACAATTCATCCAATTACACAAAGTTGGAGACCTACAATAATGAAGTCACGAGTGCCTTGAAAGATAACTTCGAAGAAGTCTTGAAGGGAATAGGCGAGAACCCTGATCGAGAAGGCTTATTGAAAACTCCAGAACGAGCAGCCAAGGCCATGCAATTTCTAACATCGGGCTATGAGACAGATCCTGAGCAGATCCTAAAGTCTGCATTGTTTAGAGAAGAATACAATGAAATGGTATTGGTCAAGGATATTGAGTTATACTCACTTTGCGAACATCATATTTTGCCTTTCTTTGGAAAGGCTCATGTTGCTTATATTCCAAATGGTCATATCGTAGGATTGAGCAAGATACCTCGCATTGTAGATATTTTCGCACGGCGCCTTCAGGTGCAGGAGAGATTAACCCATGAGATCCTCAATTGTATCCAAGACGTCCTCCAGCCGCTTGGTGCAGCGATCGTGATAGAAGCTAGGCATATGTGTATGATGATGCGTGGAGTACAAAAGCAAAATTCAGTGACTACTACATCTGCGTTTACTGGACAATTTAGAAAGGAAGAGACTCGATCAGAATTTCTTAACTTGATTAGTTCAAATCTACACTAGTCAGTATGGTTGGATTCTTATTGCCGGGCCAAGCTTCACAATTTACAGGCATGGGCAAAGATCTATGGGAGAGATCTGAAATTGCCAAGCGCCGATTTGACGAGGCTAATGATTTGTTGGGTTTTGACATAAGTAAGGTGATGTTCTCCGGCACTGCCGATGAACTTAAACAGACCAATGTCACTCAACCAGCTGTTTTTCTACATTCCACGATTATGGCAGAGCTAAATGAGGGAGAAAAGGCCAGTGCTGTGGCTGGTCATTCACTGGGTGAGTTCTCTGCGTTGGTTATTAACGATGTTTTGTCTTTTGAGGCAGGTTTGAATTTGGTAAAGGTGCGTGCTGAAGCAATGCAAGAGGCATGTGAAAAGGTACCGGGCACCATGGCTGCCATTGTGGGGCTTGATGACCAGGTGGTTGAGGAGATTTGTGCTGCTGTTGAAGGTATAGTCATTGCTGCAAACTATAATTGTCCAGGTCAGCTGGTCATTTCTGGTGAACATCAAGCAGTTGAACTGGCTTGTGAAAAATTGCGGGAGGCTGGAGCTAGGCGTGCCATTGCACTTCCTGTAGGTGGAGCTTTCCATTCTCCCCTGATGCAACCTGCACAAGAGAGACTGGCAGTGGCCATTGAAAATACGCCTTTTCAGAGCCCCTCCTGTCCCATCTATCAAAATGTGGATGGTGGCAAGCAAAAAGACATCGATCAGATTAAAGGCAACTTGATTAAGCAACTGACCTCTCCAGTTAGATGGACGGAAACCATCCAGAATATGGTCAAAGACGGTATAGATGCTTTTGTGGAAGTGGGAGGTACAGGCAAGGTGTTACAGGGAATGGTTAAGCGCATTGACCGATCTTTGACAACATCTTCGTTATCTTAGATGAGAAACTATGAGTAATCGTATTGCAAAAGTAGAAAAAGGGGCAGTTTTGCTAGCAGAGCCTTTCAGTTTAGATACAAACTTCAAGAGGTCTGCAGTGGTACTGGCTGAGCATCAGGATGAAGGTACCGTTGGATTTATCATGAATAAGAAGTTGGATGTCAATGTCGAAGACCTCCTGACAGAGTTTCCTGAATTTGAGTCTGAAGTCTATTACGGTGGTCCCGTTGCTACAGATAGCATCCACTATTTACATAACGTTGGTGAATTGTTGGAGGGCAGCGAAAGGATCTCGCATGGCGTATATTGGGGTGGTGATTTCGAAAAATTAAAGTTCCTCATTTCCACAAAACTGGTTCTCCCTAAGAACATTCGGTTTTATGTAGGATACTCTGGCTGGTCTTCTGGGCAGTTGTCAGATGAACTTGATTATGGCTCTTGGGTGTTAGCTGATATGCACGCCAACTATCTATTTAAGTCACAACCAGAAAGACTATGGGAGGTGATCATGTCTCATAAAGGTGATCCCTATTCAGTAATTGCCAAAATGCCCGATACCGTCAACTGGAATTGAAAAATGTGGATATCTTCGTGCACTGCTTAACCATCAGCGCAAGTCTATGATTCAGCTGCAGGATATAAAAATCCAGTACGGAGAACGAATCCTTTTTCGAGGAGTTACTTTTCAGATCAATCCAACAGATAAGATTGCCTTGATTGGAAGAAATGGCATGGGTAAGTCCACGCTCTTCAATATTATCACTGGAGAGTTGACTCCAGATTCTGGAACAATCCAAAGCCAAAAGGGCGTCAGAATTGGACACCTTGAGCAAACCATCACCATCAATCAAGAACTAACGATTAGAGCCGCTGCCGAGGAAGCTTTTCAAGCCCTGATTGCGCTTGCAACTGAGCACGACGAGTTGCAAAAGGAACTAGAAACTTGTATTGACTATGAGAGTGATGCCTACATGAAATTGTTGGAGCGATTCAATCAGAATCTCGAGTTGCTTAATCACCACGATGTTGACGACAAGGATAAGCAGATCGAACTTGTATTAAGGGGGTTGGGATTTGAACCTTCCTCCTTCGACAATAAAGTTGGAACCCTGAGCGGGGGTTGGCAAATGCGGGTTCAGTTAGCAAAGTTACTGCTCCAGCAGCCAGATCTGCTGCTTCTTGACGAACCGACTAATCATCTAGATATCGAAGCGATAATCTGGTTGGAAGCGTTTATTCAGCGGTATCCCTTTGCAGCAATTGTCATTTCGCACGACCGAGCCTTTTTACGAAATACTGCTGACAGAATTATTGAAATTGAACATGGCAAGACGCAAGATTATCATGTAGATTATGATCGCTTCTTAGCTCAGAAAGAACTGATACGGATCCAACAAGAGGCTGCATACAAGAATCAACAAAAGGAAATCGCAGAGAAGGAGCGGACCATCAAGCGATTTATGGCCAAAGCCACTAAGACCAGTATGGCTCAATCCATGCGGAAACAGTTGGATAAAATTGATCGCATCGAATTGGATGATCATGAGGTGGGCGATATGCGCATTCGGTTCCTACCCGTTCCCAGAAGTGGAAGAACAGTGGTTAAAGGAACGAACATTACTAAGAGCTATGGATCGAAAGCAGTATTACGAGATTTATCCGTGGAGATAGAGAGAGGAGACCGGGTAGCGATCGTGGGTCAAAATGGGCAAGGCAAAACTACACTTGCCAAAATTCTGCTGAATAAGTTGGAAGTTACTAGTGGGGAAGTCACCCATGGCACCCAGCTTGCAATTGGCTACTACGCTCAGAATCAATCCGATCTGCTGGATGATGATGCGACCATCTTAGAGTTTATGGAACTACAGGCTCCGGATGGTATGAGAACTCGCGTACGATCACTATTGGGCGCCTTTATGTTTAGTGGAGACGATGTAGACAAGAAGATTAAAGTCTTATCAGGAGGCGAAAAAGCAAGATTGGCTTTTGCTCATTTGCTGATGCAACCTATCAATTTGCTCGTACTGGATGAACCTACGAATCATCTGGATATGGCCTCGAAGGAGATCTTGAAGCAAGCACTCATGGACTATGAAGGCACCCTACTTGTCGTTTCGCACGATCGGGACTTTCTCAGTGATTTGACCACCAAAACTATAGAGCTCAGGGATCATCGTATGCACACCTATTTAGGAGATGTCAACTATTTTCTTGAAAAGAGATCTATGGATGACCTCAGACATGTAGCTATGTACAAGTCAGAGATCCCATTATCAAAAACTCAAGACCAATCTAAAGAAAGCACGCTCAACAGGGAAGAACGCAAGTCTCTACAACGAGAAGTACAATATGCCGAACGGGATGTTTTCGCAATTGAAGGGAAGATCAAAGAAATAGAGCAAGTGATGTCTGCTGATGACTTTTATGAAAAGCCAGAAGCGCAACAGAAGGCGAAGGAGTATGCTGCACTAAAAGTAAAACTATCAAAGTTGGAACAAAAGTGGGAACGCTTGGTAGAACAATGGGAGCGGCAGGGATGACCATCTTCTATGCCTCTCATGGTCTGCATTGCTCTGAACTACAAGTATTTGACACTGACTTCTCGCTTCATCTTGCCATTTAATGGCCCGCCGGATTAAACCTTTTGCCCAATCATTGGTCGAAGGGTCATAAATAAATACCTATCCATGAAAAACTATATGAAAGCGTTGCGTGCCTTTGCTATACTAGGTCTTGTTGGGATTTTACCATTTGAGGCCCCAGGTCAAGAAATTAATGCTGTTGACTTACCAGGAGAACACTTTTGCTTGGAAGGAGCTCTGGAACTTTTCAAAGAGTCTAAGTCGCCCAAAGATTTTGAGAAAAAGCTAAATGCTGCAGACCATGTGGTAAATAACTTGGATCTCAATGGTGACCAGCAAGTAGATTATATTCGAGTAGAAGACCACACAGAGGGTGATGTACATGCCCTTGTGCTTCAAGTGCCTATTAGTGAAGATGAGCAACAGGACATCGCGGTGATCGAAATTGAAAAACGTGATGAAGGTGAGGCCATCTTGCAGATAGTGGGCGATGAAGATATTTACGGCGAACCTGTGATCATTGAACCATTTGAGGAGGAGCTTAATGACGCTCAAGGACCAGAAGTATTATCTGCGGCTGTACGATTAACAGTCAATGTTTGGCTCTGGCCTTCTGTTCGCTATGTGTACCGCCCTGGCTATCGCGTTTGGGTTTCACCGTGGCGATGGCGTCTCTATCCCAGAGGGTGGACACCTTGGAGGCCTCACCCTCTCGGTTGGTTTCACGCCAATAGGCCGAGATATCATAGACATTTTCATGTTGTGCAGACTCATCGTGTAGTCAGGGCACATCGCATATATACTCCCCGCAGGCGGACTTCGATCACAGTTCGAACACGGCATCAGCCTGCATTGCAACGGCACCGTGGCAAGGTTGGCACTACATCAACGCAAGTGGTGCATAAAAGGGGGCAGACCCATGCGGTGAAGAAGACCAGCACCAAGATAACAAGGACCTCCCGTGGAAATACATCGGTTTCGAATCAACAGACCACCGTGGTCAAGGGACGAAATGGGGCTGTTCATGGTAAACGTGTGACTCAAAAGGCAGCGGTGAATAAGGAGCAAAAGAAAGGTGCTGTTCAACGGAAAAGCACTAAAGTGAAGCGAACCCCCAAAGGAAAGGGAGTAACCACTACCAAAAGAACTAGGACGGTCAAAAAGACAGCCCGCAAGCGCTAGTTAAACCCAGATCTAAGTACGATTCGTGACAGCTTTCGATGTAAAACGGAAGCTGTTTTTTATTACATATGCCTGAGCTACCCTAAAAGTGAGAAATCCCCTCATCTATGACCGTTAACATCGGGATTTCATGTTTGCAATGGCCAACCATTGAATCGCTGGTTTGATGTTTCCTATGACCTAATTATTTCTTTACCTTTCGCAAAAATTATCAGGCTGAAGGTGTCCTTGGATGTTAGCAGGTGTAGTAGCGAAACATTGCCACATCATTGGGCTCAAATCAGCAGAGAGAAAACTATTACCACCACTAAATATCTTTGTCCATGAGTCTAACGCTTAAACCAAATTGTAAATATGCCATCCTAGTGCCCACGAGTATGGGCGTTCGGCTGACACCTGCAGACCGCCAACCTGTTTATTGTAGTGATCTCTTTAAACTTCATACTACTAGTGCAGAGTCCAATGTAGCCAGTGTATCTTCATTTTTGGGCTTACCTGCCAAGGTGCTTACAGCTTTTGTAAAAGGCAGCCCCATTGCAGATCTTATCAAGAGTGATCTTAAGGCTAGGCATATGGACTTTGAAGGGCCTGAGGTTGAGCAAGGAGGACCATGGGGCTATAGGCATCAGATTAATATTGCAGATAGTGGTGCTGGCATTCGTGGACCAAGAGTGCACAATGATAGAGCTGGTGAAGTGGGACGGACACTGAACGTCAAAGATTTTGATCTTGAGAGAATATTTGGAGATGAAGGTGTTCAGATTGTGCATATGTCAGGCCTCATTGCGGCATTGTCTGAGGAGGCCAGTCTATTCTGCTTGGAGATAGCACGAGCAGCTAAGAGACATGGCAGCCTTATTTCATTTGATCTTAATCATCGGGCGTCATTTTGGAAAGGCCGGCAAGAAGAACTAAGCGCCAATTTTGGGGAGATCGCGTCCTTGGCTGATATTCTTGTCGGGAATGAGGAGGATTTTCAATTGTGTCTTGGTGTACAAGGACCTGAAGCAGGTGGAACAGGCTTGAAGGCCAAGATTGATGGCTTTAAAGAGATGATAACCAGGGCAAAATCTTCTTTCCCCAACGCCACTGTTTTTGCTACAACACTACGGCAAGTAGTCAGCGCAAATGAGCATCTTTGGGGTGCGATCCTCCTCGCTGGTGACGAGTGGCAGGTTATAGAGCCGCGAAAAATTGAGATCTTAGATCGCATCGGAGGGGGAGATGGTTTTGTCGGGGGAGTGCTATATGGAATATTGCGGGGTTGGGAACCTGAAAAGTGGGCACAATTCGGCTGGGCAACAGGAGCACTCGCTACTACCTTATATACCGATTATGCCAGAGCTACGGACGAGGAAATGGTCTGGAGCATTTGGGAAGGAAATGCTCGAGTTAAGCGATAAAAACAAGTAATGATATATTTTCAGCAGGGATCTGAGTTTATAGAGATTTCCCCCCAAGAAGTAAAGGCAGCTATATTCTCTGCCCTGGATAAGCTTGGTCTGAGGGAAAAGGTATTAGTGGTACCTCCTGACATCACGAGATATCATTCGCGGGCCGGAGAGATCACACGGGACATCTATGCTTATTATGGTACTAGTCTGAAAGATATCATGCCTGCTCTTGGGACGCATGTTCCGATGACAGGGGATGAAATCTCAATGATGTTTTCGGGAGTTCCGAAAGAATTATTTCGGGTACATGATTGGAGGAATGATGTAGTTACAGTAGGTGTTATTCCTGGAGACAAAGTGTCTGAAATTACTCATGGATTGGTTGATCGTAAGTGGCCTGCTCAATTAAATAAGCTTGTATCCCAAGGTGGACATGATTTGATCTTGTCCGTGGGACAGGTTGTACCGCATGAAGTAATTGGCATGGCAAACTATAACAAGAACCTGTTCGTAGGAACCGGTGGTTCTGAAGGAATCAATCAAAGTCATTACGTTGGGGCTGTAGAAGGCATCGAAAATGTTTTGGGGAGAGCTGACAACCCTGTTCGGGCATTGCTAAATTATGCATCGGATCATTTTATTCAGGAGCTCCCAGTTATTTACATTCAGACAGTCATTGGTAGGAACGAAGAAGGTGATTTGGTCATGAGGGGCCTATTTATCGGTGATGATGTGGAGGTATTTAAACTTGCAGTAGAATTATCGCTGAAGGTAAATTTCAATTTGCTTGATGAACCTCTGCAGAAGGTGGTCGTCTATTTGGATCCAGCCGAGTTTAAGACTACCTGGCTCGGAAACAAAAGTATTTATCGTACTCGGATGGCAATGGCAGATGGAGGAGAGTTGATCGTGTTAGCTCCTGGCTTGAAAGAATTTGGTGAGGATAAGCAGATCGATAAATTGATACGAAAGTACGGTTATTGTGGTAGGGCAGCAGTACAGGAAGCAATTAGGGAAAATGAAGATCTGCAAGAGAATTTAGGTGCTGCAGCGCATTTAATGCACTCTAGTAGTGAGGGTAGGTTTTCCATTACGTACTGTCCAGGGTTTGTGACTCAGGAAGAAATCGAAAGTATAAACTATCAATATGCCGACCTCAAAGAAATGCTGGATGTTTATAATCCAGATGATTTGAGGGAAGGATTTAATACGATGCCTGACGGGGAAGAAATATATTACATATCTAATCCGGCATTGGGACTATGGGCCTATCGAGGTAGATTTAAAGGGTGATTTACGGATGAAATTTATAGTCGATGATAAGATCCCATATATACAAGGTGCATTAGAACCTTTCGGTGAGGTAGTATACTTACCGGGAGCTATGACAACCGCAGAAATTGTCAACAATGCGGACGCCATTATTACCCGGACACGTACGGCTTGTAATCGTCAATTGCTCAGAGGCTCAACGGTAAAATATATTGCCACAGCTACGATTGGATTTGATCATATTGATACCACTTATTGTGAGCAAGCTGGAATTGAATGGTCAAATGCTCCAGGATGCAACAGTAAATCTGTGGAGCAGTATCTCTTATCTACTTTATTTGTTCTAGCTCGCAATAATAATTTTAGTCTAAGAAACATAAGCATCGGAATCGTTGGTGTCGGACATGTAGGTTCTAAGGTGGCTAGTGTCTGTGATTTATTAGGGATGAGGGTTCTACTAAACGATCCACCCCGGGAGCGGCATGAAGGAGCCGACCAATTTGTATCTCTGAAGGAAATTAAGCAAGAAGCTGATATTATTTCGCTGCATGTACCACTAAACCTAGTAGGCCGAGATGCAACCTTTCATCTAGCTGATGCTAGTTTTTTCCAAACACTTGGCCAAAGTCCCATTCTGATTAATACTTGTCGCGGTGAAGTAGTCGATTCCATTTCGGCGAAATCGGCATTGGCTTCTGAAAGTATCTCTGGTTTGGTCCTGGATTGTTGGGAAAACGAACCCGACATAGATCTTGATTTACTGGAACAATGCGACCTAGGCACCTCGCATATTGCTGGCTATTCTAAGGATGGCAAAGCAAATGGTACCACAATGAGTATCAGAGCCATCAGTAGGTTTTTTGGTCTGGGTATTGATGACTGGGAGCCTAAACATATAGAAGCTCCAATTAGAAGTCATATTAAATTGGATGGTCATGGCAAGGATGAAGAACGAATAATTGATGAGGCCGTCTTAGGTACTTATGATGTTCGAAAAGACGACCTTACCTTAAGAAATACGCCGCAAGATTTTGAAAAACATCGTGGTGAATATCCTGTGAGAAGAGAATTTCCAGCATATTCAATTTTACCGGAAAATATGAGTTCTTCAACCGTGGAGAAACTAAAGATATTGGGATTTAACATTGAGAAAAATAGTGAACCTTAAAATTAAATACAATGACAAAGTTGGCAGACATAGGTCTAATCGGGTTGGCCGTAATGGGTGAAAACCTGGTGTTAAATATGGAAAGCAAAGGATATACCGTAGCGGTGTATAATCGGACCGTGGCGAAGGTTGATAAATTTATCGGCGGTCGTGGAAAAGATAAGAATTTTATTGGAGCACACTCCATCGAAGAACTTTGTGCATCGTTAGAGAGGCCTCGAAAAGTCATGATGCTAGTCAAGGCGGGTCAACCAGTGGATGATTTCATTGATAAGATTATACCACACTTGGAAGAGGGCGACATCATAATTGACGGTGGAAATTCTCATTTTCCCGATACCATTCGCCGAACCAAATACGTAGAGAGTAAGGGGTTGCTTTATATTGGAACAGGTGTTTCTGGAGGTGAAGAAGGTGCACTTTTGGGTCCATCAATAATGCCCGGAGGATCTCCTGCTGCATGGCCTGCTGTAAAGGATATATTTCAAAACATTTCTGCCAAGGTCGAGGATGGTTCGCCATGTTGTGATTGGGTTGGACAAGATGGTGCAGGTCATTTTGTGAAGATGGTGCACAATGGGATCGAATATGGAGATATGCAAATTATTTGCGAGGCTTACCAGTTGATGAAAGAATTGCTCGGTATGTCGACCGACGAGATGCACGAAGTATTCAAAGAGTGGAATGAGGGTGATCTGGACTCTTACCTTATTGAAATTACTCGTGATATTTTGGGATATAAGGAAGATGGTGAAGCGCTGTTAGAGAAAATCCTGGACACCGCCGGTCAAAAGGGTACCGGAAAGTGGACTGGTGTGGCTGCACTCGATATGGGTATCCCACTGACCTTGATAGGCGAATCAGTTTTTGCCCGTTGTCTTTCTGCTCAAAAGGATTTGCGGGTAAAAGCATCAAAAATTCTGCAAGGTCCTGCGGTAGATTTTGATGGTGATAAGAAACAAATGATCGATGACTTGGAAGATGCCTTGTTTGGTGCAAAGATTATTTCCTATGCTCAAGGCTACAATCTGATGATGGAAGCTGCCCAGGAACATAATTGGGATTTGAACTATGGAGGAATCGCCCTTATGTGGCGTGGAGGATGCATTATCCGCTCCGTGTTCTTGGGTGATATCAAGAAGGCCTTTGATCAGAATCCAGACCTCGCCAATTTGCTGCTGGATCCCTATTTTAAAGAAAAGGTGGAAAA
>JABDMH010000011.1 GCA_013001595.1 Saprospiraceae bacterium | reverse complement strand
GTCCAATGCCTTCTGAATACGTAGCAGACTGGATCGAGGTGCGAGAATGCGATACTAATCAGGACACAGCCAAAATAATATATCGACAATATGCGGCCATAGCAAAGGATGGAACCCGTGGCATCGGACACGATACATTTTATGTCTTACGCCTGCCGCCCCTAAGTGCAGCTAACCTCTTTTGTGCAGAGATGGATACCATATATTGCGGTGGCGATAGAGAAGGAGTAGGACCTTACATCGTCCTTCCACCAGCTGACGCTTTGGCAAGTGATTGCGATACCATATTTCTTTTGAACGAAGATCTTTCGGCCGTAGACATCAGCCCCAAATGCGGATTTTCGATAAAAGTAGATAGCCTACCATTTAGCGGCACAACTTGCAATAGACTAACCCAAGTAGAAGTCCAAATATATCAGGATTGCTATGGTGCAGAGGATGTACATGGATCTTGTGCTGTGGGCAGTAGTGATGCAGTCTTCAGTGGTGGAATGGGTGAACCCATATTTGCGATATGCAGTTTTTGGCTGATCGAGTTGGACACAGCTCCTCCTGTAGTTGCCTGCATATTAGATGGATACGCTGAGGTTGACACCACTGGTGGGATCCCCACAGCAACGGTGGATGCAGGACCGACATGTACCAGTTCTAACATGATATTACCGCCGGTGGTAGCTGCAGATAGTTGTAGTGATGTGATTCAAGTTAAGGCCATTGTGGATACGCTGGGATCATTCATCTATGACTACGATCCAATTGCAGGTGTATATAGAAATAGTCTGCATGTACCGCTTCCGTTTCGAGATGAACCCTATGTGATCATTATCGAAGCCTTGGATGCTTGTACCAATGTAGGTAGAGACACTTGTGCTGTCGTAGTCCGAGATATCACCTCACCTACGGTGGTGAATCATCCATCCCTAAATATCGATCTTTCTGACAAACAGGGCTTTCTCAGGGCAAGTCAGATAGATAATGGTACAACAGACAATTGTGAACTCGGATTCGTCCTGGCAAGAAGAACAGACTGGCTATCATCATGGCCTGATTTCTGCGATAGCTTGCGTTTGACGGTAACTCCTGCTGACGACTCCATATGGTGTCATAAGATCGTAGACCCAGGGATGGCCATCAGTGATCTGGAGGTGTTTTATAGATCTATGATGGACAGTATTCAGATGTCTACATTGGCTTGTTCAGATTTGCTGCTAGATGCTTGGCAATACGACCTCTGTAGGTACGCAACGGTAGTATGCAAGGGCTCACTTAGTCAAGACGAATTTGACGTCGCATACGCTGCGGAATTTGGCGTAACCAATGTTGCTGAATTGGGTCAGATAGGTGGAGGTTGGGGTGTCGAAGTTCCTTTCTCCTGTGTTGATGCTTGCGATTCTGTTCCGATTGAACTACTAGCCATGGACTCCTGGTGCAACTACTCGACAGGATGGGCGAAAGTGCTGGTGAAAGATGATAATCCACCATCTGTAGCTCAAGCCTTGGAAGACTACCTTGAGGTAAGTTGCGCGGCGTTGAACCTAGATACGATATATACACTGGGAGGCAATCAAGTTACCTTGAATGACATTGTACAAGCCGCAGAGGCTGGCGAGGCTGAGGCCCTGGCCGCATTAGATTCCACTTTCGGCACCTATGTCAAAGCGTGGACATCACCGACAGGTATGCTGGTAGATCTTGATGGCGTGCCTATACCTGAAGAATTGACCTTTATTGACGTAGGATTATGTCGCAGTGATCAAGTGACTCGCAGAGTCAGATATTACGATCGCGACTTGGGCATGATGGTAGAACAGGATTCGCTCGTTGACAGATACTTCCGGGAAGATAAGACGTTGATGCTCCAGCAAGGCATACTAGATGCCGAATGTGCCAACATCTCTTGCACCCAATCGGTGACTTCAGATCTTGATGATTGTGGACTGGGTGTGATAACCAGGACTTTTACCATTTGGAAGAGTTGTCCGGGAATTGATACCTCAGACGCGCTTGTCTTAACACAGGAAATTCTTCTGAAGAATACCTGTGCATTGAAGAAAGAACAGTTCATCCTCCCACAAGACACCATTTTATATACCTGCCTACCAGAGCGAGAGATCGGTGATCTAAACCACATTAATGGTGCAGCAGATCCAGACAGCATTGGTGCTCCGGTCTATATATTTGAGGATGGCTGTAGGAATATTGGAATCGCCAGGGTTGATGAAAGTGTGACCAACAGTGCGGATGATGCTTGTTTCTTTATTTACCGGACCTGGTATTTTGCGGATTGGTGTGCCTCTGACTCGATTGGAGATTGGTGGACTGATGAATCACTGGTTTCTGATTCCTTTACCCAAGTTATAGTCTTCCGAGATTCAATAGATCCCGTCTGTACTGTGCTCATGCCCGACACCATTCGTTTAAGTGTATGTGGCCAAATCATTAACCCCATGGTTGCCTTTGCTGATGATTGTGCTCTGCGTCAGTTTCATTATTCATTTGATACCATCGGTGATGCTCCCATTAAGACCGGCTCGCCGTTTCTGATGCCTACACCGACGGATACGGTAACGCTCGAAGTGTTCATGTTAACTAATGGTCGATATACCTTGGATATATTGGTTACTGATCATTGTGGCAATGAAAGTGTCTGCAAAGACACCGTGGTAATCGAATGTGACGTTTCTCGACAAGCGGCTTCACAGATGGACATGGCCGCCCATGAAAAGGATGTCAATTCCGAAAAGGGGGTGGACGATGATCATAGCATCAGCAGATTGGGACGACCAGTAGGCGATCCACCAAGCAATGCTTTGCTCGATGGCAGTGGATACATGTTGCATCAAAACAGACCGAATCCTTTCGAATATAATTCGGTAGTTGGATTCAGCATTCCACAGAGTGAAGAAGTCAATATCTCCATGTATGACGTGCAGGGAAGATTATTGCGAAATTATCAAGGTACTTACGGAAAAGGTTACCATGAATTGGAGATCAATAGAAATGAATTGGACGTTACAGGCATCTTGTATTACCGCATGACGACTAAGGCTTTTACGGCAACACGTAAGATGATCATAAGTCCATAAAAGAGATTTGGGGAGATAGTAGTAGTTAGCATCAAGGTCCTCCATCCTTTCATTAGGGTGGGGGATTCTTTTTTTAGTGCGTTCGTTCAGCAGTGGTCCGCGATCCAATCTCTCATCAGATGCCAGCTTTTAGTACGATCATTTTGATTTGTGGGTAGAACCATTCTTTATGTCTTCCACGAGAGTCGCATAGGTTGATTCTCCATTTTTGTCCTTGCTTAAAAACAGATCTTTATAAGCATCGACTATTCGATTGGCGAAGAGCGCTAAATTTCGCATCTCAGAAAGTTGATTGAGGAAGAGGTGACTATTGCGTGTACCTACTTCATGATTTTGTATGCGTTTTATCTGATTTTTTCGAGCCCTCCGGGTTGCTTTCAGTACAGTATATAGACTGGAGGTTAAGGCTTCTGCTTCTTCAAGATCCACCCTCTTAAAGATTAGAATACTTGTTTTGTATCGATCGATCAGCAGTTCATGGATGTTCTTTAGCTCCTCAATCTGGACAGGTAAAAGTGGTTTATGTTGATTATCTACATGATCAAAGTTCGACTTTAGAATGCTTCTTACTCCCTTGCTCATTTCATGTAGGTAGTCAACGACCAGCATATAGAGGTGTCCTACCTCTAATTCCTCATCGGAGACTCCATCTAGAACTTGACTTGCATCCATTTTCAACAGATGAAGTTTATCTTGAATTGGTTTGAAGGCCTTGAGTGTCTCTCTAAAGCTTTTTAAATCTTCTTTTCCCAAGGCATCGATTGACTGCTGAATAAGCGTACTGAAGTGATTTAGGAATGTTTCTAGATGCTCACTGAAAAGATGGATTACATCCACTTTAGACATCTCGCCGTCTGTCAATCGTGCCTCATAAGCTTCTTGTTCATCCATTCTTTCCTTGTGATAACGATGAGTCCGGTACACTAAGTAGCCAGCTAGAAGTACCATGCCAGCTATGCCTGCGATTCCACCAAAATAAAATACGCAAGCGACCAGGAATGCCATGATAAAAGCTGAAAGTGCCGTAAAAAACCAACCTCCGATTACCGAAAGCACACCAGTGACTCGGTAAACTGCACTTTCGCGACCCCAAGCTCTGTCTGCAAGTGAAGCACCCATGAAAACCATAAAAGTCACATAGGTTGTCGACAATGGTAGTTTGAGGTTGGTTCCGATGGCGATCAGAATACTTGCGGTAACGAGCGTAACAGATGCACGAATCATGTCAAATGAAGGAGGGGTGTCTTCCTTATATTGGACCTGTCTAGCAATAAAGGCTGTTTGATCAAATTGCTTTTCTACATAATTCTTCCAACTCTTCGGAAGCCTTCCATTTACGGATGTAGCCAAAGTATTAAAGCTACGCACCACTTTGCGAGAAAGTAATGAAGAGGCAAATCGCTCACGGCCCTCGTCTTGTCTTGCCAAATCGAGAGATGTCTGGACCACAGATCTGGCTTTACTAGATATGTAGAGGGTCACAACCATAATGACTCCTGCAATTAGCAATAATATCGTTGGGGTAGGGACTTGCCCAGCCAGTCCACTCATCAAATATTCGCTGCCCAAAGTTCCCGATGCGGCGTAGAGCTGATAGGCATTGAGTCCTGCTAGGGGAACCCCAATAAAGTTTACTAAATCATTTCCCGCGAAAGCCATGGATAAAGCAAAAGTGCCTACCAGCACCAAGACTTTTAAAATATCGACCTTGAAGAAGTTATTGAGCAAATAGAGAATAACCGTCCATAAAATCAAACTTCCTAGCAGGAGCATCTCCGTATTCTCAGTAATGGAGACGATCAATTCGGCACTCATAAAAGATGCACCCTTAGCACCCTTAATAAGCATAAAATAGGTGATGGCCATGATGCCCAACCCACCCCACACGGGACCAAATTTCTTCATTCGATGACTGTAGTCGAACGAGAAGAATAGCCTACTTAGATACTGAGCTATAATTCCGATCGTAAAGGCAACAAAAACCGACAGTAAAATTCCTGAAATGATGGCCATGGCCTTTGCCGAATTTATGTATTCATAAAGATGGAGTGCATTAGGATCGGTGAAAATCTTGATGGTGGAGACAGCCACTGCAGCGCCCAATAATTCAAATACAATGGATACGGTGGTAGAAGTGGGCATGCCATAGGTGTTAAACATGTCCAATAAAATGACATCAGTCACCATGACTGCCAGAAACAGAATAATTATTTCCGAAAAGTAAAATAGCTCAGGATGAAATATACCCTTGCGGGCAACTTCCATCATACCACTGGAGAAGGTGGCACCGATCACTATGCCAAAGGCGGCTACCATTAAGATGATCTTGAAAGAAGAGGCTTTGGCACCGACGGCTGCATTCAGGAAATTGACAGCATCATTGCTTACTCCTACTACCAAGTCGGATATAGCTAGTATGAACAGAACGATAATCAGAATCAGGTAGAATGCTTCCATATGATTTGACTAGCGAAAGAGTGAGTGCTAGGCATAAGCCCAAAGTTATCAATCAAAATGATTCGAGACTAGAATAGTGTAATGCGATTTAGCGCCAAATGTATTCCAACGATCTAAGTAGGCAGAAATCAAGCCATTAAATAATTGTGAATTTTGAAACTAATCCCTAGGTAAATGACGGTTCTTGACCACTTAGGTATGATGCTAAGATGCATCCCTTATTCTGGAGGCGGATAAATTC
Organism: Saprospiraceae bacterium; assembly: GCA_013001595.1. Lineage (GTDB taxonomy): Bacteria > Bacteroidota > Bacteroidia > Chitinophagales > Saprospiraceae > JABDMH01. The sequence continues at coordinate 51,811 of JABDMH010000011.1, read as the reverse complement.
CGGCGGCTTGAAATTGAAAAACACATCAGGGATAAGATGGTAAGTATGGAAAAGAAATGTGGAGTCGAATCCTTGTCAAATCACGGCACGCAAGGCAATAATTGCATTTCTTCCTGGGGCAACAATGCCGGAGCCAAAAGGTCGATACCGTTGGTCTGTGAGATTTTCTAGCCCTAACTGCAAGGCTATAGCTTTGCTAAGTTGTATAGAACCCTTTAAGTTCAATGTGACCCATCCTGGAGCATAGAGGTTGCCATTGCTATCCAGCAGATAAATATGTGTTTTTGTACGTTCTTCCACTGGTAGATCTTTGGCAGTTACTTCCTCATTAAAAATAACGTAGCATTGTATGGTCAAGTTTTTTCTATTGTAGGTAGCTCTGATAACTCCAAAGGCAGGGGCCGTATGCCTAGACCGACTGTTGTCACTGTCCTCATTTTGTTCTGTGCCAACCTGCCAGTTGTATCTGCCAGATAGCGAAAATCCTGCCGGAAGTTTCAGCTCTATTCCTGCTTGGAGACCATAGACTTTCATTGCGGATGCATTCTGCACAGCTTGCACTTGACTCAATTCTCCATCATAGAAAATGCTGTCACGCCCATTCAATTGAAATCTCCGGCGGATAAGGGCATTTCTAAGCCAGGTATAGTAGCAGGAGACATCTATTTTCAAATAATCTCCCAATATTTGTGTCCCTCCGATTTCCGCATTGTAAGCATACTCTGCCTGTAGATCAGGATTTGGGACAAGCACTGCCCCAGGTTCGCTGTCAAAAACTTTGCCCAAATCATCGACATTGGGAGAGCGAAAACCGGTGGTGAGTTGCGCACTGAACGATAGTTGATCAGTGGGTCGATGCACAATACCCAGACTTCCATTTATTGCGCCAGTATTAATCTCGACTTCTCGGAAAGGAAGTGGGTAGAATGTAAGATTTTGAGAAAAGTCTGCTTCTAGCATGAACATGCTGTATCGCAAACCAGCTTCAATATTGGTTTTTGCATTCAAGGCATGTTGACCAGAAATATAGAGCGCATAGGAACTCCAGTTGGCAGTGGGGTAGCGTGATGCTGCCGGTTCAAGAAATGCAGTCTGAATGTTCCTTGCCTGCCCTACAGATCTGACATCATTTAGTATAGACTCAAAGCCATAGTACAGGGAGTACTTAGCAAACATTTTAGTAAAATCTAGGTTGGCAGAAAAAGCACTAACCTCATCCATGCGCTCGGTACGTTTGGAGCTGCCTAGTCTTCTTTGAAATCGACTTTCGCGAAATGATTGGTAAGCCAAACGCATACTCATTTGATCATATATGCCCTGACCTTGGTGGGAGATGGCTAGGTTGTGCATGGTCCAATCCTGGGGACCATAGTACCATTCTGCATCGCGGAGAGTACCCTGATCTTCTTGTACCAATCGATCGTATCTTGGTATGTTGGAAGTGGTGGAGTGGAGCAGCCCATATTGAAGATCCCAATCTTGATTGGGGCGGAACCTTACTTTCTGCATAAGATTTAGCTGGTGATAGCCAGTAGGTCTCTGTACTGCCGGATCTTCGCTCTGTATCAATACATCTTGATTTCCTTCTCGACTGATATAGAACGGCCTTAAATATTGATCAGGACCATTGCTGCCCATTCGAAGATCATCGTAATAATTGACCGTTCCGCTCGAAACAATGGCCCATTTTTTCCATCCAGCATTTACATGGGCATGTGCCGTTCTTTCTTTGTTGGCACTTGCATAACGTACAGTTGCCTTGCCTTTCACCAAGGGTTTACTGGTCAAACTCAATTGAGGTTCGATGGTGCGAAAACTCATAACCGCTCCTATGGCATCGCTACCATAAATGATTGAACCCGGTCCGAACAATACTTCCGTGTGCTCAATGGCGAAGGGATCTAAGGAGATGACATTGTGTAGATTCCCGCTTCGAAATATGGCGGTGTTCATACGTACTCCATCAACCGTATATAGCAGTCGATTGGCTGAGAAACCTCTGATCATTGGACTGCCGCCGCCAAGTTGACTTTTTTGGACGTAGACCTCTCCAGAGCTTCCAAGTAAGTCGGCAGCTGTCTGGACGTTTTGGAGCTGAACTTGAGTGGGTGATATGGTAGTGATCTTTGAGGGAATGTCTCTTTTCCGTTGATTCCATCGAGTTGCAGAGACCACCACCTGGTCCAACGAAATGTCAGAAGGAACCATTAAGATTTCTTCTCCAGATGAACCCACTTTGGCTACAGTAAAACTTTTTGATTCATAACCAATCAATTGGAGGGTAATGGTGTCATTATTGCTAAATCCATCGACGGCCACTTGTCCATCGGCATTGGTAGTTACAAAATGGCTCTGATTTTGATTGACCAGTACTGCTATTTCAACAGGTAGGTGTGTCTGCGCATCACGCACGGTTATGACCTGTGCAATAATAGGAAGGACCATCCATCCAGAGAGAAGGATCAGAAAAATTCTTATGCCGTACCGTGCGTCTGAGAAATGCATCAACCCGGTAAATTACTACAATCAACACCGCTTATGCGGTGATCTCAGACTAGTTTAAACCATCTTTAACACATTGGGTGTCTAGTGAATCCACTCCGTGGTGAGGATTCACTAATCACTGACCTCATCCTCCAGACCCTTGGTGCCACCATAGTAGAAATAGTCCTCATCGGCACCGGACAGCAAATAAGCAAATAGGTCAGCGATTTCCTGCTTGTTTAATGGGTTCAATAATCCTGGAGGCATTGGTGATATGGGTGATGGTCCTTGCTCAACAACGTCGGCCATCAAGATCTCTTCCTTGATGGTGCTGGAGTAGGGGTTGGGCATGATGATCACTTTATCATCATCTTCACTAAATATTCTTCCAGCTTTCTTTTCACCTGATTTTAGGGTAAAAAGGGTGAATGCATACTGATCAGAAATGGCATCACTGGGTTGAAAGATCGCGCTGACTATGTCGCGCTGTTTAAATCGCGTGTTAATCTGCGATAGATCCGGACCACTGATGCCTCCTTCCGCTCCCATCCGGTGGCAGGAGCTACAAAGAGCGGCTTCGAACGCTCTTCGGCCATCCTCGATTGATCCCTGGTATTCCTTTTTGAGGTTTTCTCTCAAAATCTTACCAATGTCACTCATGTTATAAGCATCTCCTGGGCCCTTGGGCTTGGGAAGGTTTGCCAATTCCTCGGTGGGTGAAAACACACCCGACAATTCTTGATAATGCTCTCGTTGCTGCTTGGGCACATGCTCGAGGGCGGCAATCCTGATGTTCTCCATAAAGGCCTTAAAGCTCATTCCTCCTTTCGCTCCCATGACATCAAAGAACCACTGAAAATACTGCTCACGCATCCCATCTGTCCATCCTTTTTCTGCATGACTAAGCCGAACAGCATAGAAGATGGCTTCGGCAGGCGGCATATTGGCAATGACTTCCTTTACCACCTTTCCATATCGCTCGTGCCTACTACTCACTTCATCATCTAACATGGCTACTTCTAGTGTGGTATTGGCATCGGTATGTTGTATCATCAAGTGCAGTGCCTGCCTAGTAGCTTCTTCATCTTCCAAATAGATCAGAATTTCGCTCGCTTCGCGATTCACAGCATTGGACTCGCTAGGAAATATTTTTTGCACGTCGGCGACCACTTCTGCAGTCATCTTGACGCCAGGACTTGACATTCTATGAAGGATTAATTCATATGCCCTTAATTTATCTAATGTTTGCGATTCGGAAAGGTTTGCCCAATCTACGGTGATCAATTTTCGGAGCATCGCATCTCGGGATCTTTTATTCCCCATGCGGCTTAAGGCAATGATTCCAGAAATAGTCTTGACAGGGATCGATTCCTCCATGACCTTCTTTTCCCATTCCTTTACGGGTTGGTGTTCGAGCGCTATCCTTGCAGCATAACGTACGAAGCGATCTTGGTGATCTAGGTGTTCCCATGCTTTTTCCACTGCAACTGGCTTAGGTCCATCGTGCAGTGTCTCCAGCTCCCGTCTGATCTGACGAAAGAGTACGGTTTCTCTCGTCTCACGTCCCGGGATGGTACTTTCGTCATTGCCCACATACCTCAAACGATAAAAGTGAGACTCAAGGTCCCGACCTCCTGTGGCAATGTACATGTGACCGTCTCTTCCGGCAATGACATCTGTAAGAGGAAAAGGAATGCCAGACAAAAACTCTTCTTTAGTCCCTCGGTACGAACCACCATCCGGGACTAAATCAATGAAATACAAGGTGCCAAAGCTCCAATCTGCCACAAACATGCCGTGACGATACTTCTGAGGAAACTTCAGGTTGCCGGTCATTAAGACGGCGGTAGGTGAGCCCTGCCCCAAATCAATGACCGATGGCAAAGCATCTGGGTAGTAGGTAGGCCATTTTCCCGTACCCGTGCGCCACCCGAATTCAGCACCACTGACGGCGTGACAAATCCGGATTGGACGATACCATGGCATGCCAAAATCCCATTCCATGTCTGCGTCAAAAGCAAACAGCTCCCATTGGTCATTCATACCTATATCAAAAGCATTCCGAAATCCAGCTGCGATCAACTCAAGGCCATCTCCATCTGCATCCATACTACAGATCCATCCTCCAGGTGCTTCTCGATCGGTGGCATGCCCCCGTGCATCAACATATGATGGAAGTAAATTATCCTCTTTCCATACATTGGGAAGTCTAGAGTTATTGGCTAATTCCTTTGGAACATCGGTATGATTGCCGGCGATGAAGTAGATCTTCTTTCCCATCGGCCCCAAAATAAAGCTGTGGGGGCCATGTTCGCCCTGCCCCTCCAATCTCAGCAGCATATGCAGCTCATCTGGATTTCCATTGCCATTTTGGTCAAAAAGACGATAGATACCACTACCTACCTCCGTAGTATCTGTCCACTTCTTATTTACAGATACGTACAAGCTGTTGTGCGCCCATAACATACCATGAGCATGTCCTATTTGTGCTTCAATACTATCAACTTGGGTAGAATCTAATTTTTCACCGATTTTCGGGATCTTAAACATGTAGATGTGCCCGTGTTGATCACCTGCGTACATTCTACCTTGATCATCTTCAGCAAGGGAAACCCAAGTGCCCATATTGTGGTCGCTGGGTACATAGAGTTCTTCTAGCTCAAAGCCATCAGGTACATTGATGACGATGGCCGAACTGTCGGTTTCCTCATTAGTCTGGACAACGCTGTCACTCGTTGAAGGATCGCAACCCTGTGAAAAAGCGATTACGAATAATGCGAGTAGGGGGAAATATTTTACATGCCAGGTCATATATTGTGCTATACTTTTGCAGGCATTGAAGGTAGGAATTATTGATCATTTTTAAGATTGGTCGTAAAAACTATCGGCTATGCTAAGGAAGTCGATTTTTGTATTTTTCACAGAACAGATGATTTATGAAGAAGAGACGACTGATTACCAAAATAGTAGGGTGCTGCATTTGTGGCCTCTTGGCGATTTGGACAAACGGACAAACATCCATGGTTGAACTAGCGCATGATTCATCGAACCAGAGTATAAAGGTCACGATAAATGGTGATCACTTTACCAGCTACCTCTACAGCGATGCGATGGAAAAGCCAGTGCTTTTTCCAATATACTCTAGAACACAGCGAATGATGACCAGGGGCTATCCGATGGTTCCGATACCAAATGAACGAACGGATCACCCTCACCATCTGGGATTATGGCTCAACTACGGAGATGTTAATGGATTGGACTTCTGGAATAATTCGAGCGCTATTCCACCTGAGAAAAAGTCAAAGTATGGAGTCATAAAACATGCATCCATCGTTGCGCAAGAAGAGCGAGGACAACAAGCTTCATTTAAGGTGCGAAAATACTGGAACGATCCTAGTGAAGCACACCTGCTTCAAGAAGAAACCACCTATGCATTCAGTACGATTGGAGAAGTATGGGTAATTGATAGAACCACGACCTTGCGAGCTCTAGTTGACGTCGGCTTCTCAGACAATAAGGAAGGTATGCTTGGCATAAGGGTAGCTCGTCTACTGGAATTTCCTGCAGATAAACCACTGACCTTGACAGATGAATTAGGTAGAGCACGCTCCAATAAGGTCGTTAATAATGATGGTGTTATGGGCCATTACCTAAGCAGTACTGGAGAGGTAGGCGGTGACGTCTGGGGTACTAGAGCAAGTTGGATGAAATTGTATGCACCTATTGAAGAAGGTAAAGAGGCAGCCTTTGTAATTATCGATCATCCTGAGAATGTTGGTTATCCAACCTATTGGCATGCCAGAACCTACGGACTATTTGCAGCAAATCCCCTGGGCCAAAAAGTCTTTTCAAAGGGCAAAAAAGAGTTAAATTTTGCGTTGAATAGAGGCGAAGAAGTTACCTTTAAATATCGAGTTCTTGTAGCTGATGGTGACGCTCTGGATCCGAAGCAGATAAATACAATAGCTGAGGACTTTTCTAAATGATCTCATGTATTGTGCATTTGCTTTCCCTGGAAAAATGATAGTTTGTAACCTGAATAATCTGGCTTGATTGGGATTTTAAGGTAGGCGTGAATAAATACTGTTAACCCTATGTCTACTTCCATGCCTTAGACCGGATCGTAATGCCTTGAAAGGTTAGGTATTTTTTTAAATCATCTTAGTGTTAATTCTTTAATGTGACCATTCTTATGAGAATATAGAATAATGAAGCGTAATTATTGTATAGTATTTTTATTGGTATTTATTGGGCTAGAATCTACCCTGTCCCAAACTCAAAGAAACCTCTTGCAAAATGCTGCCAACTTATCCACTTTGAAAAACAATCTGCGATATAATCAGGAGTGGGTTCCTTTTCCCGAGTATAGCGATCGCGAGGGTTGGCAGAAACTGACAATACCGATTAGGGAGCAATTGGTTAAGGAAGGCGAAGCGTATTTAAATTACCAATGGGAAGTAATTACTCTGAGTGATTACATGGAATTCGATAGAAGCGGTTCAAGGGAAATAATGCAAAAACCACTCAGGGCAAATCATCAAGCAGCATTGGCACTTGTGTTGGCAGAATTAACTGAAGGAGAGGGGCGATTTATAGATCAGATTTTGAATAGCGCTTGGTTGGCTTGTGAGATGACCACTTGGGTTTTATCTGCGCACCTAAAGGCCTTTCAAACTTCCAGTAAACTCGCTGTACCCGACCCCAATGAATATACAATAGATTTGAGTGCAGGAAACCTGGGATCTTTCTATGCTTGGGTGCATTATTTTTTTCGAGAAGAATTTGACAAGGCTTCTCCGCTGATTTCTATGAGATTGAGGGACCACTTGCAAGAGAGAATATTAGAGCCCTATGTGCAACGCAGTGATTTTTGGTGGCAATCTTTTGGTCCTGAAAAATTTACCCACGTGAATAATTGGAATCCTTGGTGCAATTTTAATGTATTAATGTGCTATTTATTACTGGAGAACGATCGAGATGTATTGGCAGAAGTGGTTTACCGCACCATGCATTCTGTCGATCAATTTATTAATTATTATGATGATGATGGAGCTTGCGAGGAAGGTCCATCATATTGGAGTCATGCAGCTGGAAAGATGTTTGATTATTTGGATCTATTATCTCTGGCTACCGGTGGCCAAGTAGCTGTGTTTGAGGAACCAATAATAGGGTCAATGGGTGAATATATTTCAAAGAGTTATGTGGGCGATGGATGGGTTGTGAATTTTGCGGATGCTTCCGCAAAAGCACATGGCAACTCAGCATTGATCTATCGTTACGGCGGAAAAGTAGAAAGTGAAGAGATGCAACATTTTGCTGCCTACCTGAGGGATCGGGAAGATCCTTACCATACCATTGTCTCAAGCGACATTAACCGAGTCTTGTTTAACCTAACTGTTTATGGAAAGTTGGTAGAGGAAAAAGCGCAGTTACCCATATATCAATCAGCATGGTATGGCGACACAGAATTTTGTTATATGCAGAATCATCAAGGATTTTTTGTGGGAGCAAAAGGTAGCCATAATGGACAAAGTCATAATCACAACGATGTGGGAACATTTAGTTTATACGTAGATGATATTCCATTTTTTATTGATGTTGGGGTAGGTACATATACCCGACAAACTTTTAGTAGTGAACGCTATGATATTTGGACCATGCAGAGTGACTATCATAATGTCCCGAAAATAAATGGCTTTTCTCAAAAAGTTGGCCGTTCATATTCTGCACGCAGTACAACTTTCAAAGCAGATGAACAGCTTTTCACCATGGATATTTCTACAGCCTATCCGAAAGATGCGCAGGTAAATGAATGGATTAGATCTTATGATTTAGATGAGGATGTTCTGCTAGTCGAAGATAGATTTAGTTTGCAAAATTCTTTGGAGGCGCAAGAGATTAATTTCTTAACATGGGGCAAACCAGTTTTGATAGATTCCGGAACCATACATTGGCATAGCAATGATGTGTCACTTCAAATGACTTTTGATGCAGGTGCGTTAATTTCTTCCATCAAGACAATTGAATTGGCTGACCCTAGGCTGACGAAAATTTGGGGAACAAAGATTTATCGCCTCAGTTTGAGGGAGACTGATCTGGATAAAAGGGGGCATTATCAATATACGATAACGCGTTTTTGATATCAAGATGAACAAGCGGCAATATTTTGGGATAGTCGTAGCCCCAAGTGCATCATTGTGTTATCTTGGATTCATGAGAGTACTCATTTTGATTCTTTGCTATTCGATCTGTTTCAGCTGTGCTAAGAAGGCGGCTACCATTCCTGAAGTACCGCAATGGACGACATCAGAAATAGTACTTACTTCAGATAAAGGCTATAACAACGGTTATGTAGATATCGATGTCTCGGCGACTTTTACCAATGATTCGGGCAGAAGCCTCATACGACCAGCCTTTTGGGATGGAGATTCCCGTTGGAAAATAAGATTTGCACCACCAGATACAGGAAGCATCTGGAGTTGGAAGACTAAAGCATCAGATCCAAGCGATATGGGATTAGATGGTCAGCATGGACAATTAAGGTCTGTACCCTATGAGGGAGAAGATGACCTGATTCGACATGGCTTACTGCAAATGTCTCCTGGTAAAAGAAACGTCATGCATAGTGAAGGTACTCCGTTTTTAGTAGTGGGAGATACTCCTTGGTCGCTGCCATTTCGTGCCACCAAATCTCAAGTGAAGACTTATGCGGAAGACCGGCAAGCTAAAGGCTATAATTGCGCACTTCTTATGACGGTACAACCAGATATGGAGGCTGATGGACCGGAGGCAAGAAATACGGACCAGGGATTTATGCGTGGATTTTCTGATCTTTCCAGTGGTCACATCAATGATTTGAAGCCGAGTTATTATCAATATTTGGATACCCTGATGGATATTCTACTTGAGCATGGCATTGTACCTGTTTATCAGCCAGTTTTTCATGGTTTCGGTTGGAAGGGTAAAAGGACATTGGGTAAGGAGGTTGGGGCCGAAGAATATGTGCGCTATTGCCGTTACCTGCTGGCCCGATATGGGAGCAAGCCAGCGTTTTGGTTGCTTGCTGGAGATAATAATGCGAAAGACCCAGGAATAAAGGAAAGTGGTGAAATGCTACAGAAAGAAGATTGCTATGGGCAACCCACGGGATTGCATTACAACCCCTGCGATGACTATATAGCGACGTGGGCGGAGAAGCATCCTCAATATTGTAACCATTATAATAAGGTCCATCAAGCAGAGTCCTGGCTTGATTTTCAATGGGCGCAAACTGGACATGGTAATGAACATCTATATCATAAGGTGGAGCGCATGTATGACAATCTACCCACCAAAGCTTCGGCCAATGGTGAGCCCACCTATGAAGGCATGAACAGTGGTCAGAATGGACTGGGTTGGTGGCAGGGTGAAGATGCCTGGATGCAGTTGATGTCTGGTGGAACGATGGGTGTGGTCTATGGCGCAGCCAGCTTGTGGCAGTGGAAAGTGATACCCGACGAAACTGGTTGGTCAACCTGGACCAATCAAGAAAAGGCTTGGTACGAAGCTCTCAAGATGGAGGGTTCTAATTATGTTGGCTTGGTATCAAAGGCTTTTGAAGGTTTTGATTTCTTAGATATGGAAAAGCGTTGGGATTTGACCGCTAAAGGTCAACCATTGTTATGCCAAGGAAAAGAGTTTTATGTGTCCTATCTATCCGAAGGAGGTGTGGTGACCGTGGAGCAGGTGACTAGCGGTACTCCTTTCCGTTGGTTCAATCCGACCACAGGTGCAATGGGAAGCGATCAGAAAACGGAGTCAACCACGTACTCTGCGCCAAGTGAAGAACCATGGGTACTTATTATTGGGCAAAAGGAAGACTCTCCTTAATGGTGTACTAGCCAGAGGACGGATCAGTAGGCAAGTGTAGACAATCAAAATGGAAGTTGTAAAATGAAAATAGTTGTCCTAGATGGATATACAGTGAATCCAGGTGATTTAGATTGGCAACCGATTTTGGATCTTGGTGATGTAGACCTTTATGACCGTTCATTACCCACAGAGATTGTACCGCGATCACTTGGTGCAGAAGTGATCTTGGTGAATAAAGTGCGCATTGGAGAAGAAGAAATGTCGGAATTACCTGATCTCAAAGGCATTTGCATGCTAGCTACTGGCTATGATAATGTAGACATAGAGGAGGCTCGCAACAATGGCATCAGTGTGTACAATGCTGTTGGCTACGGATCAGAATCGGTGGCGCAACATGCCATGGCCCTTATGCTTGCCTTTGCCAATCGTGTCGAATCACATCATCGATCGGTTCAACAAGGAGACTGGTCTGTTCAGGATGATTTTTCTTATACACTTCATTCTGTCTCAGAACTCAAAGGCAAGACGCTGGGAATCTTTGGCTATGGAAAGATCGGAAGGAGGTTGGGAGAGATGGCACTGGTATTTGGAATGCATGTTCTGGGACATGCAAGAAATGCCATCACTGATTCGAATGTAGAATCTGTCGATCAAGAGGAATTGTTCAGAAGAAGTGATTTTCTATCATTGCATGCACCCCTTACTGAACAGACGAAGGAGGTCGTTAATGCCAGGACACTGGCCAGCATGAAGCGAAGTGCTGTGCTCATTAACACTGGTAGGGGAGGGTTGGTAAACGAGCAGGATCTTATCGAATCAGTGACCACGGGCCAGATTGCCGGTGCAGGTTTGGATGTGTTGCAGAAAGAACCGCCCAGAGATAAAAACCCAGTACTGCATATCAAGGACATTCTAGTAACACCACACATGGCCTGGCGCAGTCGCGAAGCCCGTCGAGCCTTAATAGCTATTGCTGCTGAAAACATCAGCCGCGTCAAATCAGGATCGAAAGAAAACAGGATCATTTAGTATGGCTATACCATCCACGAAACTAATGTATCTGATCTTTGTATCCATGGTCATTGGATTGATAAGCCCTGTATCTGTTTCACTGCAAGGGAAGCAAGTACCAATGGGGCTTTTGGCGCATGTCAAAGTACAGGACAAGATTAAGGGGATGCACTATTTTGGCAGGGGTGCCAGCTTGCAAGAAGGCCTTGCGGCATTAAAGAATGGGCATGTGAACGAAATTGTGCTCGTGCCCTATGCCTATCAACGCACATACGATGACCCGAAGCTTTTAACTTCTGGTCGGCGGCGCAATTCACGGACTCGACGAGATTCATCTTATTACGCTCTTGCCGCAAGAGCTCACGATTTGGATTTAAAGTGCATTATTAAGCCCCATATCTGGATGCAGACTGATCAAGGTAAATGGAGATCAGACATTCATTTTAGAAATGAAGCTGACTGGAAGCTCTGGAGTGATTCTTACAGGGATTATATCTTACATTATGCGGCCTTGAGTGCAGAAATGGAGGCTCATGCTTTCTGCATCGGAACAGAATTGAGCAAACTCACCAAACACCGGCCACAATATTGGAAGGATTTGATCCGTGCTGTCCGCAGGGTATATGATGGCAAACTGTTTTATGCAGCCAATTGGTTTGAAGAATACGAGCACATCACCTTTTGGCAAGAACTTGATTTCATAGGGATTCAGGCGTACTTCCCTCTGACAGAAAAAGAGGAGCCGAACGTGGATCAACTATGCATCGCTTGGAAACCATGGATCGAAAAACTGGACAGATTCAGTAGGGCACAAGGTAAGCCAATCCTGTTTACAGAATTGGGCTATAAAAGCACACTGGATGCTGCTGTTGAACCATGGAGGTGGTTGTCTCAAGCAGATGAACAATTGGCAGCTTCGCCGCAGACCCAAGCAAATTGCTACGAAGCTTTCTTCCGTTCTGTCTGGGACACCCCATGGTTTGCAGGAGTGATGTTCTGGCAATGGCAGGGAGCAGGACATCGATCTGTAGGCCGGATGGAAAGAGACTTTACTCCTCAGTCTAAACCCGCTGAAGAAGTTATGCGCACCTGGTTCGCGGATTGAACACAAATATGTTGAGTGTTGGCCTGATGAACTGCAGCAGAATTCCCTGTGAGTAGAACACCTAGTTTTAAAAAAAAAAGGTGTCACAATTTCTTGTCACACCCTTCTCAAAAATATTCTTTACTGCTTATCCTTCCAATGGCGGAATTCTTAGCACCTGACCGGGATAAATTTTATCGGGATCAGAAAGCATTGGTTTATTTGCTTCAAAGATCACAGGATACTTCATTGCATCACCATATTGCGCCTTAGCGATCTTAGATAATGAGTCCCCACTTTGAACTTCATAGAAAGTGGCCTCGGGAGCAGGAGTTACAACAGAGATGCGATCGTCCACAGTAGCTATTCCGGCTACATTCCCCAGAGCCAGAATGATTTTCTCCTTGTCAGCTTGTGATTCTGTCTGTCCATAGACCGTAACTTTATCTTCCTCCAAATCTACATCTAGATCTAAGTCATCGATGGGAAGCCCCAAACCATCTACCACACCCCTAAGTGCAATTAGCATTTGTTGTTTCCTGGCTTCAGCCTCTTCCGCAGCTTCTGCAGCTTTGGTTTCGGAAGACTTGAAAATGTTTGATCCTGCCTTCTTCAGAAATGAAAATAATCCCATGGTTTTAAAAAAATTTAAGTTAGTTAATGATGGTGCAGAGTATACACGTTTTTACAACGCGAAAGTAAGGACTTTCAGTTCTCAAAAGTGGGAAAAGATGGATACCCACTTCCCATAATGAATACGGGGCGTCCCCAGGAAGCTGTTTCTTTAGATTTATTGGTAACCTTATATCCCCCTTGACAGATAGTATCTGCATTTATTATCATATATAAGGTCATGAATAAAGGAACAGTAAGTTGTACCTTGCATCATAATGGAGTGCCCAAGGTGATTGCCATATAAGGGCAACTTAAGATCAATTTGCTAACTAAAAAACTTATATTTGCCGAAATTTTCGCAGCCTCCGGCGAATTAACGAATTCAATAGCATGCAAGGAAAAGGTATAGTTAAGTTCTTTTTGGTGATCATGGCGATAGTTTGTCTAGTACAATACTTGCTGATACTACCGACACAGAGAGTGGAATCGGCAGCAAGTGAGCGCGCTCAGCAGGCTGCCATGCATTATGATGATCAGTCTGAATCAGACGCCGCAGCCAAATTGGCTCGGATCAGTTATTTGGATTCGATGTCTTCAGAGGAGATTTTTAAGATCCCGATGCTTAAAAGTTACACTTATGAGGAACTCAAGAGGCAACAATTGGCATTTGGCCTGGATTTGAAAGGTGGCATGAGTGTGGTGATGCAAGTAGATCTACGTGACTACATTGAAATCATTTCAAACTACAGTAAAGACCCCACTTTGCTGCAGGCTTTAGATAATGCTGACGAAGCGCTTAAATCTGAGCAGTCAGATTATGTGACCTTGTTTGCAGAGGCTTTTCAGGAAATAGCTGGTGAGAAAACGCTGGCAAGCATCTTTTCCCGAAATCCAGCCTTGCGAGATGAGATCAATTTCGAAACTTCTGATGGCGAGGTAGTTTCCATCTTGCGAAGTCAGGCCAATGAAACAGTTGATCTAACCTTTAAAAGACTCAAAGACCGTATAGATAAACTCGGTGTAGTACAACCCAACATCACCTTAGATGCCAGTCGAGATCTAATTTTAGTAGAACTTCCTGGTATTGACAACCCTGAGCGTGCTCGATCCTTTTTGCAAAGTACTGCCAAACTGGAATTCTGGAATGTATATCGAGTGAACGACCCGGGATTAATGAACGCGTTTATCGAAGCTGATCGCCGCTTGAAGCAGATCCAAGCGGGAGATTCAGTGGCTGTTGATTCTGTAGTGGCACCTGAAGTGGTTTTTGATACCGTTTGGACAGCGAACTTGGATAGCTTGGGTAATCCCACAGGGGACTCCACTTTTAGTGTTGTTGAAAATCAAGTGCCTGATGATCCATTCAGCGATCGGGGGCCTCTATTAAGTGTATTGGATTTAAATATTCCGACTTCGCAAGGCACCGCTTTTCAGTTGGCCGTTATGGGCGTTGCAGACAAGAACAAGCGTAAGGAGATCGACGAGATTTTGGCCAGACAAGATATAAAGCGGCTTTTCCCTCCTGATGTCATGTTTAAATGGAGTGCCAAACCATATGATGATTTTGAAACCGGAGAGCCAACAAGTAGATATCAGTTATATGCGCTGAAGAAAAAGCGGGGCTCAGATCTGGCACCACTGGAAGGGGATAGGGTAGTGAAGGCAACTTCTCAGCCTGATCCGTCTACGCAGGAAGTGGCCGTTTCTCTCAGCATGGATAATCAAGGAGCGCGAATTTGGGCAGACCTTACCACCAAAGCAGCGCAAGATAACAACCGGGAGATCGCCATTGTATTAGACGACGAAGTGGTATCGGCACCGCGTGTGAATGACCCCATCACCGGTGGACAGTCATCTATTACAGGAGATTTTACCGTTCAGGAAGGACAAGACCTTGCTAACATTCTTCAAATTGGTAAGCTGCCAGCGAAGCCAAGAATTATTCAAGAAGCTACCGTTGGACCTTCACTAGGAGCGGATAATATTAATCGTTCATTGAAGTCATACGCAGTGGGTTTTGCCCTATTGCTGGTCTTCATGATTTTCTATTACGGTGGGGCAGGTATTGTGTCGATCATAGCCCTATTAACTAATCTGTTTTTCATTTTTGGAGCACTTGCTTCTTACGGCACGGTGTTGACCCTACCAGGGATAGCTGGCGTCCTATTAACCATTGGTATGGCCGTAGATGCGAACGTTATCATTTTTGAACGCATCCGTGAAGAACTTAGGGCAGGAAAGTCCAATACAGTGGCCATTGCTGATGGATTTAAGCACAGCTATAGCGCCATCATTGATGCCAACGTAACAACGATATTGGTGGCGTTTGTATTGGTATATTTTGGAATGGGCCCCATTAAGGGTTTTGCGGTGGTGTTGATCATCGGCGTATTGTTCTCACTATTTACTGCTGTACTCTTTACTCGACTACTCATAGATTGGTGGACATCCAGAGGTAAAGAACTAACCTTTTGGACTTCAGGCTCCAAGGGATTGTTTTCCAATCTGAGCATTGATTGGCTTAAGAAGCGTCGGGTAGCATATGTAGTTTCCGGCATCATAATTTTAGCAGGAATAACCTCTTTCTTTGTGAGAAGTTTTGATCTAGGCGTGGATTTTAAAGGAGGATATTCCTACACTATTGAGTTTGACCAAGGGGCGGATATCGATGCCGCAACATTGCGGTCAGGACTTGCTGTTTATTTTGAATCGGAGCCTCAGGTAAAATCTGTAGACACGGAAAACACGTTTAACATCGTAACAGACTACCGTATTGAAGACGACAGTGAATTTGCGGCCGACAGTGTTATGCAAGCCATGTATGCTGGAATCAACGGCATCGTCGGTGGCAACCTTGACATGGAGCAGTTCAAAAGTGGGGACGGTCGTGGTACACATGTCATTAGCAGTAGTAAGGTAGGACCGACGATTGCAGATGACATCAAGGAGAGTTCTGTGTATGCAACCATTTTTTCATTATTGTTGGTTTTCCTCTATATATTCATACGATTTAGCAAGTGGCAATATAGTATGGGTGCGGTGGCAGCACTCTTCCATGATACCTTGGTAGTACTCAGTGTGTTCTCCATTTTTCATGGCATTGTGCCCTGGACCATGGAGATCGATCAGGCCTTTATAGCGGCATTACTGACGGTAATTGGATATTCGATTAACGATACGGTTGTTGTGTTTGATCGTATTCGGGAATTCCTCAATACCTATACCAAAAAGTCTAAAGAGGAGGTCATCAACATGGCAGTCAATAGTACAGTCAGTCGAACGATCATTACTTCTTTCACCACCATTTTGGTGGTGGCCATCCTATTCTTCTTCGGAGGAAGCAGCATTAAAGGTTTTGCCTTTGCACTCCTCGTAGGTGTTATAGTTGGTACATACTCATCCGTCTTTATTGCTACGCCGATCGTTAGCGATCTTACCGATGATTTGGTAGCAAAAGAAGTGAAAAAGAAAAAGCACTTTTCCCGAGCTGTCAAGGCTTAGGAATGCATGATGTAAAATAGATGGTAAAGGCCTGGATGTATGTCATTCAGGACTTTCCTATGATCCAGTTCGAGCTTGCCAATCCCCGTGGGCTTGGGAATCTCCTCGTCCCTGTCGAATAAATCCATCCTTCGGGAATTTGGGCATCTCTCTCTAACGCCCAACTTTGACCACTTTTCGTTTGGTCGAAAGAAAACTAATTGAAAGTACAATTCGTTATATTTCCACTATGGATCGTGCCGCTTCAATAACTGCTTTTACTTTTCTTGCTGCGCTGCTCGCTGTTTCGTCTTGTTCCTACACGGAAAAAATCAAGGACGGAAAAACTGCCTACGAACGCAAGCGATATTTTCAAGCCAGTGAAATGCTTCAGGATGAATATCGAATAGCACGTTCGAATATTGAAAGGACCAACATCGCCTTCATAATTGGTGAGTCACACCTTAAATTTGGGGACCCCAAAACGGCTTCAGAGTGGTTTAAAATTGCCTATGAAGGCGGATATGGACCAAGTGCCTTAGATCGATATGCCGTTAGCCTAAAGCAGATGGAACAATATGAGGCTGCTGCCGATGCCTTTTATCGGGCAGGAGAGGAAATAGGAGATCGAGCAAGATACCGGACGGAGGTAGCTACCTGTCGACAGGCAGTCAGTTGGAAAGCTGATGCTCCCTACAGTCCCTACGTAGTAAAGTCGCTGGACAAAATCAACTCTCCAAACGCCGACTATGCACCATTTCCGCTAGGACCTAACCAAATTGCATTTACCAGTGATCGCGAGTTGAGTACAGGCGAATATGTCTATGCCTGGAGCGGCAATGAATTCTCTGATATTTTTGAGGCAGACGTACGCAGCGGTAATGTCAAGCTGTTTGATGATCAGTTGAATAATGAGGACAATGATGGAACTATGACCATGTCTCCCGATGGGAACAAGATCGTTTTTTGTCGGTGTTTTAGTCGTGAAGACTATGACCTTCATTGCAAGCTGCTCATTAGTGAACGCGAGGGAAGTGCGTGGAGTAAGCCGACCATACTGCCTTTTGTTAAAGACGGAATAAACTATCGACATCCGACTTTCAATGACTCCAGTGATCTGTTGGTTTTTGCCGCAAATATTGAAGAGAGTACCAACGACTATGACATCTATGTGAGCAATCTCGTCGACGACATTTGGCAACAGCCTCAGTCATTGGGTTCAAGGATCAATAGCCAGCAGCGTGAGGGTTTTCCTTTTTTACATCATGATACCCTATATTTTTCCTCTACATACGGAGGTATGGGAGGGCTAGATATATTTAGATCGTATTTATTGCCAAATGACCAGTGGTCGCCTAGGGAAAATCTTCTGGCGCCCATTAATTCAGGTGCTGATGATTTCGGATTTGTTGTTGACAATTATGCTGCCACAACAGATAGCGCAACTCAGTTTGGTTACTTCTCGTCGAATAGGCTCGGTGGGAAGGGTCAAGACGATTTATATGGCTATGAAAAAAGAAAGTATTTCCCAGAAAAGGAACCCGAACCAGAGGAGGAATTTGCCTATGAACTTGAATTGGATCTGAGGGTTTTCCAAAAGAAATATGAAGACGAAGAAGATCCCAACAGTAAAGTGCTCATGCGTGTGCCCCTTGCAGAAGCAGATATTCGCATTACAGAAGATGGCTTACCTTTTGACCAGACGGCGTCTAATAAATACGGCATCTTGTCGATCGAGCTCATTCCAGAGAAGACCTATGACTTCTTTGTGAGTCACGATGGGTTTTTTAATAATCAATTGGCCTTTTCAACTAAAGGATTGCCAATTGATTCAACTAAGCGGGTGCAGAAGTATGAGGAGAAAATTCTCCTTGATAAGATTTTTGTTGACAAAGAAATTGTCCTTGAAAACATCTACTACGATCTTGATGAATCATTCATTCGATCGGATGCGGAACCTACCTTAAATGAACTGGCTAGCCTTCTAGCATTCAATCCACAAGTCAACATTCAGCTTTCTTCTCATACAGACTGCAGAGCTTCTGATGCCTACAATGATGAGCTCTCGCAAGACCGAGCTCAAGCTGCTGTCGATTACCTCATCAAGAAGGGTATTGTAAAAGACCGGCTTGTGGCTAAAGGCTACGGAAAAACAAGGCTCGCCATAGAATGTGTTTGTGAAGAATGTACCGAAGAGCAGCATCAAGCCAATCGCCGGACCACTTTTAAGGTAGTAGAATGATCAGATCTGATTCCTATCCCTCATTAAGAGAGTTGCAATTTGGGGTGGTTGGTGTCTAATTTCCTTGGTTTAGAGGAGATCTACATATTAAAAATATAGATATGTAATGGTTTAGCTATTTTAGTCTAAAATCTCTAGCATGCCACTCATGATTCCTCTAGCTTCTGAACTCGATCTATCAAATGCCTATGTACTGATCATTGAAGCATCCATCATCATTGTGCTTTCACATTTTTACAATTTGATCAGTGAACGTACGCGTATACCCTCCGTTCTTATGCTCATCATCACGGGTGTTCTCATCAGTCTTGGGCTCAAGTATTTAGGTGTCGAAGAGCTAGTGCTGATGAAAAGCTTGGAGATCTTAGGAATTGTGGGCTTGATCATGATCGTACTGGAGGCTGCTTTAGATTTGAAGCTTGCTCGAGGGAAACTACCGCTCATAGCCCGTGCGCTCTTAGTAGCCTTATTGTGCTTATTGGCCTCTGTGGTGTGCATTGCTGCGCTCATTCAGCAATTTATCCCTATGAGTTTCACTATTGCCATGCTCTATGCAACTCCTTTGGCAATCATGTCTAGTGCCATTATCATTCCCAGCGTGGCCGGTTTGATCGGACATAAGCGCGAATTTATGGTCTACGAAAGCGCCTTTTCAGATATCCTGGGCATCATGTTTTTCTATTTCATCATTTCACTATTGGAATCTGGTGGCAAAGTAGCCAGTATTCAGTTTGGAGGAAGTTTAGTTCTCACGGTCATCGTGGCCATCATTGCTTCTTATTTGCTGGTTTTCCTGTTTAAGGACATGAAAGGACATGTTAAATTGTTCTTACTGATTGCCATACTGTTGCTGCTCTATTCAGCTGGTAAATTGCTGCATCTTTCTCCCCTGTTAATCATTTTGATATTTGGTATGGCCCTATCCAACCACCAGACCGTATTCAAGATATTCCGCAATGATTTAAAGGATGGAAAGGACGATCCCATTGAGAAGATTGAAAAAGAGTTTCATCTAATTACTCTAGAGACGGCTTTTTTGGTGCGCACCTTCTTCTTCGTCATTTTTGGGATGACGATCGATCTGGCCTCACTTGTCGATATGGAAGTGTTTCTGATTAGCATGTTGGTGTTGGTGATTTTGTATGTCGTTCGCTTTATCTTTTTGAAACTCCTTATGAGCAGAAGCATTACCCCAGAACTTTGGATTGCACCTAGGGGATTAATAACCATACTGCTCTTTTTTGCGATACCCGAAGAACATATACAAGCTGGTTTCAGTAGTGGCGTACTTCTATATGTGATTATCATATCTAGCGTTATTATGACTTTTGGACTGATCTACGACAAAGGCGAACCAGGCGCCATCAGTCCTGTGGGAGCTGAGGAAGCAACGTAAATCGCAAGCCATCTCTTTGGAAGAGAGCAGAGGGGAATACCTAACGTTAGGTAGGAACCTTCAAGAATTTAATGATTGTGTAAACCACGCTTTGAAGTTATTTTAGCGGATTGAAACGTCAGAGCTATTATCATGTGCGCCAAACTGTCACAGCTTGAAGTAGGTCGACCAGCTTTCTTAGGAAAGTTTAGTGTTAGCCCCTTGCATCGAAAGCTATTGTCCATGGGATTCTTACCTGGACAGGCAGTATCGGTCTTACGCAGATTGCCACTGAATGGCAGTTTATATGTGAAGGTAGATAGCAGACATATGGCACTTCGCCATAACGAAGCTGATCAGATCTTGGTAAAACTGTAGCCGTTTATGATCAATCAAACGGTTGCACTTGCCGGCAATCCTAATAGCGGCAAGACCTCCTTATTCAACCTCCTAACAGGTAGTAATCTCAAGGTGGGAAATTTTCCGGGAGTTACCGTAGAAGGCTTTTCTGGAACGCTGGTGCTCACGGATTTGGGAGATGTCAAATTGGTTGATTTGCCTGGAGCATACAGTCTATTTCCCAACTCATCAGATGAGCGGGTAACTACTGAAGTCCTAGTTGATCCTTCACGCATGGATCATCCTGATCTGGTGGTCTATGTTGCTGATGCCAATCATTTAGATAAACAATTATTGGCACTTAGTCAGATACTTGATTTGGGCACGCCTACTATATTGGTAATCAGCATGATAGATGAATTTGACGCAAGTGGAAATGTGATTGACTTAGACCGGCTGTCAGAGAAATTGGGCATAAAGGTCATTGCTATTAGTTCCCGAAAGCGGCAAAATATCGAGGCTCTGAAAGATGTGATATCTGCAGGACTGAAAGAAAAATGGCATCCGCTGAGGCAGATCAATCCGCTGCATGCCGATGCAGTGAAAATGTTGGGAGAGATTGGGCAGATCGAACCAGAACCCAATCTTTATCGAAGATGGCTTTGGGCACATCATCACGACTGGCTAACTGGATCGACTGGAATGTCTGGCGCACAATGGAACGAAGTATTATTAAGGCATAATTTTGAGCCCTTGAAGGAACAGGTTGAAGAGACTTTCTCCAGACTGCACACCTTGGAAGCCTTGGCTATGAATGTGGTTTCAAAAAAGCCATCTCATCAGTCCTTTACTGAAAGACTCGATGGGGTGCTAACACATTGGCTAATTGGTCCGATTATTTTTCTAGCAGTCATGCTTTTGATATTTCAAGCCATTTTTGCCTGGGCTACTTATCCGATGGATTGGATCGAAGCAGGATTTGGTGCACTTGGCAGTATGGCAGGTTTAGTGCTTCCAGATAATTGGCTTGGAGACTTAGTAACGGAAGGCATCATCCCCGGGCTAAGTGGGGTGCTGATCTTTATACCTCAAATAGCCATCCTATTTTTTCTAATCTCCTTACTGGAAGAAGTTGGATATATGGCTAGAGCGGTTTATCTATTCGATCGCTTTTTACAACGCTTTGGCATGAATGGCCGCTCTGTCGTGGCATTGATTTCAGGAGGTGCTTGCGCCATACCGGCTGTGATGTCAACGCGTACCATTGTCAACTGGAAGGAACGATTGATTACCATTCTCGTAACGCCATTTATATCATGCTCGGCTCGTATTCCAGTTTATACGGTACTCATTGCATTTGTAGTTCCGTATGAACCAGTTTTTGGATTCTTCAACACACAGGGACTGGCTTTTGCTGCGCTCTATCTATTGGGTATCATAGCAGCTTTGGGTGCCGGATGGGTTTTTAAGAAAATTCTTAAAACTAAGATGTCATCTTTCCTCATCATGGAGTTACCGAGTTATCGAACTCCAGACTGGCGAAGTGTCTGGCGCAACATTAAAAGCAAGGTTGGATCATTTATCATGGAGGCTGGCAAAGTTATTTTGCTTATTTCTGTTGTCCTATGGTTTTTGGCCTCCTATGGTCTCCCGGGAGATATGGATCATGCCGCCTCTCAGGCACTCATTGAATCTCAAAGCGAAGGTTTAGACGCTGAGGCCTCCGCGGATCTGATCGCTGCTAGGGAGTTGGAGGCCTCTTTTGCAGGTAAACTGGGAAAATTTATAGAGCCGGCTATCAAGCCATTGGGATATGACTGGAAGATCGGAATTGCTTTATTGACGTCCTTTGCGGCAAGAGAAGTCTTCGTCGGTTCGATGGCTACGATCTATAGTATTGGCTCGGAAGAAGACGAATTTCGTATTCGAGAGCACTTGTCTAGACAGAAAGATCCAGATTCTGGAAAGCCCATATTTGACTATCCAACCGCTCTGTCACTGCTGCTTTTCTTTGTCTTTGCTATGCAGTGTATGAGCACACTGGCGGTAGTTAAAAAAGAGACCAGATCCTGGAAGTGGCCCATTATTCAGCTCTCTTTCATGACCATCCTGGCTTTTCTGGTCAGTTTCGTGGCATATCAACTTAGTATCTAACTGGCTGCACTTCATGGACCTTGGTATGGTTTTCGTGACGAAATTCATGACTTTCAGCGATATTACTGTCACGATTCATCCAATTATTTTAAACTTGAACGTAGTTTAACTTGTTCTCACCTGAAATGAACGATCTATGAAGAGTAATAAAGCATTAACAATTCAAGAACTGCCCATAGTTCCCTTGATCAGTTTTGACAAAGTTTTTGCTATTTGGGAGGAGATGTTGCAAGCTGGTAATGACGGGGAGCGGGTAAATGCAGAGCTTGTATTGGAACAACTCTCAGCCTTCCCGGAATTGCGTAAACCTTTTTCTGACCTCTCTATGCTCGAACAATATGAGTCGGAAATTTCTCTATTACTTTCTCCGATTTTTCCGAAGGCATTACAGCTCAATGAAATAAAGAGTTGTATGGTGTTCTTTAGATCGGTTTTTTTCAATCGTACGCAACGGTTCGAGAACATCATTATGGCTGCGGGAGAGGACTATGAATTCTCCATTCGCAATAAGGATGAGGATGGTATTTACATCACTTCTTGCATGTATATACTGGCATCACATTACGGTGTACATCTGGATATGAGTAGCCCTACGATCATCGAAATCCCTAATGTGCAAGCCAACACACTTAGAACATACCGCGGATTTTTTAATGCGGATTTTGCTGAGATACGTCCGACAGATGCAGCCCTAGATTTATCCCAGCAAGAGATTGAGGAATTGCTGGATAATGCAGACAATGTTGAGCTGTGGAAGCAGAAAATTCCACCGGAAAGCTTTGAAATGCTTGGATTTGGCCTGCTGACGATTTTTGATATCACCGCTGATGATGCCCTTTCGGCCGTTAAGAACAATCTTATCCGTAAAGATGCTTTGCAATCCGGACCGATACTTGAGGAGATTGAAGTCGATCTACGCCGTTATTTTGGTATAGAAGATTTACACATTGGTTTTGCAGCACTTACAGATAATCAACTGCAAGCGATGAGTGCCATCGGGGCACGGAGTGCACTAGTCAAGGATCAATGTCATCCCAAAGAAGCATTCTGTGAGGGTTCATACGATCACATTATTCAGGATAAGAAGATGCTCTCTATTCCATCCGTTGATAAATTAAGTGAACGCGGAGGAGCGCTTTTCAAACGGTTGAAGGGAACTGATTTTAAGAGCTACTTAATATGCCCTCTGGTATATGACGATCAAGTTATTGGCATCTTGGAACTGGGATCTTCGGTTGCGCACGCTGTCAATTCGGTCGCAGAGAAGAAGCTCAATCAATTAGTCCCTCTCTTTGCGACGGCGCTCAAACGATCTATTGATGAATACTATATTAAGTTGGATGCGATCATCAAAGAGAAGTGCACAGCCATCCATCCCTCAGTCGAGTGGAGATTTTATCAGGCAGCCCGGAACCTTTTGACTTCGAACGCACCTAAGGAGGCTGAAATGGAGGAGATAACCTTTGGCAAAGTTTATCCACTATTTGGCCAAATGGACATTCGTGGGTCCTCATTATATAGAGATGAAGGCATAAAAATTGACTTGACCACGCAGCTAAGGCTGGCGCAGGAAGTACTAGAGCGGGCCAAGCAGGAAGAGGACATCTTTATCTATGATCAACTGATATTCATCATTGGAGAATACCTCGACAAGCTTGACAAAAAGCTGGATGCAGGAGATGAATCTGCTATTTTATCCTTCCTGAAACAAGAAATCGATCCTGTTTTTGAGCAGTTCAAGGATCGCAATGGAAAACTTACAGAGGCCGTGCAAACCTATACGGACCGCATAGATACAAAAGTGAAGCGTGTCTATGAGGGAAGGAAAAAGTATGAAGACACCGTCACTACCATTAATGAAGAGATTGGTTCTTTGATCGAGAAGGCCCAGGCCAATGCGCAGGCTATGTTTCCACATTATTTTGAAAAATATAAAACAGACGGAGTCGAGTATAATATGTACGTTGGTCAGTCACTGGTAGATGATGGACGATACCACGAAATGTATCTGAAAAACTTGCGCATCTGGCAGCTGATCACCACATGCGAAATTGAACGTGCACTATTTGAAATGAGTTCATCATTTGAAGTGCCGCTCAGGATCGCCTCATTAATACTTGTCCAGGATGCACCCATTGACATAAGGTTTAGACTGGATGAGAAGAAGTTTGATGTCGATGGCGCCTACAACGTTAGGTATGAGATCATCAAGAAAAGGATTGACAAATCGAAAGTTCGTAATACTGAAGAACGTCTGACACAGCCAGGCAAATTGGTCATCGTTTACTCCAATCATAATGAGCTGAGGGAATATCAAAAGTATTTGCAGTATCTCAGGGCAAAGGAATATTTGCAGGGTGAGATTGAAATACTAGAACTGGAAGAACTTGATGGTGCATCTGGCCTCAAGGCTTTGCGGGTTGATATTAATCTTGAAAGAGAACCCACAGATGCTGCCCTTAATGAACAGGTGGAGACACTTGTTGCATCTGTGAGCTGATTGGCAAATTGGCGCATTGGCATGTTTGCTGGTTAGGGTGGTTGGAGAGTCATCGATAGTCAAAATGCTGACTAGCAGGTGCAAAGCTACTTAACAAGAAACTTGATTTTAGTAGTCCCGCTTTACAATTACATACCCTGTATACTCCTTAGATCTCTGCTACCTTTTCTCCCTTTTTCCTTTGGGAAAATCAGCGCATTGGCATGTGAGCTGCTTAGGGTTGTTGGCGAGTCGCCGACTGGTACAATGCTGATCAACAGGTTCAAGCTGCCGAACGACAAAACTTCTGCTTCTTCCCCCTCTTCTACTTTTTCTCCCTCTTTACCCTTTTCGCTCTCTCCTCCCTATTTATCCATTCACTCCAAGAGCCAGGATACAGAAGCGCCTCACCCAAGCCGGCATGTTTGTAAGCCAGGATATTATGACAGGCGGTTACACCCGAGCCACAATAAAAGGTTGTGTGTTCGGCATCCCTATCTGCAACAAGGCCCTCAAATTCCTTCCTGAGCAACTCTGTATCTTTCCACAATCCTCCCTCAAGCAAATTGTCCTTGAAGGGGCGATTTACGGCACCCGGAATGTGTCCAGCGATGGGATCAATGGGTTCTTCTTCACCACGATATCGTGCAGCCGCTCTGGAATCGATGAGAATATGTTGGTCATCTTGTCGAATTCGTTCTACATCTTTGGCGGAGCGGATCAAGCCTCTCCTTTCCTTGACTTGAAAATTTGATGACTTTTTGATGGGTAGAACATATGAAGTGGGTAATTCTTCTGCGATCCAGACAGCCCATCCTCCGTCTAGGACTGCCACTTGATGGTGTCCTACCCAATGCAACATCCACCAGAGCCTTGCAGCAATGCCACCAGGACCTTGATCATAGATGACCACTTGCTCATTCTGACTGAGACCCCAAGAGGATAGGAGCTCTTCAAAATCTTGCAGTGATGGTAATGGATGTCTACCTGTTTTACCTGGAATGATTTCGCTGGAGAGATCGTCATCCAAATGTGCATAATAACTGCCAGCAATGTGACGATCTAGGTATGCTTCCCTTCCCCAAGCCTTATCACTAAGTGAGAAACGACAATCGACTATTAGCCAGCCTTTATTTAGATGCTTGCCTAGTGTTTTCGCAGAAATCAATGTGTCATACATCCCACCAAATTACATTTTTCGCTGTATGTAAATCATCAGCTGAAGCTAGGGCTCACGTTATTGGGCTACATGGCTATTCAAAATGGTTTAGGTCTAGCCCCAGCAATTTCGCTCCATTCTTATAATAGATTTTTCTCAGAATTTCATCTGGTAAATCGAGGCCGTACATTTTCCAGAATGCGTGGTAGCGCTTGTAGTAGGGAAAGTGCTCATCAGCTGTTTCCAAGACACGGAAATAGGTGAAATATTCTTGCGGATGATAGGCGTCCTTGCCAAAAAGGATGCGGTCCTGGTATTGCTCGAAGAACCTAGCGGCGTTTCTGGGCTGTCTGCCCAAT
Organism: Saprospiraceae bacterium; assembly: GCA_013001595.1. Taxonomy (GTDB): domain Bacteria; phylum Bacteroidota; class Bacteroidia; order Chitinophagales; family Saprospiraceae; genus JABDMH01. The sequence continues at coordinate 25,179 of JABDMH010000011.1, read as the reverse complement.
TCAGCAATCACTGCTCCGAATTCTACATACATATTCGGTAATTCATCTAGAAGTTCCGATAGTTTGGCAAGATCATTAGCAAACCATCCGAAATGTGCGTTGATAAATGTTGTGTTGGGGTGTTTGCGGAAAATGTCATGTTGTTCAGAAATAATTTGTTCCCATGTGGCGGGATTGTCAGGCCCCCTTTTTCTGCCCGGTCTAAGCTTTAGCTCCAGCCATCGCTCGTTGAGGCTATCATGTGGTAGCCAGAAAGAACGAGGATCTGCCGAATGAATGAGTATGGGGATGCCGAGTTCACCACATTTCGCCCATACTGGATCAATGCGTGGATCATTAATTGGAATGCGATTGCCGGATTTATCTTTATTTCTCATGCCTTGGCTCTTGAAGATCTTGAGTCCCTTTGCGCCATTAGCCACATCAAATTCTAGTTGCTTTACCGTCTCTTCGGACCAGTCCGGTTCATCAATGCTCTGAATGTTGATGTTGGTGAAGACCACGAGCCGATCTTCAAAATCCTGACTTTTAACATTGTCCGTCATGGCTTTTAAAGCCGCACCACCACGACCGCTTAGATTTACCAGGACTTGCATGTTGAGAGTGTCCATTTCTGAAACCAATTTTGAGAGATCTCCTTCACCCATGCGCCACTGATGATTATGAATATCAATAAAAGGATATTTGGCTCGCGAGACGGGATTTTCAGGCACCACCAATGTGGAGGGTGGATCGTATGATTCGAAATCAATGGTGATGTCCAAAGGTTCTCTGCGCTGAGCGTCGGCAGAGAGGTTGACCATAAGCACTATTAGCAGGGTGTGTATAAAAGTCAAATTCATCGATGTAAATTAAAATTTGGCAGAAAATAGTCAAAAATAGTTCGACTTTCGGGATTGGCATTACACTAAATTGTCCTTATTGTAGCGAATAGCTTCTTTATCATGGTAGGTAATTTCATTTCTGACTTTGCATTAGCCATAGCAACCTTCTTTAGGCTGCCAAGTTTCATGTCCCGGCACAAGCTGTGGAAGGGTTTTTCTCAACATAAGCTAGTACTTCTCGCCATCCTGTTGCTGGGTCTCGCATCTGGTCTGACTTTCCTCCAGGCCATTCTCGATTGGTGGCAAGGGGTCAAAATCGATGATGTTGCGGATATAGGGATTCAAACGGCCAGTCTGTTCTCGACCGTTTTTAATTCGGAATTCAATCTCTTTAACAGTGGGGCGTACAAGTACCTGGTGCTCATAGTTATGGAATTGCTGATTTTCCATGCTGTGATTAAAACTCGATCTGTGCTGACAGGTGAGGTAGAACAGCTCACTGCCAAAGTTTTTATATCTGCTCAAATCCGCATGATAAAAGTGTCTCTGTTTATTTGGATCGCAGAAGTGGTTGTTAAGATCTTGATCAGTGTTGCACTGAGTATTATAGGGTTGACCTTTTTGAAGGAAGGACTTTCTTTTCTTATGGAGTGCTTCTTCTTGGGATTTGCTTTGGTAGACAACTATAATGAATTGAATGGGATGGGTATCAAGCCAAGTTTTCAGCACACCCTGCGATTTTCTGGGGCTGCTGCCGCCATCGGTTTGGTGTTGTATGTGCTTATATTTATCCCGGTGATAGGCCCGTTGGTTGGTACTCTTTTTGGTGCGGTGGCGGCTACCATTGTCATGCATGAGCTTGCAAAGCGGGACCCTCTGCGTGCCGACATTGATTATAGCATAGAGTAAGGGATCTATAGTTTTGATTAACACGTATGCAGCGAAAAGTATATCGACTCAAGGCAGGAAAAATCAGTAACCTCACCTTGGTTACAGATCATTTGGATCCACCCGCCGCTACTGAGGTCCAGGTTGAAGTGTATGCATTTGGGCTGAACTTTGCAGATCTATTTGCCATTTGGGGTCTATATGATGCTACGCCAAAGGGAGAATTTACCCCCGGATTGGAATACTCTGGAACAATTGTGGCTTGCGGTGCAGAAGTCCAGGGATTTGCCAACGGTGATCGTATTATGGGTATTACCAAATTTGGTGGTTATGCTTCTTTACTCAATATTGATCATCGGTACGTCGTACCCATTCCTGCGGATTGGAATTTCTCGGAAGGTGCATCTTTTCTGGTCCAGGTACTAACTGCATATTATGCAGTAGTAAATCTTGGCAATCTTCAACCGCAACAATCTGTACTGATCCATAGTGGGGCAGGGGGTGTTGGAATTTATGCTAATCGGCTGGCCAAATTATTGGGTGCCCACACCATCGGAACTACAGGATCCGAAAGTAAGTTGGAGTTCATGCTGGCAGAGGACTATGATCAGGTCTTGGTACGTACTCCAGATTTCAAATCGGACCTTCTCAGACTCCTGGATGGACGGCCCCTAAATGTAATCTTAGAATGTATCGGAGGTAGAGTACTCAAAGACGGATTCGACCTTTTGGCTCCAGAAGGCCGCATGGTCGTCTATGGTTCAGCGCACTTCGCTTCGTCTGGTGACAGTCCGCACTACTTCAAACTCCTTTGGAACTATCTTCGGCGGCCAAAGATCGATCCGTTGACCCTTCCTAAGACCAATCGCTCTCTCATGGGATTTAACCTTATTTGGCTCTATGAGGAGGTACATAAAATGCATACTATTTTGCAGGCCTTGCAAAATTATGATCTAGGTAAACCTCATATCGGTCATACCTTCAAAATGCAAGACTTGCTGGCAGCCCTTTCACTTTTTCAATCCGGAGAAACGGTGGGAAAGGTGGTCATGACAACAGAATGATCTAGCGGTATGAATTTCACGAAATTGATCAGAGGCAATAGGTTTGGCAAGGAAATAATGATGCCATTGTAAGACTTTACCCCCTTTGCAACTCGACAACTACTTCATTTTTTCGACCAAAGATTTCATATGGCGCATTATAACCAAAAAGGTGGAATCGATCAGTATATCCAATACTTTCGTTCTCAAGTGCTTTAGTCAATTGCTTTTTATACTTATTGATCCTTTTGTCAGAGGCCCAGCCTCCAAATCTAATCACCGCAACGGTCTTAGCAGGCTCTTTGTGAAATGTTATGGCTGAATTACTGGGGCTAGGAAGTGTCTTTTGCTCGTATTTTCGATGAACCATAAACATGACCGTCATTGAGTCTTCTAAAGACATTGCTACCGGAGATGTCATGGCGATTTTTTCATTCTTTTCATTACTTCCAAAGATATATCCGGCTAAAATTGAAAACCCTTGACCAGATGCCTTTTTGTATTCACCTGAGGAAAGCTTCACAGATGAGAAGAGGCTGGCTTTATACACGCGTACTTCAAAAGTCTCGTATTTTTCTTTTATAACATATGGATAGGTCTCTATGGAGCGCTGAGCCCTGATTGCAAATAGCTGCACGCCGATAAAAGCCAGTAACAGGATGCCTAATATGATGAGAATGTATTTCATAGAAAATTGTGATTTAGCATAGGTATTGTCAGAGAATGCTATGGACTGTAGCATGTAAATAAATACAGATCGTGATTGTTCACACTTGGTAGAGACTGTTGAGGGTATTTTCTTTCTTTCCCCGCCTCGAGTAGAGCAATGGCTGCTAAAATCGATCCATTAGTGGGGAGCTATCGGGCACCATTTGACCACTGAACGAAGTTATACGGAATCGGATTCCTTGTAGTATAAAAATGGCTTAAGAAACTGGCTGATAAAAATCATATGATGCTTTTCTGCTATTTGTTAATAATTGGCAAACAATTTGCTGTATATTCATATTATGAAAAATCATTATATGATTCGCAGATGCCCAACTACTGTTGATTTGATTAATAGTGGTCGCATGTCGGTTTTGCTCACATTGCTTAGCCTAGTCAGTTTATGGGGCGCCGCAATTGGCCAACCTTGTCAGGAAGATAAAGGTATGCTTTCATGGAAAGACTCCCAGTGGCAACCGGGTCAGAAAGAAGGTCTCCTTATGGTGCCTTTGGGTGATGGCGGCGATTCGATCGCTATGCGTGTACAAATCTCAACACAAGCCGGTGGATCCTTCAGCTCTTTTGGGATAAGCACACCCTATATTGATGGACGGACCCATTGGCATTTCGGGAAGGGTAATGATCTAGGTGTCATATTTGATCCCGATGCCGGGCAAGGTACCAGTATGGTGGAGGCGACACTTTTCTTTGCAAAACCAGTTTCTTGCCTTTCTTTTGAAATCTCTGATATTGATGCCTCTGGGCCACGTAAGGACAGCGTATATGTCTTCGCCAATGCCCAAAGCACGCTGCCTGCCTTGACTACGCTTTCTGAAAAAAGCACCGTTGCCATCAAGAATTTTTCAGCTGTGGCTACAGGGCATCCATCAGGTCCAGCGCGTAGTGGTTCCTCGCTTGAGGGGCAAGATGCGGGAAGTGTATTGGTAGATTTTGGCGATGCTATAGTTGAATCGGTAACTGTGCGCTATATGGAGGCCTCGCCCATCCATGATCCGGGTGGACGAGGTATCGGATTGTTTGGCAACCTGAGCTTGAGTGCAGCAACATTGGAACCCATGCAAATCTCGAGCTTCTCCATCGAGAAATCGGAGGATTGCCAACCGATTGTGAGCTGGTCGACCATACGAGAATTCAATCTCGATGCCTTCACGATCGGCTATAGTTATGATGGATTTAATTTTGCTGAGGCGGCCCATGCTACTGCCAAGAATTCATATACCGATACCAATAGGTATGAGCTATTAATTCCGAGAGGTATGAATAATCAAAATCATTTTCACCTGACTTTACAAACCCCTGACGGTAGTGCATATCTTTTGAAAGAGGAAAAAGTGTCGGGTGAAGACTGCTTCAATTTAGCATCGGTAAATGTCTACCCGAATCCATCTTCCAAGGATCATTTTTTTGTTGAAGTAGGAACGAGTCGACCGCAACATACAGATATAGCCATCATCGATCAGGAGGGAAAAAAAGTATTTGCCACTAAATATCTGTTGAAAGAAGGCAAAAATTGGCTGAAGGTAGATTCTACCTATTTTCCTCCGGGAATTTATCACTTGCGTTTTGTCAGTGGTGATGAGATTGTCACTCGGAAGGTAAGCATCATCTAAGATTGACTAGTTAGCTGATCAGCTGTTGGCGCATTGGCTGATTTCAAATTCCTAAAACATGGTACCGAATTTATTTTTCGGGGGAGTATGTTTGTGTTCATCGATTTAAGGCCCATTATTGCCCATTATCATTCTTAATTTCCCTGAACATCGATCATGGCCCCTTGGTGGGCATCTAGGAAGCCTTTAACGCTGAGGTCTTCTTCCACTTTGAGTTGCATTCCGGCAGTTATAGTCAAGAGGCTGCCGGCTTCGACCGTGCATGCACAGGCGTCAATGTTTCCATAGGTGGAGGTGCTGTAGTTTGATTTTAAGATGGCACGTTTGGTGTCATTTGGTGTTCCGTTAGACCACGATCCACTTTCGAATTCGGTGATGTCTGTGCACAAGGATTCAGAAAATTCAAATGCGCCCACATCGACTTTATTCCAAATGGTCCTAGACTCTGAATCACCGTGCTTTTGGTAGATATAAGCTACATCATGGGCCGGCAACAGATACGCTGGGATACTTGCACCTTGATTAATGCTTGGAGAGTTGGTGTTGAGCATAAAATCTTGGGTCGAAAAATTGACAAAGAGTGGATCAGAACCAGTGAGGTTATTGCCTTGGTCATTCACACTACCACTGGGAGTGCAATGGCAGGCCACCCAGTCTGTCTTAAGCCAATTGTGATGCATGTTGAATGTCCCGTCACCACCTATCATGGCAAATTTATTGCCTGCCGCACTCGTGTAGATGATATTATTAAATACGTGTGCGGTCTCATCATTGGTGGAAAGCCGCATTAAGGTGGTGTTGCCGGTGCGAGTCGAAATAACGGTATTGTTATAAAAATACAGATCACCTTTTCTATAGTCAGTCTCGGTGCCACTGTCTCCCCCATAATGTACCATCTGCGAATTGCCCGCTCCTTCGGGTTCAATTAATAGGTTGCCGTAGACATGAGTCTTGTGGTAGTTGGCATGATTGACCAAAACTTGGCTGTCTTCAGCATCCACCAGATCCAGTTGTCGATTGCCGTTCTCTATCCAATTATATCTGACTACCAGACCGGCAGATCTATCCTTTAAGTTGTTTCCTCCTGCTCCAGACCTTAATGGTCCGAAGTGATTGTATTGATAGGTGATGTTGATGCCGGCAGTATACGTATTGTGTTCGTAAATACTACCATCATTTCCATTGTCGTAGATGTGGTTTTTTTCAATTAATATTTCCTGGGTATCTCCATTATGCGCGCCAATAAATAAGCCATTACCACAATCGCGTAATGTGCAGTTTCGAATGATGATATGCTGTCCTTTTTCGATGTAGATGGCTGCAGCGTTATTGACATAGGTGCCGGTATTGCCATTGTCATCCGTGAAAGAGTAGGGGGGTCTGCTGGATCGAATCTCTAAATTCTCGATCGTAAGGTAGCTTGGCATTGCGTCTGATGGAACACTAGATCCGCCGATTTTGAGGACACCTCTGTTTTCATTCCAATAGCTAAGCACCGTGGGTGTAGAAGCCCCATTTCCGTCAATAACGGGTTTTTGCCCATTGGGACCATTGATTCCAATTACTTCGATGCGGTTGGCGGCTGTACCTTGCCGGTTAAGCACCCATTTTTCCTTGTAGGCAGTACTTTTCCAATGGATGTATACTTTATCTCCGGCCTGTAAAGTAGACCATGGCACATCGGTAATGGCACTCAACGCTTGAGCTGGTCCCACATGGTAGTCCGTGGCGAAAGCTGGAAGACCATATATGAGGAAGAAAGGTAGGAGAAAGCGCATGCAAAGATCTTTTCAATAGTCAACGAATATTGATCGGAGACATTACGGCTTCTGGTTGTGTTCGACACAGGTTGTGATATGTGGCATTTCTACTTGACTTCCGGGAGACTTACTGCCTTGAATATTAACAGCATATTTTAGGCCAAAAATGGCTGAATTGCAAGATCGGTAAAGGTCATGCTGTATGGGAACACTTTAGATCTTCGGAGCGACCAAAATGAAGCAGTAGTAATCTACATCATCCCCCAAAATGGAGATGGTTCTTTGATCGGCTAAAGGGCAATTTAAATCTCACGCTGACACTACTCAAATAGCAATGTGTTCCTGCGATTTTGATCCCTTTCAAGGGGTCTTTAATTTCGTTAATATTTAAACATTTAGATGAGATAAAACCCAGGCAACATCAGTCTCAGCTACAGAAAAAATTGGGCCTGACCGAATCTACCTGAAAAGGTTATGAAATACTCAGGATGTTGTTCTAGGAGTACCGGCCTTATTTCTTTTAGCGGAGAAAGCATCTAAATCCTGAACAGTGAATAACTAGAGAACTTCATCATGCAACCTCGTACACTAAGAGATATCATTCAGTCAATGGCGAGTTTTTCCAGTTTAGGATTTCGAAGCTTACGTAGCGTTAAGTAAGAAATACAGCCTTGATATTTTGGTTCTTTCATAGGTTCAGTAATCCGATGGATTCTCTTCAGAACACCTTGCTAGGAATTAGGATTTTGTGAGAGATGCCTAAGCCCGCAGGGATTGGCAAGCTCGAACGGGGGAAATGATGTCACTTTATTACACTTGGATCAGTACACGTTCTAGTGCAGGAGCTTGCCAATCCCTATGCTATGCCTCGGGCTTAGTAGGCCCATGGAGTCGCTTCGAATCTGGATTAATGGTCCTCCAGCTTAAACACGAAGTTTCATACCTTGAACTACAAATACCAAATCGAGTATGATAAAGAATGTAATTTTCCTAATCTTCTTGCTTCATCACGTCATTCTGCCGGCTCAACAGATACTAAATGAAGGGGTGGACTTGGAAGGTTTTTCGACGGATTACTTCAGCATTCCCTTCATTGACCTCGATCAAGAATCGGATATGCAAGTTTTAATTGACAAGGAGCCTGGTCAATATCTAGGTCATCCAACCACGGTGTTGTTGGAGGATGGTAAGACCATCTATTGCGTATATCCAAAGGGACATGGGGAAGGTCCCATTGTGATGAAGCGAAGCGAGGATGGCGGAGCCACGTGGAGTGATCGACTTGCTGTGCCTGCAAGCTGGGCATCTTCCTTGGAAGTGCCGACCATCCATCCCGTCGAAGATCCAGCTGGAGTAAAACGGCATATCATGTTCTCTGGACTTTATCCTGCCCGCTTGGCGTATTCGGAAGATAATTGCCAGACTTGGTCGGAACTTTCACCTTTGGGAGATTGGGGTGGCATTGTGGTGATGGGCGATTTGATTTCGTTGGATTACGGATCGAGATCGGGCAAAGGGCATTACATGGCAGTTTTCCATGACGATGGCAAATACATCAACCACCGAGGTCGATCTATCGAACAAAATACATGGGCCCGCGATGGTTGGGCTGAATTTACCCTTTATAAGACCTTTTCCTTTGATGGCGGTCTAACTTGGACCTACCCTGAGTCAGTTTTTAAATCGCGGGCAATCCATCTCTGCGAACCCGGAATGGTACTGTCGCCAGATCGCAAACAAATGGCCATGTTGATGCGGGAGAATGCTCGACGGATGAATTCTCATATCTCTTTTAGCAATGACCGAGGTAAGAGCTGGTCCACCCCCAGACCATTGCCCAATGCGTTGACGGGCGACCGGCATCAGGCCACCTATACCCAAGACGGCAGATTGCTCATTTCCTATAGAGACATTTCGCCAGCAGTTGCCAGGTATAGGGCTGCCAAAAAAGTATGCAGCGATTGCGATGAAGACCAATTGCATATGCAAGCAGGATCAGCCAGTCCAACCCATGGTGATTGGGTAGGGTGGGTAGGAACATATGAGGACCTTGTGGAAGGTCGGGAGGGACAATATAGAATCCGTTTTAAGGACAATAAGAAAGGTGGAGACTGTGCCTATCCAGCTTTGGAAGCGTTGCCTGATGGCACTATTGTGGCTACGACCTATGGGCATTGGGATGCTGGAGAACAGCCCTATATTATAGCCTTGCGCTTTACTATGGCAGAGCTTGATGCCATGGCTAGTGGATTGTAACACTCAAATTAAGCATGTCAATTGATTTCTTTTGCACCAACTCTGCATCATCAATATCCTATCATAGCTTCGGCTATGCGCGGTATTACTTCTACTGATTTGAATGATACAGTCCACTAGAAATAATTAGCCATTTCCTACTGAAAAAAATGAAAACCATAATCATACATAATGCTGCCTAAGAAAATCATCTATACGATCGCAATTGCCATGTCTGTGCTGAGTTGCGTTGAGAAACCCAGTGCTACATTTCTCGGCCAAGGCATGATGGCTGGAGAAGTTGGAGAGACCTCAGTGATCCTGCAAACTCGACTTACGTCATCAGATACGTTAATGGTCGGCGACCTTCCAGGAGCAAATGGATGGGCAAGATTTGAAGTGAGCAAGAGCAATGTCTCTAGTGAACCATCTATGATCACAGACTGGCTGGAAGCTGACGTGTACAAAGATTACATCATCAAATCATTTGTTGAGGGGCTACTACCAAACCAATCCTATACGTATCAAGTGAGGTATGGTCGGGACACACTGACTACTACGGTTAGTCCAGCCGGAGCCTTCAAGACGCTCGCGGGGAACACTGTGAGCGCGGAGCGATCAATGGTTGTGGTTACGGGAATGAATTATTATCATTTCCATTATGGCAACTACGATTCAACGCTTCAATATATGGGTGTCGATAAGCACCTTGGATATCCGGCGTTGGAGACTATTCTTGAGCTACAACCGGATTATTTTGTGGGTACGGGAGACAATGTTTATTTCGATCACCCTGCCTGGAAATCCATTGTGCGCGCACAAGAAAGAGGTAGACCAGTATTGATGGGACTATTTGATGGTCATGAGGTGAAGGATGAGCAAGGCATGCGCAAGAAATATCACGTACAATTTGTCCAGCCACGGTTCAAAGATCTATTTAGATCGGTGGGCACCTACTGGGAAAAGGACGATCACGACTATCGCATCAATGACAGTGATCCCTATATCGATTTTCCGATAACACATGAACAAGGCATCCAGAACTTTCGTGAACAACTACCCGTGGTTGATCCCAACGATGCAGAAGCCGTCACGTATCGAACGCACCGGATGACCAAAGACTTACAAGTGTGGTTCTTAGAGGGCAGGGATTATCGCAGTGCCAATGGAGATCCTGACGGGCCGGCCAAAACGATTTGGGGTTCTGAGCAGAAAGCTTGGCTGCAAGCTACACTGCAGGCCAGTGATGCCAGATACAAACTGATCATTTCGCCAACGCCATTGGTGGGTCCCGATGGTGGAAAGAAGCGAGACAGTCATGTCAATTTAGATGGCTTCCGTCATGAGGGAGATGCCTTTTTCCAATGGTTGGTCGATCATCAGTTCTCTTCGGATAGTCTATTCATCGTGTGTGGAGATCGGCACTGGCAGTATCATGCCATCCATCCCTCTGGATTTCATGAGCTTTCATGTGGAGCCCTGGTAGATGCCAATTCGCGAGCGGGTGTGCTGGCTGGAGATCCCAATTCTACAGATCCAACAGGAGAGATTCAACAGCTGTATGTACAAGGAAAGCCACAGGAAGCCAGTGGTGGATTTCTTAAAATAGACCTGCAATTCCTTGAGCAAGTTCCCAGTCTAAAGTTTAGTTTTTTCGACGAGCGCGGAAAGCTGCATTATGCGGTGGTGAAGTGAGGGTGGTAAAGGTGGAATAAGTAGAAAGGTAGAAAGGGTGCAAATAGTACCAAAGGCATCATGGTAGTGGGATACAGGAAGTAAAAGAATGACAAAGGGCACAGTTGCGGCGTGGTTTTTAAAGTCTGCTCACATGTAATAAATTCCACGCGACCGCTTCACTTTCGGCTTCGATGATATTGAGCATCGCTCCGCCTGATTAGATAATTGAAAGTTCAACAAAACAAGGGGCAAAATTGATCGAAACCAAGTATATCTGAATTGGCTTGGTGGGTATCAAATCGCCTCTACTCCGCCAGGAATGACCATTTTCCCTTGACCTGACCTACGTCATTGTCCACTGTCTTTAACCTGGTTATTTTTATTCTAATGATGATCGAGGGATTTTTCGTTCTTCTGATCGTGTAAAGACCTGGAAGAACCTCCTTCCGAACCTGGCCTTGGTTTACGTCACATGTTCTTTGATAATGCCAACCTACTGTATGCCACAGTCCAAAATCGAGGATTATCAATTCTCACGGATCAAGTTGAGACCTGGCAGCTCCTTGATTCACGAACAAACAGGAAGTAGTGTGGATGGGTTTCATTTTTAAACCTTTAATCATGATTACTAAAGCAGGGATCACAGAAAACAAACTAATTGACGATAGTCCTGTCGTTCGAAAGAAACATTATAAGTTACCTGTAGAGCGACCTTTCACAATTGATGAACGTGACAGTACCACGGTACTTTTAGGGGGTATCACTCCGGGGCATGATTATTTGATTGAGGGGGCTATACAGGGCTTAGGATTCAAATGTAAAGCATTACCGAATACCAACATAACAGCCTTTCAATATGGTCGTGAAAATGGCAATACGGGCTATTGTAATCCAACCTACTTCACTTCTGGCAACTTGATCAAATTCCTCAAGGATTTGGAAGCTGGAGGAATGAGCAGAGAAGAAATCATCGAAAAATATGTTTTTCTAACTACCGGATGTAACGCTCCTTGTCGTTTTGGAATGATTGAAGACCAGTACCGTCTTGTATTGCGAAATACCGGTTTCGATGGCTTCAGAGTTATCGTTTTCCAAAAATCTGGCGGAATGAACCAACAAGTGAAAGGAAATGCGATAGATGTTAATCTTCGATTTTTCTTAGCCCTTGTCAATGCTGTCCATTTGGGAGACATAATCAACGAATTAACAGCCAAAATCCGTCCTTTTGAAGTTGAAAAAGGCGCAACCAACACAGTTAAGAAGGAAGCGCTGGAGTATTTGCATGAGGTATTGAAAAATCAAAAACATTACCGATTAAAAGGTTTTAAAAAGAGGTCATTAAATAGCTTAGGTATAGTAAACAGTGTTGAATTTATCGGTGTTTTACTGGATCAATTAGTTAGCAAAAGATTTGAAAAAGCCTTAAAAGAGGTTCGCCGAAAATTTGAAACGATCGTAGTTGATCGTTTAAGAATGAAAACAAAAGTGAAATTGACTGGCGAATTTTGGGCAGTGACCAATCAAAGTGAAGGGAACTACAACATAATGAAATTCCTTGAAGATGAAGGTGCCGAGGTGCTTACCGAACCAGTTGCGACATATCTTCTTTTTATGTTTAGCAAGCATGCTTTACGACTCAAAGATCGGAAGGGAATAGGCATCCCTCCTTTGACGAAACCAATTGGTTGGATCAAAGCTAACTTCGATTATTATAAAAAACACTTGGTGTTAAATCTTGGGCAAAAACTCTACAAAAGAGAATATTCTCGGCTCGTGAAAGTATTGGGGGAGCCGTTGCATGACCTTATTGATATTTCAGAACTGCAGCGATTGGGTGATCCCTATTACAATATAAGGATCGAGGGTGGTGAAGGATATTTGGAGGTTGCAAAGAATATCTATTATCATCAGAATCATTTATGTCATATGGTCTTAAGCATCAAACCGTTTGGCTGTATGCCCAGTACAGTATCTGATGGTGTGCAAGCTGCTGTTACCGAACATCACAAAGAGATGATCTTTGTTCCGATTGAAACCTCCGGTGAAGGGGAAATCAATGCTCACAGTCGTGTTCAAATGGCGCTTGGTGATGGTAGGTGTAAAGCTAAAGAAGAGTTTGATACAGTTCTCAAAGAAACAGGTAAATCAATTGATGAGTTTAGAAAATTTGTAGATAGCCATCCTGGCCTTAAGAATCCAATGTATGCTGTACCACATTATGAAGATGTTGTTGGTACTGCAGCTAATTTTGTGCTCCACGTAAAAGATCTTATGGAGCTTGAGACATAAATGCATCTTATATCGACTAAAAAAAATGACATAATGAATGCTCCCCAAGTATATATTGGCATTGACGTAGGATCGACTACCATAAAAGCAGTTGTGAAGGATGCAAAAAATGATGAAATTATTTGGAAGGATTATCAACGTCATGAAATTCGGCAAGCAGAAAAAGCACTTGATTTTCTCCAACGCATTGAAAAACTAATTCCGGGAATCGAAAATTCAGATATTCGCATTTTTATAACAGGAAGTGGCGGAAAGAATGTGGCAAGGCATATCGGTGCCAAATTTGTCCAAGAAGTTACTGCTGTTAGTATCGCAACGGAAAGGCTTTATCCTAAAGCGGGATCGGTAATTGAACTTGGCGGCCAGGATTCCAAAATTATCATCTTTAAAGAGGACCCCAAGACTGGCAAAAAGAAGAAGATCCCCAGCATGAATGATAAATGTGCTGGCGGAACAGGGGCAGTCATCGATAAAATCAATGCCAAACTCCGAATACCAAGCAAAGAACTTTGTCAGCAAGGTTATGACGACTTGAAAATACACTCTGTAGCCGGTAAGTGTGGTGTTTTTGCGGAAACGGATATCAACAGTCTCCAAAAACAGGGTATTCCGACTCCGGAATTGATGGCCAGCTTGTTTGATGCCATTGTCAATCAAAATCTTACCGTTCTCACACGAGGGCACACACTAAGACCTCAGGTTCTACTTCTCGGAGGCCCAAACACTTTCATCAAAGGTATGCAGGAAGCTTGGCGAAAAAACATACCCATCATTTGGGAAGAAAGAAATTTTCCATTACCGAAAAATAAGTCCCCGAAAGATTTGATCATTGTTCCTGATAATGCACAATATTTTGCTGCGATCGGAGCACTTGAATACGGAAAGGATGAACCCAATGATGTTGGAACCTATACAGGATGGAAAGACTTGGAAAACTACATTAATCATGGCCGACTCAAAGAAAAGGAATGGGCAGGACCAGGATTGATTAACTCAGCTGAAGAGTTGGAAAAATTTGAAGCGGAATATTCAATCAAATCCTTCAAACCGGTGGTATTTGGACCGGGCGAAACAGTGAAGGCATTTATAGGGTTGGATGGTGGATCTACTTCAACGAAAGCTGTTCTGATGGACCCTGATAAAAAATTGCTTGCGAAATCGTATCAACTTTCAAAAGGCAATCCCATTGTGGATACCAAAGAAGTTTTACACAAAATACGACAACAAGTTGAAGCAAACGGAGCTGAATTGGAAATCTTAGGCGTTGCAACAACTGGTTATGCCAAAGACATTTTAAAAGATGTTTTATGTGCTGATACAGCGATTGTTGAAACAGTGGCTCATACCAAATCTGCACTGCATTATTACGATGAGGTGGATGTGATTTGTGATGTCGGGGGCCAGGATATCAAGATTATGATCCTGAAAGCTGGAAAAGTAAAGGACTTTGAACTAAATACACAATGTTCTGCTGGAAATGGCTTCTTCTTGCAAAGTACCGCAAATGATTTTGGTGTTCCGGTTGAAAAATATGCAGAGTTAGCTTTCAAAGCTAAGATGAGCCCCAAATTTGGATATGGCTGTGCCGTTTTCATGCAAACGGACATCGTCAACTTCCAACGGCAAGGATGGCAGCCAGAAGAGATTTTGGCAGGACTTGCTGCAGTGCTACCTAAAAATATTTGGATCTACGTTGCTAAAATGCCTAATTTTTCACAATTAGGAAAGAAATTCATTCTGCAGGGAGGGACGCAGCACAACCTTGCTGCTGTTAAAGCTCAGGTGGATTTCATATGCTCAAGGTATCATCCCGACGAAGAACAACCGACTATTATTGTCCATCAGCATTGTGGAGAGAGTGGTGCGATAGGTGCGGCTTTAGAAGCTGTTCACCTTTGGGAAGATAGTCATGAAACTACTTTTATTGGCTTGGATGCAACTCAAAAAATCAGGTACAAATCAACGACCAACGAGAGTACCCGCTGTAATTTTTGTACCAATAAATGCCTTCGAACCTTCATCGATGTCTACGAGGAAGATAAGCATGAAGAAGATCAAATTATTGGAAACGCTTCACCCGCAAGACATAGTGGAAATTCTGTTGCAGCACAGGCTTTCAGAAGACTTATCGTTGGTAATTTATGTGAAAAAGGTTCTGTCGAGGATGTTGACGACATGCGAGAGATTAAAGAAAGGATGGAAGCCACTATTGCTGAAACCCCTAACATGGCTGAGATTTCCAATGATGTAGCTTTCAAAAGCTCCAAACCAAAAGTTATTACAAACGGAGAGAATGGAACCCGAACATTGAAAGATAATGACCTGGAGGCCCAGACCAGGAAACCTAGCAATGCTATACGAATTGGAATACCAAGGGTGCAGTTGATGTATAGTTTGTCTCCTTTGTTCCGAACCTATTTCGAGAGCCTTGGTGTTCGAAGGGGGAATATTTACTTCTCTGATTTTACAGATGAAAAACTGTACAAAGAGGGTTCTAGAAGGGGAGCAATTGATCCATGTTTTCCTAGTAAACTATATCTGGCTCATGTTCATAACCTACTTAATGTCAAACATAAAAAGAGAGCACTGGACTTCATTTTTAGTCCAATGATTTGTGACCTGAAGTCTGAATTAGTGAACACACGCGGCTGCTGGATATGTCCGTCTGTCACTGCGACTCCTGAAGCAGTTAAAGCCGCTTTTACAAAAGAAGAAAATGTTTTCGAGAATATGAATGTGCGCTTCGTTAATACATTTCTAAATCTTTCAGACCCGCTTTTGTTTGAGCGTCAGATGTTTGTGCAATTTGAAGAAATCCTTGGAATAAGTAAGCTTGAAAATAAGCTTGCAATCGAAGCGAGTTATGAAGCTTTGGCTAATTATAAAGCTATTATGCGAGCTCAGGCAAAGGAAATTCTTGAAAAGCTCGATCGTGAAAATAGAATTGGAATCGTAATCCTCGGCCGTCCATATCATCGAGATCCAGGAATTAATCATGGTGTTATTGAAGGGTTCCAAAAGCTAGGTTATCCTATACTTACACAAGACCTACTGCCAACGGATGAAGAAACACTAGACCAACTTTTTGGCGAAGAGGTTCGAAGAGGAGAAATTGCGCATCCTTTGGATATTTCTGATGTTTGGAAAAATTCTTTAAATGAAAACGCAAATTTGAAAATATGGGCTGCTAAGTTTGTGGCACGGCACCCTAATCTCATTGCACTCGAGCTATCAAACTTCAAGTGTGGTCACGATGCTCCGATTTATGCAGTCGTCGAAGAGATTATTGAACGTTCAGGAACGCCTTATTTCAGTTTTAAAGACATTGATGAGAATAACCCCCATGGCTCGTTCAAGTTGAGGATTGAAACGATTGATTACTTTTTGAAGCAGTACAGAAGTGAAATTTTTGCAGAGGATATTGTGTATACTTATTCATAAAACCACGAAACGATGAAAGAACCAGATCATTATTCGAGGCGATTGAAATATTTTTTAAATAAACATACGATGATCATATACCTCCTAATAGTTTTTATCTTCTATTCATTTATGTCATTGACTTTTGAAAAAGGTAAATGGAATCTTAAAAAGGCCAAAGAGGGTATTAAAGTTTACATTCGAGATGAACCTTCAACAGGATTGCCAGAATACAAAGGAATAACGAAAATAGCTGCACCCATACAAAGCTTGATTGCAGTATTACGGGATGTGGATGAGTATCCCAATTTATTTGTTGGTACAAAAACAGCAAAGCTGTTAAGAGAAGAGCAAGATCTTCAAATTTGTTACATGCACAATGAATGTTCATTTCCGTTCTCAGATAGAGATGCTATCTATAAATCCATTTTTTATCATGATGCAGAAAGTGGGAAGGTGAGCCTTATCATCACAGCATTGCCTGATTATTTGCCTGAACAATCCAAGAAAGTGAGGGTGCCTGTTTCAAAGGGACTATGGATACTCAAGCCTTTAAACGATGGCACTGTTGATGTACTTTATCAGCAATATGCGGATCCAGGTGGTAACCTTCCCAATTGGATCATAAGACTGTATTCTGTTAATATTCCTTACAAAGCACTGAAATGTCTTCGCAGACAAGTTAAGTTGCCAAAATACCAGGTGATAGAAAATGAAATGCCAACTAGTAAAGAGCAAGTCAAATACAATGCAAATGTCTAATTGGAGTAGGATTGTATGCATCTGTAAGCGATGGGGATTCTTGGGAGGGTACAGTTTAAAGCAGACTTTGATCAATATTGACGAGTGATCAGGTTCCGATTTTTAGGAGTACTAATTATGAAAGTACTGTTTGGTGGTCTACGGATTACGGGGAAGTTAATCAGAGATTCATTTTGATGTATCACTAGGTCTTTTGATTTTTAATAATGCCTGCCGGTTATCTGAGGGCACCTCTGACTCTTATGTGTTCCGAAGCACCTTCATAAACAGATTTTTTCTTGAAATATCAAGAAAAGTATTTCATTTATCAAAGAATATCCAAATCCATACTCGCTTCAAACTTTCATCCCTGGATCTGGACGTAAGAATTTGGGTTAGGATCGATATAGTTAGGCTAGATGGCAAAGTGGTGGCTACCATCACTGATGGCATGCTCAATGCGGGTCATCACAAAATCGTTGTCGCTAGCCATTTAGATCCGGGACTATATTGGTATCGTGTACAAGTTGGTGGTCAAATGGCCACAGGTAAAATGGTAAAGATTTGGTAGATTTTAGAACGGAGATCTCTCAGCCTATCTTCTAATTCTTTTTTGAGACAGGTTTCAAACTCTGTTAGGGCTGACCGGGAAATTTAAACATTACCAAAACAAAGTATTCGCTGAGTAGATTCGTTATTAAAAACAGTGTAGCGATAGAAATTTGGGGTTTGCCTCAATTTATTTAGGATGAAGTATGTGCCTCAACCACTAGTCTTCGATTATACTGTGCAGCGCTAAGCCCGACCAGTAAATTGAAAGCTAACCAGAACAAGGGTCACATTGAGCGAAACCAAGTGTACCCGAAGTGGCGTGGTGGGCATCAACTCCTCTGTTGCACGCGGAATGATCTTTGTCCCTTGACCTGATCTACGTCATTGCCCACTGCCGTCAACCTGGTTATTTTTATTATAATGGTAAAGTATCTAATATTCGTTCTTGCATTATTTATCAGCACCTGGGCAAGTACCCAGGACATCATGTGGGAGGCCACACTAGGTCCACCTGGTGCCAGTGTTCACACGTTGATCGTGGACGAATCCATTGGCAAAGTCTTCGCATCTTTCATTGTACCCAAAGGGATATACCATTCAAGCCTAGCTAATCCGGAATGGGAAAAAACAGGATTTGACGAGGATAAGAGGATATCCGCTTTAGCAATCGACTCTACAGGCATTTTATACGCAGGTAGTTGGGGGGAAGTATTTCGATCTGCGGATGGTGGAGATTCCTGGACAAAATCCATTGTAAGTACAAATGGCCAATATGTGGAGGCCCTGGTAGCTGACAAGACAGGGGCCATCTTTGCTGGTCTCAGTCTAAAACAGGGTGCCTTCGATGGAGGTATTTTTCGGTCAATGGATCACGGTACTACCTGGAGGCATATAAATATGGATCTGGATGTAGCCACCCTGGCCATTGATCATTCACAAACCCTGTATGTTGGATCGGCCAATGCTAAAGGTCTTTTTTTCTCTAAAGATCAGGGTGACCAATGGTGGCCAGTAGGAAGCAACTGGGATGCTGATGTGTCAGCGATCTGTTTCAATGATAGCAATCACATCTTTGCGGGCGTGTATGATCGAGGGATTTTTCGTTCTAATGATGGCGGAAACACCTGGAAAAATCTCCTACCGAACCAGGGTTTGGGTAGGTATTTTTTTAACATGTTTTTTGATAATGAGAACGTCCTTTATGTCACGATCAATAATCGAGGATTAAACAAATCTATGGATCAAGGTGAGACCTGGCAGCTGATTAATCCTGTGCAAACAGGGGCTTACTTGGATGGGCTTGCCATTACATCAGGTAACCAACTCTTTATCGGATCTTTTGGTCGGGGTATTTTGACCTCTGTTAATGGAGGGGAAATCTGGAGCTCTTTCAATGAGGGGTTGTATTTTTCGAGAATAAAATCCATGGCTTTTAATCAAGATAATACGCTGTTCGCCGGTACTTCCGGTAGTCTTTTTCGTTCTTTCGATCAGGGTACTAGCTGGGAACAAACCGGATTGAAAGAGCATGTCTCAAGTCTTTTATTTCACAAGGATAGTCTCATCTTTGCTGGAACTAGGAATGGCCTTTTTTTATCTGATAACCAGGGGGAAACCTGGAACAATCGTGCTTTTGAAGAGGAACATATAGATGGAATCTTTGCTACCAAGAAGGGAGACCTATTTATCGTTGCGGAGAGTCGATTGTGGAAATCTGAAAATTCAGGTAATCAATGGTCTAACATTGGCAAAGATCTAGAACTGAGGGTCGTTAGAGCTGCAGCCGTAAACAGCAAGGATCAGATGTTTCTGGGTGATTATTTCAACGGCGTCTATCGTTCTGTCGATGACGGTCTTACATGGAGATCAATCAATGTTGGCTTAAATTCGCTACATGTGCAATCATTGGCAATTGATAGCAAGGATCGCCTTTATCTCGGCATCCTCGGGGAAGGATTGTATACTTCTGTAAACAATGGGGATTCTTGGGAGGGAACAGCATTTATGGATCCACTAAAAGCAAACTTTGGATCAATAGTGACAAATGATCAGGATCATATTTTTATAGGAGTTGATATAGTAAATGATCCCAGTACAGTTTATAGGTCTACCGATCATGGGGAAAGATGGGAGGATGTTGGCATGGGATTTCCCCAAACAGACTTCGACGTATCTGTCGGTCCTCTGATTCTGGACAAAAATAGTATACTATTTACGGGAACCAGTGGATATGGTATATTTCGGAGCATTTCTGCCACCACATCTTCTCCTGAAGAATCAAGACAAGCTTTTCATGTAGGCAAAAACTATCCAAATCCGTATATACATCAAACTGTGATTCCTTTGGATCTGGACGAAAGAATCTGGGTTAGGATCGATATAATTAGTCTAGATGGAAAAGTGGTGGCTACGATCACTGATGGAATGGTCAATGCGGGTTACCACAAAATCGCTGTCGATAGCCATTTGAATCCGGGACTATATTGGTATCGTGTACAGGTTGGTGGTCAAATGGCCAGAGGTAAAATGCTAAAGATTTGGTAGATTTTAGGACTGAGATCTCTCAGTCTATCGCGCAATTCCTTTTCAAAACTGAAGGCTCAGCCTGATTACTTTTTACCTAAACACCAAAATCCAACCTCAGCTGAGGGGAGACGAGGATCACCGCTTACGATGCGCAGGATCCTTGCTCAGGGATGGCATCAAGTGTACTTTGCCATTCAGTCATGGTGCAGATCCGTGCCATGAAAAGCTGTATGGCAGATCTAACCATTAAATTCATTACAAGTGAGAGGTATTCTGATTATTCTGGTATCGATGTTTGTTCTTTCCAGCATTGTGATAAGCCAACCTAGTGCTGACGAATCATCTATGGAGTTGAGTGACCAACCAACTGATAAAATGGATTGGTGGCGTGATGCCCGCTTTGGCATGTTTATTCACTGGGGGCTCTATGCGGTGCCAGCAGGAGAGCATATGGGAAAGCGTACAGATCGGATCGGTGAATGGATCATGCACCACCTGAATATTCCTATCAAGGAATATGAAACCTATGCCCAACAATTTAATCCGGTGAAGTTTGACGCGCAGGCATGGGTTGCACTCGCTAAGGAGGCAGGCATGAAGTATATGGTGATTACCTCCAAGCATCACGATGGGTTTTGTCTCTGGGACTCGAAAGTGACGGATTGGGATGTGCTGGATGCTAGCCCGTTCAAAAGAGATATCCTCAGAGAACTAGCAGATGCTTGTGAACGCGAAAGCATTCGTTTGTGCTTCTATCATTCCATCATGGATTGGCACCATCCCGATGCACAGGCCATCAATGAACCCAATTACAACAGCCGCGATCCCAAATCCGTCAACCCCAATTTTAGCCGCTATTTTCAGAACTATCTGAAACCGCAAGTAAAGGAATTGATGACGGGCTACGGAGATATTGGCGTGATGTGGTTTGATGGTGAATGGATCCCCGATTACACCACAGAAATGGGAAAGGAACTGTACCAAGAAATCGTAGATGCCGATCCGGATATGATTATAAACAATCGAGTAGACAAAGGACGGCAAGGCATGCAAGGCATGAACAAGGAAGGTGAGTTTGCTGGAGACTTCGGCACACCGGAGCAAGAAATTCCAGACCAGGGGCTGGCTGGTGTAGATTGGGAATCTTGTATGACCATGAATGACACCTGGGGATTCAAGCACTTCGATCAAAATTGGAAATCTGCGGAAACCCTCATTCATAATTTAATCGATATTGCCTCCAAGGGAGGAAATTATCTGCTCAATGTTGGGCCTACTGGAGCGGGTGAAATACCGGAAGCCAGTGTCAAGCGCCTGGCAGATATCGGAACCTGGATGAAAACCAATGGCGAGGCTATTTATGGCACCAGCGCCAGTCCGTTCGATAAGCCTGCTTGGGGTCGATATACCCAAAAAGACAATCTAGTATTCGTACACATTTTTGATTGGCCAAAGGACGGCAAACTCACGATACCCGACCAGGGAATGCCATTTCAAGAAGCCCAACTATGGACCAACAAGGGCAACGTCAAAGTGGATCTGAAAAAAAATGCCGACGGTTGGATCGTTTCTCTTCCTGCCGAAGCACCCAATGACATCGCCTCAGTGGTGGCGCTGAAAAAATAAGGCACTGGCTTTGTGCTCCGGGAAGAATCATAGCAGAAGCACTTTTTTTGTGTAGAAATTATATGCAGCTCATAAGTATTGAACTTGTAAAAAGATTTGATTGTGGGGAAGCTCACAACACATGAAATCAGCTGATCAACTCCTTCTTATTTCTCCTCGATACTGGTATGGAAGTGCCATTAGACATCTCCAACTGATTGCTGTCGTCATCGTAGGACACCACATGGTCGATGTTCACAATGCATGCTCGATGTACACGAACAAATAGGTCAGTTGACAAGAATGGAGAAATGCTGACCAATGAATCCCATGGTAGTGACCGATTTTTTTTGGCCGAATGAGCTCACCAAGACCCAAACCAGCCAACATGCCAATGCGCCAATTGGCCAAAAAGCAAAAGAGAGTAGAAAAGGTCAAGTCAAACCTGCTAGTTGTTTGTGTCATATCGATATTGCCGATTATTGGAATGTATCTTGTTTTGCTAAAACCTAAATGGCTGAATTCACAGGAAAGATTTATTACTTATTCGAAGCGACCAAGCGTGACATTTATTATGGGAGTAGACAAACCAGGTCAGCAATATTTTGGTTTGGCAGAGCATCATTTCCTTTGGCACCCTGATGAATCAACCATGACGATTGTGAAATCATGTCGGGACCTCAGCAGTGTACTTTCTTATTTAAATACTCATGCTTCTGATACAGAACCATGGGGTATCATCAATATAGTATTGCACGGCAATGTGTGGAGCGGCCTTTCCTTAGCCATGTGGCCAGAAGGACCCAGGGCTTATCCTAAGGAATTGTTTCGGGCGGCTAGGGAAAATCGTTTTCCTAGGTTGGATAATCAGTCGGTGGATGAAGAAACTAGGGTGAGTTTTTGGGCCTGCGGTATCGGTAAGAATCCATTGATCAATCTAGCGCTGAGAGAAATATGTACGACGGGTGAAGTTGTCCGCCCGAATGTTTTTGCCTCTCCCCATTTCGTCCTATTCAAAGCTAAGGACGAATATGTCGAACGATATGCTGCCAGCTATTGGCCATATTTTTTCAAGCGCGGATATCGGCCGAGTATTTCTGAAATTGATTATGATCATTCTCTAAGGTTTCCTGAGGCCAATGTGGATTGGTCGGCTATACTCATGGAAGACCAACAGACATCCACAGAAAATATTTGCAAGGAGGAATTTCATATTCCCGTGTCCTGCACGGTACTGTATGAAGACAATCATGATCGGCCATCTGTCGGCTCGATCGAAGAACAAATGACCTGGATAAGGTCTTAAGATGGGCTGATGCAACAAATCGAAGATCTTAGTATACCGATGCAAAAATATAGTTGGCAGGTGAATAAAATTGGTTCTTCGGCATGCTGATGGCAGAACTCAGCCAGCGATCAAAGCCATTGGTACGTCGACGGTACTCTGTGTATTGCAGAAGATCTAAAGGCTATTGATGATATTTCCTGATCCAAGAGCTAGTATTCAGTGCGTCAAGGGCGCGAATAAAAACTATTGACATAGGTTGCAGAACCTGCTCTGTCTCGTCGTTATTGCAGGTGACAAATCCCCAACAAGAGCGGCATCTACATGCTGCGGATTTTATGTGAAATGATTTAATAAACTTGTATTGTCTATATACATTTTCTGCTTTTTATGTTTTACCTGGATACGTGAGCCAACCTGCACCCAAGCCCGATTAGAACTGCAGAAAATTGCACTATCCCAGACGTGAAAACAGCCAGGATCCTGGAGCCAAACCTCGATATATTAGTAAACGCACAAAGTTCAAAACATAGCGTTTATTTACGCCCAACACCTCAACTCACCAACCACTATCCCGCTAAAACGTCAGCCCGCCAGTAACCCGTCAATATTTCATTTGTTGCAAATATTCATAAGACCTGCGAATGGCGTGCATCGGTTTTTCAGGGCCATCTCGCTCTACAAAGAAATGCTGGATGCCTAATTTTACAGCCTTCTTTGTGAACCTGGGAAAGTCAATATTGCCGTAGCCGACATCTTCAAATTGACCATCGGCATCGATGTCTTTAAAGTGGCAGCTCGAAAATTGATTGGGATATTGTTCCAACATGTCTGTGGGATCCAATCCTGCTTTCTTAATCCAGTATGTATCCAGTTGAAAGGTGAACATAGCTGGAGGCAGTTCTTTCAGCATTATCTCGTATGGAATGTTGCCATCGACTTCATTGAATTCCCAATTGTGATTATGGTACCCAAGTTGAATGCCTTCATCTTGGCATTTCTGAGCGGCAGATTTCAGTGCGGATATCATGGATTTGATCTGAGTCATATCTGAGAAAGTGTGTGGCATGATGGCAGGAATAATGAGGTACTTTTGTCCCATGATTTTTGCCTCACCAATCGCCTGGTCGATGCGTTCGACGATACTATCCATAGTCCCTTGGCGTCCGAATACTTTCATTTGTTGTTCACGAGGCATGCTCATAAAATCGGATGGAACCTTAAAGCTAACCCGGCCAATCGGAGCTTTAAGATTCAATTCAGCCAAGAGGTCCTTCACCTTAGTGGGTTCTTGGTTGATGTATCCCAGCGCCGAGAACTCTACTGAATTATAGCCAATTGCAGCTACTGTACGCAGTGTGCCCTCAAAGTCCTTCATCAAGATAGGAGTGATGGTAGAGAGCTGTAGACCAAAGGATTTTAGTCGCTTTTTTAAGGCTCGACCCTTTAGCATCTGCTTGGTAGCCGATATGATCCAAGGAATCTGTGCAAGTATCTGTCGACGGTGCATGTTTTTGTGTTTAATGGCCTAAGATATAGATTCAGTCGTATATGTACGCTCGAGGGCATAGCTGCAGAGATGTTGATCGACAAAGTGCTGTGTTTCTGCATTCATAATGGTGACTTTTCTATATTTGCATCCCTACTCAAGGGAGTGGGTAAGACTTAGGAGGAATGGCAGAGCTGGTTTAATGCACCGGTCTTGAAAACCGGCGTACGTTCACGCGTACCGGGGGTTCGAATCCCTCTTCCTCCGCAGAGAATCAAAAGATTCGTAAAATGTAAAAGAGCCTGGTAGACAAGCTTGATTGATCTACTGGGCTCTTTCATTTTACGAGCAGCAGCGCGTGCATCTTTGATTTTGACCATCGAGGTATTAAATCCAGATTATAGATTAGAAAATCGATAACGGCTTGCAATTGCTTCAAAATATAGCATTGCACTAGCCTTCTCTCAATGATCATAGCGGTGCTATGATTCAATCGCGAAAACTTA
>JABDMH010000004.1 GCA_013001595.1 Saprospiraceae bacterium | reverse complement strand
CTAATAATTTATGGATCTTGATTGCATCCGTGCTGGTTTTTATCATGCACCTTGGTTTTGCAGCTTTAGAATCCGGATTTGTCCGAAAGAAAAATACGGTCAATATTCTATTTAAGAATAGTATGATCATCTCTATCGGCCTACTCTCCTATTGTTTCATTGGATTCAACCTGATGTATCCAGGTGAATCCGCTGCTGGTGGATTTTTTGGTTTTGCCGGCTTCGGTTTAGATATGCCAGAAGGAGCTGCTGGAGCGATCGAATATGCTGATGGCAGCTATTCCTATTGGACCGACTTCATTTTTCAAGCCATGTTTGCAGCCACGGGTGCCACGATAGTCTCGGGTGCAGTAGCTGAGAGAATGAAGCTCAATTCATTCTTAGTCTTTACCCTTGTTTTTGTGAGTCTCTGCTATCCTATCACTGGTATGTGGAAATGGGGTGGAGGATGGTTAGATGCTAGAGGTTTCTATGACTTTGCAGGCTCCACACTCGTACACTCCGTAGGCGGATGGGCTGCACTAGCATGTATCATCGTTCTCGGTGCTCGCAAAGGCAAATACACAAGCAAAGGCATTCAAGCCATACCTGGTCACAGTATGCCGCTTGCCACACTCGGCGTGTTCCTTCTATGGTTCGGCTGGTTTGGTTTTAATGGAGGCTCTGTACTTTCTGCAGATCCTGTACTCGTTTCATTGGTATTTGTCACCACCTCTCTAGCTGCTGCAGCTGGTGCAATCGGTGCATTTTTCACCTCGTACTTTATGTTTAAATCTCATGATCTATCAATGGTTTTAAACGGTATACTGGGCGGCCTAGTGGGCATTACTGCCGGAGCAGATCTAATGAGTCCTACAGATGCAATTCTCATAGGATTCATTGCTGGAATCATCATACCCCTTTCAGTAGTCTTCTTCGATCGCACCCTTAAACTGGACGACCCGGTAGGTGCCACATCGGTACACTTGGCCTGTGGAATTTGGGGCACATTAGCTGTCGGTATTTTCGGATCTATGGCCGGCTTTGGTCAACTAGTGGAACAATTGATTGGTGTATTGTCAATTGGTGCATTTGTATTCATTTTTGCTCTTATACTGGTGTATATCTTGAAAATGACTATAGGTATCCGTGTTGAAGAAGAGGAGGAAGTTAAGGGATTAGACCTTGCTGAACATGATATGGAAGCTTACTCCGAACTAGATAAGGCATTTGCACTTGCTGTAGATTAAGGCAAGTGAATAATTAACATTAAATCTAATTCCCAACAATAGCATATGAGAGATGGGAATGCTCATCTCTCATTTTTAACTCAAAAAAATTTAACCTTAATTTTAATTACGCTATGAAATATTTATCACTTAACAGCAAAGAAATACTAACACTGCTTAGTTTTACACTTTGCACGTTACTTTTCATGGGAACCGCAGCCGCACAAGAAGAGGCGATGGAAGAGGAAGAGGAAGAGGAAGTTAGTTCTCCTTTATCGATCTCAGGTTCGATTGACGTTTACTACAAGTATGATTTCGCTGGTTCTTCTGGTGCCGATGGAAATATTAGTGGTGGTGAAAATTATACTTTCTTCGCACCGGATCATAATTCGTTTTCCGTTGGTATGGCGAACCTCATCCTGGAAAAATCTGTAGGAAAGTCTTCATTTGTTGCAGATCTATCTTTTGGTCCTAGGGGCGGCAGTTCATCAATACCTACTTTGAGTATAGACGATGGTTCATTTCATATTCAAAATCTGTATGTAGCTCATTCATTTTCTGATGCCGTCACCATGAGTCTGGGTTATATGGGTACGTTTGTAGGCTATGAAATTATTTCTCCTACTGGTAATTTCAATTATTCTACCTCCCACCTATTCTCTTGGGGACCATTTCAGAACGCAGGTTTGAAATTCGATTTTGCGCTATCTGACAAGTGGGGACTTATGTTAGGTATTTTTAATGACTGGAACACTTACACCGATTTTACGGGTGGAAAAGATATCGGTGCCCAGGTTTCTTTTGCCCCTAATGATGAGACTAGTTTATACCTAAACTTCATCACAGGTGAAGATACAGGCATGGAACTTGATTTAACTGCTGGATTTCAACTTTCTGACATGTTTTTCTTAGGTGTGAATGCTGCTACTTATAGCAGCGGAACAGGTGAAATATTTGGATCTGGTGACAATGGGTTCAGTGGAGTAGCGCTGTATCCTCAACTTGCACTAAATGACAATGTTTCCTTGGGACTAAGGGGCGAACTCTTCTCCGAGAAAGAAGTCAACGATATCTTCGGAGGATCTTACACCGATGCAGCCTCTGTGTTCTCTCTGACTTTCTCCGGCAATATTAAGAGTGGTCCATTGACTTTCATTCCAGAAATCAGACTCGATTCAGGTTCGGAAGATATCTATATTGATTCTGACGGGATGGCCACCGCATCTGCAACTCAATTCCTTTTGGCGGCAGTTTATTCATTCTAAGTTCACAAGTAACAACTGAACATAACAATTAATAGGATTTCAAAATGCTATATGCCAATTGCTTGCATGTTTAATGCATCAATTGGATATAGCATTTTTCATAAGATACATTACTGAATAAATCCTATTGAATCCTATTTTCGCAAAAATTTATTAAGATTATAAACCTATAAAATTATGTCTAAAAGTAAGCTCGAATATATCTGGCTAGATGGAAGTGCTCCTACGCAAGGATTACGTAGCAAAACAAAAATTATTGAAGACTTTAGTGGTAAATTAGAAGATGCCCCCGTGTGGTCGTTTGACGGAAGCTCAACACAGCAGGCAGTGGGTGAATCTTCGGACTGTCTATTGAAACCTGTTGCGATCTTCGATGACCCAGCACGGAAGAATGCCTATGTTATTATGACTGAGGTATTGAATGCTGATGGCTCACCACACTCCACCAACGCCAGGGCCACTATTGACGATGATGACAATGATTTTTGGTTTGGATTCGAACAAGAGTATTTCCTCTGGGATCCTGAAACTCAGCTTCCATTGGGTTTTCCTACTGCCGGATATCCTGCGCCTCAAGGCCCTTATTATTGTGGCGTCGGTGCTGGAAAAGCATATGGTAGGGATATTATTGAGGAACACCTCGATCTTTGCATAGATGCAGGACTAAATGTGGAAGGAATAAATGCTGAAGTTGCTACTGGACAGTGGGAGTTTCAAACCTTTGCCAAGGGTGCTAAACATGCCGGTGATGAAACATGGATAGGCCGCTATCTATTGGAGCGTACCGCTGAGAAATATGGTTTAGAAATCAACTATCATCCGAAACCGGTATCTGGTGATTGGAATGGTTCAGGAATGCATGCCAATTTCTCAAATACGACATTGCGTACTGCAGGATCTAAAGAAGTGTATGATAAGATCTGTGCTTCCTTTGAACCTTACATAAAAGAGCATATTGATGTTTATGGTGCAGACAATGATAAAAGGCTGACTGGCGCTCACGAGACACAAAGCATTGATAAATTTAGCTTCGGAGTCTCAGATCGCGGCGCCTCCATTAGAATACCAATTGCTACTGTTGAAAACGATTGGAAGGGATGGCTGGAAGATCGGAGACCTGCCTCAAATGCAGATCCCTATAAGGTAGCTGCCAGAATCGTTAAAACAGTTAAGGGAGCAGTCTAATCTCCTTTCCACAAGTATTGAGCGAATCATTTTTTCGCTAGAAACTTAACCGCCTTCATTTAGTTGAAGGTGGTTTTTTTTATTTTGCAGCAAAGCACTTACAAATGTCGCTACATTCGACACTTCTTGCCATGCTTTGCCTTGCCTGCACCACCGCCATAGCTCAATTTGATACCCTTAGCACTCATCCTAGCTTCATCCAAGATCAACTTGAGTCTTACCTCGACAACCTCGATGAAGAAAGTGATTTCCAGTTTAATACCTTGGGGGAAGACTTAGTTCATTTCTTCTCGCATCCTTTAAGTGTCAATGAGGCATCGGCCACGGACCTTCGGCGATTGGGGATGCTGACCGATTTACAAATCAATAATCTTATTGCTTATCGAAACACACTTGGTGACCTAGTTAGTATATATGAGCTTCAATCGGTCCCGCACTTCACGACAGAACTGATCAATCTGCTACGCAGGTTCGTGACAGTAGCGCAATCAAGCCACGCTAAACAAAATATCTGGAAGATGATGTCTCAAGGATCCAATCAGCTGTTTTTGCGCTCAGGAAGAATACTACAGAAAAAGCGTGGATTTAGCGATCTGGATGGTACAGGGGCACGCTATATCGGTGACCCAAATCGTTATTACGCACGTTTTTCCCATAGATTTGAAAACAAATTGAGTTACGGTGTTACGACAGAGAAGGATCCCGGAGAAACATTTTTTCATAATGGCCAACCAGAATTTACAAGTGCACACCTATACATTAATGACCTTTCAGGTTTTCTCAAGACTGTTGCACTGGGTGACTATGCAATTAGCCTTGGCCAAGGCCTGATCATGCATTCGGGGTTCGGTCGTGGAAAAGGCGCTTACGTGTCAAATATTAGGAGGAGTGGAAGGGCTATAAGACCATACACATCGGTCGATGAAACTCGATATCTCCGGGGAGCGGCTTTGACCTTCGAACTCGGCAGGCTTTCCTTAATGTGCTTTGGCAGTGCGTCAAAGCGAGATGGCAACCTGCAGGAAAATGATGCTGCTGCTGAAAGTTTCATTTCATCTCTCCAGTCTTCAGGTCTTCATAGAACTGAAGGAGAACGAGTTGACAAGGGTGTTGTAAAGCAGCATCTCCTTGGGGGAAGTTTAGCCTATAAAAGTCTAGACTTGCAAATCTCTCTAAATGCTCTTCGCAGCACTTTCGACCTCCCGCTCATTAGGAACCCAAGACCTGATAATACCTACCGTTTTAATGGAAGCGAGCTACATAATTTCAGCCTTGATTATACCTACATCAAACAAAATTTCAACCTGTTTGGCGAGAGTGCCTACAGTGACAATGGAGGCTGGGCAACTGTGCATGGTGCACTAATCGGTTTGAGTAAAAATATTGACCTCTCAGCTTTCTATCGAAATATTTCGGTAAGGTACCAGGCACTGCAGTCAAATGCCTTCTTAGAGTCAACAAGTGCGAATGACGAGAAGGGCATTTACCTCGGCATCGATGTACGGTTGCATTCCTCTTTTCGGATAAGCATGTATGCGGATCATTTCTCCTTTTCTTGGTTGAAGTTCCTCTCAGACTCACCATCGAGAGGTCAGGAATATTTGGCGCGAGTAACGTATCAGAAGAAGCGCAATGTGACTGCCTACTTTCAGTATAGAAGTGAGCGGAAACCAGTCAACTATCGACCTGGCTTTCAGCTCACAAATTCATCAACCCTGCGAAGTCGACAATATTTTCGTCTGCATTTCAGTAACCAATTGCACAAGAATCTTGAATTGCGGACTCGATTAGAAGTTTCTAGAGTAACCAACAAGCCTGGCGTAGTTTACCATGGACTTATGATCTATCAGGATGCAATCTATCGGTCCATCGACTGGCCTCTTTCATTTTCTGCCAGGGTGGCCTACTTCGATATTGAAGACTATGCAGCTAGAATCTATGCATATGAAAATGATCTGCTTTTCAACTTCTCAATCCCGAGCTATTTTGACCAGGGGTTTCGGTTTTATGTAAATATTAGATGGCGACTAAGTAATGCAATCACAATGGAAGGTCGTTGGGAGCAAACCCGATTCAATAATGTAAGCAGGCTCAGTAGTGGATTAGAAGAAATTGAGGGGAACTTGAGATCAAGACTGAAAGTACAATTTAAGTTTAGCTTTTAGCAGGTGAAATGCTGCGAATGCGAATATTGATTGCCTAAGTGGAATGATGGTTCCAAAAGTCTGTCTAGATGGTCCGAAACATCCCATTGCCCTAGATTCATGTCCAATGAGCTAACTTAGAGGTAGAAATCGTTGCCTCAAAATCAACCCGAATGCTAGAGTCGTTCGATTATCTGCAGATAGTGATGATCGAAGTGGGATCGAAAAAACCTCAACATCTGAAGGATGGAAAGTCGGCCGACTATAGGATGTCGATAGATGGCTTTATCGAGGTGGCTTGAATCCATCTCCGTGATGATTTGCCTAAGTGTTGCCCTTAACCCATTCCAATCTATTGCAATCAAATCTACAGTCAGCCCTTCCATCCTAAACTTAGTTGTGGACTTTGGAGCTTTAAACTTTAGCTTGGTCTGCAAGTACCAATTCAAGACTAAAGACCTGATCCAACTCAAGAGACCAGCTTTCCTCAATACAGGGTCGAAACTCAGCTTCTTTTGGACATAAGCTAGAGATAGTTTTTCCGATAAATACAAATGCTGACACACCTCAATGGGAGACCATTGCTCAGGTTCTTTTCTCCTAGCCAATATTTCAAGACTTATTCCCTCTAGTTCACTTAATAGGTCCTCCAATCTGGCATCTAACAGATCCAATTCGGTAAACATTTTCTGACGATCGGCCTCCATACTTGCAAGATAACTTGATTAATACAAGAATAAATGTAAAGAAGAAAGTCTTAATATTGTGCACTATGAAAATCACTTCCAAAGCCTTCAAGCACGTATCACATTTCTCTCAAACTGACATTGCATTTGCTGAACAGGATCCAAGGCTTATGCCTTTTCTAAATTATCAACCGAGCCTCAGCTCCTTTCGAGATGCGATCAATGATAAGCAGTCAGACGAAACAAATCGCGCCCTCTTGGTTCAAGTCCTGAAGGATCAATATGATGCTCGCTCGTCCACTACACAGGAGGCCATAGATATCATTGACTCTTTGAGCGACGATCATACTTTCACAATAACCACGGCACACCAGCCAGTTTTATTTACTGGACCTTTATACGTCATCTACAAGATTATCTCGGCCATTAAACTTGCTCGTCAATTGGCATCTGCCTATCCGAAATACACCTTTGTTCCAGTTTTTGTGACTGGTGGTGAAGACCATGACTTTGACGAAATCAACCACACACATCTATTTGGCAAGGAAATAAAATGGGAGCAAGAAATTGAGGGCCCTGTTGGTAGGCTTCCAACCCACACCTTAAAGGATGCATTGAGCAGTTTGGAAGAGATATTGGGTTCGTCACCACAGGCTCAGCAGATCTTTCAAACTTTTGCTCAAATACATGAGGCTCATGAACGCTATGGAATGGCCTTCGCTGCCTTGATCAGTCATTACTTCTCTCCATATGGGCTTATCGTATTGAACATGGATCATCCTGCATTAAAGGGAGAAATGCGCGATCTTTTTAAAGATGAGCTGCTAAATCACACATCAAGTAAATTAGTAAGAGAGACTCAAGAAGCTATTGAAAATGCTGGATTTAAACCTCAGGCTTATGTGCGAGACATCAATCTATTCTATTTGGAAGATGGCCTGCGAGCACGCATCGAACGGACAGGAAATATTTATAGCATTGTCGATACCGACCTCTCATTTTCCGAATCAGAAATCCTTCAAATCCTTGAAGATCATCCAGAAAAATTCAGCCCAAATGTGATTATGCGACCACTCTATCAGGAAAGCATTCTACCAAATCTAGCTTACGTAGGTGGTGGTGGGGAGCTGGCCTATTGGATGGAAAGGAAGACCCAATTCGAGCATTTCAATATCAATTTCCCAGTATTGGTCAGAAGAGATTCATACCTGTGGATTCCGAATTCTTTGTCCAAACGGATGGCAAAATTAAACCTCCCGGTGGAAGATTATTTCAAAGACGAAGACCAACAAGTTAAAGACTTTGTGGCTACGGCTTCGGAGAAGGAGTTCAAACTAGGTAGAGAGAAAGGAGCACTTATGAAAATTTTCAAAGAAGTGGAAGTGAAAGCTGTTGAAATCGACCCAACATTGAGAAGCACCATTGCTGCAGAGGCGAGAAACCAACTTAAAAGCTTAGAGAAGATTGAAGATAAGCTGAGGAAGGCAGAAAAGTCTAAACACGAAACTGAATTGGGTCAGCTGCAGAAAATCCGTGAAAAGTTGTTCCCTAAGGGAAATTTACAAGAACGTCATGTTAATTTTTTAGACTTCTATTCTCGCCAACCTGACGGCTTTTTCGAGGTACTCATGCAGGCATCCGATCCGCTTGATATGCAGCTAAAAATCATCGAATGGCGGTGAGTGCCCTTACAAAAAATATAGGAGGTCGGCCAACCTGTCTTTTAGTTGATCGCGTGCCACTATAAAATCAAGGAATCCGTGTTCCAGAAGAAATTCCGAGGTTTGAAATCCTTCAGGGAGATCCTTTTTGATGGTCTCTTTAATTACTCTAGGACCAGCAAAACCGATCAGCGCTTGGGGCTCTGCAAAATTTAGATCTCCAAGCATGGCAAATGATGCTGTGACCCCGCCAGTAGTAGGATCAGAAAGTAGGGATAGGTATGGAATCTTTGCTTGTGCCAATTTAGTTAATAGGGCCGAAGTTTTCGCCAGCTGCATCAAAGAGAATGCTGACTCCATCATACGGGCCCCTCCTGACTTTGAAATGATAAGCAGCGGAATCTTATGATTGGTGCAGTGCTCAATGGCTAGCGCGATTTTCTCACCTACGACAGATCCCATAGATCCGCCAATAAATGAAAAGTCCATGGCAGCTACCACTAACCTCCTACTATGACACTTACCCTCCGCGACGGTAATGGCCTCTGAGACCTCATTTTTCTCATATGCGTTCTGTAGTCGATCACCGTATCCTTTGAGATCGGTAAACGCTAGGAAATCATAGGATTTCAAGTGTTCGAACAAAAGGTTGAAAGATGCGTCAAAAATGATATCGAAATAGTCATGAGATCCAATCCTACTGTGATAGCCGCACTTTGGACAGATATAGAAGTTCTCCTTAATCTCTTTTACCGTACTGGTCTCCTTGCAGGAATCGCACTTAAACCATACACCATCAGGCACCTCTTTCTTGTGCTTTGTGGCCGTCTGGATGCCTTCTTTGAGGCGCTTAAACCAGCCTTTGGACTGAACTGTAGATTCTTCCTCCATATACTCTTGATCAAATTTAGATAAATTGAATCTAGATCAAAATTTATATTGACAGGCAATACGATCATAGGAAGCACACTCCAAAAAGATTGCCAACTCAATACTGGTTTCTTTCGCCGATCTTTTCATTCTTTTCAATCGTCTGATAATCAAGCATCAATCTATTTCAACAAAGGTCTAGTCTCACCCAAAATCGACTCATTTTCTGAAGTTGGCACTGCCCGAAGTGCATCACTAGTAGCGAAAGTTTTGCACAGTGTTCACAAAAGTATGAACACTCTCAACGGAAGTATCGGGATAGACACCATGGCCAAGATTAGCTATGTGATGTGGACCAAATTCACGTAGCATATGCTCTGTTTCTAGCACAATTCGACGATCATCTGCTAGTAAAGCACATGGATCCAAGTTACCTTGTAACACACGTTGCTCCCCAAATACACCTCTAGCCCAGGAGGGAGGAGCACTCCAATCCAGACCAATGGCCTCACAGTGCAGTTGCGATATCGCTTGATGTGAAAACCAAGCTCCTTTAGCAAAAGCAATTAGCGGCACTTTATTTACAGATCTGCAGATCTTTTCAAGATAGGGAAGCCCGAACGTTTCATACAGATCTCGGTTAAGGATGCCCGCCCAAGAATCGAAAACTTGGAGGACATCAACGCCCGCAATTACTTTTTGCTGTAAATAGGATATAATGGTCTCTGTGATCTTATCTAGCAGGAGATGTGCCAGTCTAGGCTGGGCGTATAGGAATGCTTTGGCACGAGAAAAGGTCTTACTTCCACCCCCTTCCACCATGTAGGCCAATAACGTCCAGGGAGCTCCGGCAAACCCAATTAGTGGCACTCGTCCTGCTAAACGTTTCTTGGCAAGTCTGACTGCATCATACACGTAGGAAAGCTCACTTGCAGCTGAATCACCAGATCTCATATTGTTAATATCCCGAGCATTCTCTATCACCCGTGGAAATCGTGGACCTACTTTTTCCACCAGCTCATACGGCAAGCCCATACATTCCGGAATAACCAAGATGTCCGAGAAGATTATGGCCGCATCCACCTTCAGAATGTCAATCGGTTGGGTAGTAACTTCTGCCGCTAATTTGGGTGATGTCACCAATTCTTTGAAACCCGATACCGCAGCTCGAATGGCCCTATATTCCGGCAGTATCCTCCCTGCCTGTCGCATCAACCATACAGGTGGCCGTTCAGTCTGCTCACCATTCAGGGTCCTAATAAGGAGATCATTTTTCAAAGGATGGATTTTCGAAGCCAATTCACCTGAAACCGCTTCACCTAAGTTGTCGAATATAGGATATTCACTATTTATCTCGATATTCGAGCTGGCTTTTTGACTAAACCATGACTATGAGCAGGATAGCAATTATCGGATATGGCAAAATGGGACAAACGATACACAAAATGGCCCTGGCCAAGGGGCACGAAGTACCATTGACTATTGATGTCAATACAGATCATAGTCTTGATGACTTGGATCAAAGTATTGATGTTGCCATTGAGTTTACCCGTCCAGATTCCGCATTTAGCAATTTGAAAGCGTGCCTAGAAAAGGGCATTCCAGTGGTATGCGGAACGACAGGATGGCTGGATAACTTGGATGAAATCCACCAGCTTTGCCATACCACCAAAGGAGCCTTTTTCTATGCTTCAAACTACAGTGTTGGAGTGAATATCTTCTTTGCATTGAGCGATTACCTCGCTGGCAGGATGGACGCCTTTGCTGAATATGAAGTGGACCTAAAGGAAATACATCATACACAAAAACTGGATGCACCAAGTGGTACTGCGATCACTTTGGCACAAGGTATTCTCAAGGCCTTAGATCGTAAGGAGCAATGGATCGGCCAAGCTAATGGGAACTCATCTGATCTTGTCATTCAATCGGAACGAATAGAAGATACGCCCGGCACCCATATGATAACTTATAAGTCAGAAATTGATGCCATTGAGATCAAACACACGGCTTTTTCAAGAAAAGGATTCGCCTCTGGAGCATTAACCGCTGCAGAATGGCTCATTGGGAAGCAAGGTATCTTCAGTATGCGAGATCTACTGGGTTTCTAAAAAAAAGGGCCCGCTAGCAGGCCCTCCTCTGGTTTTCATTGTTGGTAGTGATGTTACTACTCTTGCTTGTCATCCACTTCCTCAAACTCTACATCAGTCACATCTTCCGTGCCATCTCCACCCTGGTCACCAGCATCTGCAGTGGCTCCATTAGTAGTAGTACCTGCACCATCCGCCTGCTGAGCTTGATAAATATCTTGGCTGGCGGCAGCCCATGCATCATTCAAAGTCTTCGTGGCAGCGTCAATCTTTTCAAGATCCTCAGCTTTGTGTGCTTCCTTCAGATCTGCTACGGCAGCTTCGATGGCAGTCTTCTTATCTGCCGGTATTTTATCGCCGTATTCATTAATCTGCTTTTCAGTTTGGAAAACTAGACTGTCGGCTGCATTGATTTTTTCAATGCGCTCCTTCGTAGCTTTATCCGCCTCAGCATTTACAGCAGCTTCACTCTTCATGCGCTCTACCTCCTCTTTCGAAAGTCCGGTAGAAGCTTCTATCCTAATCTTCTGTTCCTTTCCAGTACCCTTGTCTTTTGCATGCACATTCAAAATACCGTTGGCATCGATATCAAAAGCAACCTCAACCTGTGGCACACCACGAGGTGATGGAGGAATACCATCCAAAATGAATCGTCCTACAGTTCGATTATCATTGGCCATGGGACGTTCACCCTGTAATATGTGAATTTCCACTGAGGGCTGATTATCGGCAGCCGTAGAATATACCTTTGACTTCTTAGTTGGAATGGTAGAATTTGCTTCAATGACAACATCATAAACTCCACCCATGGTCTCAATACCTAAAGAGAGCGGCGTTACATCTAGTAGCAGCACGTCTTGTACATCTCCACTTAAAACACCACCCTGAATCGCTGCACCTGTAGCAACTACTTCATCAGGATTAACACTCTTGTTTGGTTTTTTTCCAAAGAACTCCTCTACAGCAGACTGAATCATGGGTATCCTGGTCGATCCACCCACCAATATAATCTCATCGATATCACTCTTGCCAAGACCGGCATCGTCTAAAGCCTCTTTACAAGGTTTTAGGGTTCGTGCCACCAAACCATCCGCAAGTTGCTCAAATTTAGATCGAGAAATCTTCTTGACGAGGTGCTTAGGCACGCCATCAGCTGCGGTGATGTATGGCAGATTTACTTCGGTTTCATTGCTGGCAGACAATTCGATCTTTGCTTTTTCAGCAGCATCTTTGAGTCGTTGCAATGCCATTGGATCTTTGCGTAAGTCTACATTTTCTGAAGACTTAAACTCATCTGCTAAGTAATCAATTAATACTTGATCGAAGTCATCACCTCCAAGGTGCGTGTCGCCATTAGTAGATTTCACCTCGAATACACCTTCGCCAAGTTCAAGCACAGATATGTCAAAAGTTCCCCCACCCAAATCGAAAACGGCAATGGTTGAGTCCAGTCCTTTCTTGTCTAAGCCATAGGCCAGTGCAGCGGCAGTTGGCTCGTTAATTATTCGATTGATCTTAAGTCCTGCAATTTCACCAGCTTCCTTGGTCGCCTGTCGCTGCGAATCATTGAAGTATGCTGGAACAGTGACCACAGCTTCACTCACATCCGTACCCAGGTAATCCTCGGCCACCTTCTTCATTTTCTGTAGGACCATGGCAGAGATCTCTTGAGGAGTATACTTTCTATCATCTATTGCTATGCGTATGGTATCGTTTTCACCTTTTACCACTTTGTATGGCACCCTTCCCGCTTCTTTCTCAGCTTCGGTAAATCGCGAACCCATGAATCGCTTGATAGAAAAGACAGTACGTTCTGGATTTGTAATGGCCTGACGCTTTGCCGGATCTCCAATCTTGCGCTCTCCATTATCCATGAACGCAACTACTGAAGGAGTGGTCCTTCTCCCTTCGTCATTGGGAATAACCACTGGTTCATTACCCTCCATTACTGCTACACATGAATTCGTTGTACCTAAATCAATTCCTATTATTTTGCCCATTATCTATAGTTTTTTATTGGTATATGTTTTCTGCTGTTAATTACAGCTCAATTAAAATGCCAATCGACTTTTACATACAAAAAGTCAGGATTGTTGACATTATAGCTGAAATACATCGCAAAAAGGCTGTTTTGATATGACAAAACGGCAGCAGAGCTGCTTGTAAGCCCCTCGTCAGGGTAAGGGCTATACAGTTTTATTACCTTGCAGAGCAATCTTACGTAGAGCTATGAATAAAGATGTAAAAAGGGTCACTGTACATACCCTGAGACGTATGAAAGAGGCAGGAGAAAAGATCTCCATGTTGACAGCCTATGATTATTCCTTTGCGACCATACTAGATGAAGCAGGTATTGACGTACTATTAGTTGGGGACTCAGCCTCCAATGTAATGGCAGGTCACGAAACGACACTGCCCATCACATTGGATCAAATGATTTATCATGCCAGCAGTGTAATTAGGGCCATAAAGCGAGCTCTAATTGTGGTTGATCTCCCTTTTGGTACTTATCAGGGAAATTCGAAAAAGGCACTATCCTCGGCAATCAGAATCATGAAAGAATCTGGAGCCCATGCTGTTAAGTTGGAGGGTGGACAGAGTGTTCAAGAATCCATTAAGCGGATCCTCAAAGCTGGTGTTCCGGTAATGGGCCATCTCGGACTTATACCACAATCCATCTATAAGTTTGGTA
This sequence comes from Saprospiraceae bacterium, assembly GCA_013001595.1. Lineage (GTDB taxonomy): Bacteria > Bacteroidota > Bacteroidia > Chitinophagales > Saprospiraceae > JABDMH01. The sequence goes on along the minus strand of JABDMH010000004.1, from coordinate 133,063 downwards.
CTTACGTCGTAAGGGCCAAAGAAAAAGAAGAAGCGGAGCAACTGAAGAAGGATGCAAAGTTGTTGGAGTCCATTGGCTGCTTTGCAATCGTCCTTGAGAAAATACCCAGTGAGCTTGCTGCCGAGGTTGCAGCATCAGTCAAGATTCCTGTCATAGGAATCGGAGCAGGAAGTAGTGTCGACGGCCAAGTACTCGTCACACATGATTTGCTAGGTATCACCAAAGCCTTCAAGCCCAGGTTTTTACGTCGATACCTAGATCTGTATACCGATATTAAGCTCGCCGTCCAATCCTATCGTGATGATGTGAAAGGGCGCAATTTCCCTGACGAATCTGAGCAGTACTAATTTATCGTACTCCCCAATTATGGCATGAAGAATGGTAGTAGTATCTAATACTTGCTCAAGGAAAACCAAATACTTTACTTTTGCAATTGTAAGGTACTAATGTACCTATCCAATGGAGGTTGATTTTATGTCAAATCGTCGGAAATATTTTTGGCTAGGAATCGGACTGGTGACCATGGTACTGCTTGCTGGAGCCACCTATCTGTCGTACCGCTGGATCGAGGGTCCAAATGTGACAATGACTGACGAGATGGCCTACTTGCACATCTTCGAGGAAACAGATTTTAAGACCTTGAAAAATCAACTCGAAGATTCCGCCTATGTCGAAAATCTGCCATCTTTTTCACGAGTAGCCTCATGGATGAAATTTAAAGATTCACGCATTAAGCCAGGAAGGTATGCCCTGTCCAATGGTATGAGCAATAGATCACTGATCAACCTTCTACGATCCGGCAGGCAATCTCCCGTTGACATCACTTTTAATAATGTCAGGGACTTAGGAGGATTAGCGGCTGTAATTACCCAGAAGCTGTTACTTGACTCGGCGACTTTTCACACGCATCTATTGACTGATCGAGCCTCTCAGACAGTAGATCTAGAAAAAGAATCTCTGCTAACGATTTTCATTCCGAATACATACCGGATCTACTGGAACACCACTGCCGAGGAATTGATGCAACGCATGATCGCAGAGCATAAGAAATTTTGGCAATCAAAAAATCGATCGGAACTTGCCAATGATTTAGAAATGACTCCTGCTGAGGTCTATACGTTGGCCTCGATTGTTGAGAAAGAAACACAGGCAAATAGTGAACGTCCCATCGTTGCCGGCTTATATCTAAACAGGTTGGAGCGAGGAATTCCGTTGGCAGCAGATCCAACCGTGGTCTTTGCAGTAGGAAATTTTGAATTAAGAAGGGTTCTGAATAAACACTTAGCTATCGACTCTCCATACAACACCTATAAATATGCAGGCCTGCCACCTGGTCCAATCTATATGCCCTCGATCAGCAGTATTGACGCTGTGCTAAATGCGGATGACCACGATTATCTGTACATGTGTGCAAGACCGGACAATAGTGGTAGACATGCCTTTGCTGCCAGTATTCGTGCACACAGCAAAAATGCCAATGCTTATCGTCGTTGGCTAGATCAACGTGGGATATTTTGATAATCGGCCGCAGCACCGTGCAAGAAATGATCCGATCTTAACAGCAAAAGAAGCATGACAAATCGATACGGCTTGAAACAACATCGTACAATACATTTCAAAAAATCTTATGTCAATGACCATGCTATGCTTCAATTGGAAAAACTCATATTTATTCGCTACTTCAGCCTTCATCACAAAGTTTCAACACAGAATTTGGGACTCACGGGACAGCTGCTGGTCAATGAAAACTGATTCAGTCGAAGAAAATGGGGTATGACAGATAAGGACAGTCTATTCGAAAGGTGTCTTGCATTTATTGAGATGCATGAGCTCTGCACTAGTCAAGACGCTTTGCTCTTGGCAGTAAGCGGTGGTGTAGATTCTATGGTACTGAATGAATTGTTATACAGAGGTGGCTACAACATCGCCATTGCCCATTGCAACTTTCAAATGCGTGATCAAGACTCCCGCGAAGATGAATTGTTTGTAAGGAGCTATGCAGATGCGAACAACATACCATTTCATACCATAACTTTTGATACCAGAAGATTTGCTAAAGAAGAGAAAATCGGTGTTCAAGAAGCAGCCAGGACACTAAGATATCGATGGTTCTCACAGGTTATGGAAGCAAACAATTACCGCTACTTAGTAGTAGCGCATCATCAAGACGACCAGATCGAAACGGTGATGATGAATATCGGACGTGGTGCAGGTATCTACGGACTGCAAGGAATGATGCCGAAACGCCATCACATCATTCGCCCTTTACTATTTGCCACAAAATCTGAAATCAGAAACTATGCAGCGGAACATCAAATCAACTCACGTGAGGACAGCAGTAATGCACTAAACAAATACAGGAGAAATTACCTGCGCAATGTCCTAATTCCAGCAATAGAGACGAGGCTGCCTACCTTTCGTAAACGTATGTCGGAAAATATTGCCATCTGGCAAAAAAGTGCAAGGCTTCTCCAGGGATTCTTGTCCCAGCAGATTACTGCAAACAAAAAGATTAGTGGAGACACCATTTTTCTTGAAGTCGAAAATATTGAACATTCTTTAAGAGACCTGGTTGTTTACGAATGGTTAAAGCCATTTGGATTTAACTACGGGCAAGTATTGCAAATGATCGAATCACTGGAAAAAGGAAATTCAGGCAAGTTTTTTTTCAGCCATAAGAACCGGATAATTATTGACCGTAAAAATCTTATTCTGGCATCTCTACAAAAGCCAGCATCTAGTAAAATTACTATTGAAAGCATAGATCAGAAAATATTTCTACCAAATGGTTTTGTGGAAATGGCCCTTCGATCACTTGGAGCTCAAGTGGAATTCCCTGTACAATCGACGGTCGCTTTACTCGATGCTCAAAAGATTAACTTTCCCCTCACGCTGCGTCGATGGCAAAAGGGAGACCATTTTCATCCTCTGGGTCTACAGGGGAAATCTCAGAAAGTGAAGAAGTATTTTAATAATAGAAAAATGAGCGCCCTAGAGAAAGAAAACCAATGGATACTCACCAGTAGTGGAGAAATATGCTGGCTCTTGGGTGAACGAATTGATCACCGGTATCGAATTACGGAAGCCTCTAAATATGCTTTAAAAATTACCTGGTCACCTGATGCAGCTTGCTAACAATCATCTGGCGAAGCAAGTGCCGACCCCGTAATCTATCAATGGGAGCAATTTGAATTTGCTATTTTACGGCGTCTTTTTCAACTATACAAAATGAAAAACCTGGCGCTGCACTGGAAGATACTAATCGGGATGCTTCTAGGTGTCATATTTGGATTGATCGCCAGTAGTCAAGAAGCTAATCAATTTGTCGTTGATTGGGTTAAACCGTTTGGTACCATTTTTATAAACCTTTTAAAACTGATAGCGATACCGCTAATCATAGCCTCACTAATCAAAGGAATCAGTGATCTCCAAGACATCTCCAAACTATCACTAATGGGAGGCCGTACCATTCTAATCTATCTGATCACCACAGTAGTAGCGGTAAGTGTAGGACTTATTTTAGTCAATCTCATTCAGCCAGGTGCATCCATTACTGAGGAATCTAGAAACGAACTATTGGCTGCATATGGTGGCGATGCTTCTACCAAGATCGAAATCGCTCAAGCTCAAAGAACAAGTGGGCCGTTGCAGGCGCTTGAGGATCTTATACCATCTAATATATTTGCTGCTCTGACTGACAATACCAATATGCTGCAGGTCATCTTTTTTGTCATCTTTTTCGGTATTGGACTCATCCTCATCTCTCCCGAAAAGGCAGCTCCTGTCAAAGATTTCATTGATGGAGTTAATGAGGTCGTCTTGAAGATGATTGACGTTATTATGATGGCCGCACCTTATGGCGTATTTGCCCTATTGGCAGCATTGGTAGTTGAATCTCCCAGCTGGGATCTGTTTAAGGCATTGTTGTGGTATAGCCTCACTGTACTGCTTGGTCTCGGTATACTCATTGTTTTTTTCTACCCTACCCTGGCCAGGCTCTTCGCCGGTTTCGGATACGGTAGATTTTTCTCAGGAATAGCACCAGCGCAATTGGTGGCATTCTCCACCAGTTCAAGCGCAGCAACTTTACCCGTCACGATGGAACGTGTAAATGAACATATGGGTGTGGAAGATGAAGTTACGAGTTTTGTACTGCCTGTAGGTGCCACGGTAAATATGGATGGTACTTCTCTTTATCAAGGTGTTGCAGCAGTGTTCATTGCCCAATCCTTTGGGATAGAATTATCCTTGGGAGCACAGATATCTATCGTCGTCACCGCAACATTGGCATCTATTGGTTCAGCTGCTGTGCCAAGTGCTGGTATGATCATGTTGATCATTGTGTTGGGAGCCATTGATGTACCTGAAGCTGGCCTGGCCATCATTTTCGCCATTGACCGCCCCCTGGATATGGTACGCACAATTTGTAATGTGACTGGTGATGCTACCGTGGCGATTATGGTCGGCAAAAGTTTAGGTAAAGTTGGTGAGCCACATGTCAAAGAAATAGATGATTTTTACAAAAAAGATCAAACAAAAATATAGTAATCATGACTGACGAAATCCTCGGTATTGGATCGCGGGTATCACATCCTGCTTACGGAGAAGGTGCCATCATTAGGGTTCATAAAGCTGCATACGAAGTATGTTTCATGAAATTTGGCATCAAACAAGTGGGAAAAAACTATGGAGAATGGGAGATCATTGATGTCATTGAGGCACAGGCCGTCGTCTCCTTCAATGAGGCCGAAAAAGCATTGATTAAAATTCTTAATGCTTACTCTGATATTTCTCAAGTGGTAGATTTAGGAGATAGATGGGTAGATGGTGTCTTGATCATCAAGCCTGGTGATGATGGGACAAAGTCGAAGGAGATTCCCATCGATACCTTTTTTCACAAAATTGTCATGGTGCGAGATCGCCTTCGAGTAATGGAGCAACGCATTAACAGCAGTAAATTGACTGATGAGGAAAAAGTGAACTTACAGCAATACATTACACGCATTTATGGAAGCCTTACTACTTTTAATGTCCTCTTTAAATATAGAGATGATCACTTCGTAGGTGAGAAGTCTCAATAGCATATGCTTAGGATTCACCATTTGTCCCTCCTTTCCCTAGTTGTATGTGTGACACTACAAGCATGTTTTGTCATGGAGCAACCATATAGTAAGCTACCACCTGGTCCGTGGAGGGGAGTACTAAAGCTTGACCCCCGCAAAGAACTGGTGCAGAATACACCGAGAGAAACTCCCGTTCAGGCTGATCTCGACTTTGAGGAAGTAACGGAGGGTGATCTGCCATTTAATTTTGAAATATCTTACTTGACTCCCGATAGTTTGCATATGCATCTTAGAAATAGAGAGCAAGTCATTGAGATCACAGATATTAGCTTTAAACACGATCGCGCCACAAACAAGGACACTGTGCTAATAAAGTTTCCAGAGTCTGATGCCATGTTGAAGGCACTTTTTGAAGACAATGTGATGGAAGGTTATTATACGTCTTCCCCTGCTGATCTTTACCCCGTTTCCTTCGTAGCTCGTCATGGGCAAGACCATCGATTTACACTATTAAAGAAGGAGCCCATAAGTGACTTTACTGGACAATGGCAAATGGAGTTTCGAAAAGACGATGAGGAAATCCTAGGCAACATGCTATTGAACCAATTAGGGAATGATCTTAGGGGATCCCTCCAGTTTGGTGATGTACAATATGCACATTTGGAGGGCACTGTCCAGGATGATAAAATCTATTTATCAGCTTTCGACGGGAAGAAATTTCTGCTAATTGAAGGCAAGGCCAGCAGCTCTTCGGAAATAGACGGTGTAATGCGCAACAGTACTCAGCACTTTATAACCTGGCACGCAACTAAATGAAACAGACCTAAAGCTAATTCGGGCAATTGCCAAAAGTAGGTCGACCCCAGACTAGTACAGAAATTTATACCTTCATGAATACTCCCAGATCAAGCATCTTGGCCCTTTATAAAATTTGGTTAGCTCTGCAATAATAGGACATCGATGAATTCACACTTACTGTTAGTTATGATCTTAGGCATTCAGATGTCTTCTGGATATGCTCAGGACACCTTGAAATCAATGCAACAACTACGTGCTGAGGTTAATTATGAGGAAAAAAATGTTCCTGACTACGCTCTTCCCTCACTTTTCGCCGGATCCAATGATGCCAACCTGATAGATGCGACAACCTGGAACAATAAAATTCGTCCGGAATGGCTCGAGCTTTTCGAGCGCGAAATGTATGGGCATTTTCCTGATGAAGGATTACATGTATCCTTTATCATTAACTCAGACCAAATGGTTTTCGGTGACAAGTTCAGGCGAAAAGAAGTGACCATCAATGTATCTAATGGTCGACACGGTCATGATATTTCCTTACTCCTCTATTTACCAACAAAGGTCCGAGGACCTGTGCCTATGTTTGTTGGGCTTAACTTTTATGGTAATCATACGATTCACTCAGATCCAGGAATAAGCATACACAGAAGTTGGGCTCGAAACAATGAAGACTATGGCATCTCCAACAACCGTGTTGATGATAAAAGCAGGGGGATCCGAGCTAATCGCTGGCCTGTGGAACAAATAATTCAAGCTGGTTTTGGTCTTGGAACCATTTATTACGGAGATATTGACCCCGACTATGATGACGGTTTTAATAACGGAATACATAGCCTACTGGACGAAGAAGTAGACAAATCAACGCTCAGTAGCATTAGTGCTTGGGCTTGGGGCCTTAGCCAGGCTCTAAATTACTTCGAGCAAGATAGTCAGATAGATCACGACCACGTAGCAGTAATCGGTCACTCTCGATTGGGCAAAACTTCTCTATTGGCAGGAGCACTGGATCAAAGATTTGCTATGGTCGTTTCCAATGATTCTGGTTGTGGGGGTGCAGCACTCTCTCGACGTGAGTTTGGAGAAACCGTGCATATCATTAATAGAAGTTTTCCCCACTGGTTTAACGAACGGTTTAACCATTATAACGAGCAGGTGAATAAACTTCCTTTTGATCAGCATTCGCTGCTTGCCCTTGCTGCTCCTCGTCCTTTGTATGTCGCAAGTGCATCCGAAGACCTTTGGGCCGACCCTCATGGTGAGTTTTTGGCAGCAAAAGAGGCTTCGAAGGTCTATAATCTTCTGGGAGAGAAGGGCCTAGAGGATGCATCTATGCCTGCGGCTGACTCTCCTTCAAATAAGGGAGTAGTGGGATATCATATGCGATCAGGAAAACACGACATAACGTCCTATGATTGGGCACAATATTTATCCTTTGCATCTCGCCACTTTAAGAAATAGAACCACTAGTGTACCGGCTGGCAAATAACTACACAGTTTGGCACATTCTTTTGCACCAACGCTTCATCACCAACCCCGATATTTATCGGGATACGTAGCAAAGGCTATGCTCGGTTTTGTTTCTACCGACGCTTCGGTCGGCATAGAGATTCGACCTGGCACAAAATAACTACCCCAAACTGCACATTTACTTACAAGACGATACACTAATCTAAGGTTGGTGGTCGACGTAACCTCTTTCTTTCAGAAAGAATTCGTTTCTTTTTGATACGTTCCTCCTTGCTAGATCTTGAGGGCCGAGTGCTATGACGCTTTTTGGGTGGTTCCACAAATCTATGTAGCCACTCCGTCAGTCGATCAATTGCCTCACGTTTATTCAATAGCTGACTTCGGTGTTTAGATACTCGAAGTGTGAGCACGCCCTCTTTACTAACTCTGTGATCGGGCTCACTGATGGCCCTGGTCTTGATCTCGTTGGGTAATGAACTCTGCAAAATGTCAAAGGAAAGTTGAACTGCTGTAGACACTTTGTTCACATGTTGCCCACCAGGTCCCCCAGACCGAATGGCCTTCCAAGAGATCTCCGATGCGGAGATGCTTAAATCTGAGGTAATGTGTATCTCTTCGCTCATTGAATTAATTCATCCCGGCTCAAAAGAACCCTAAAAACTGCCACCATTAGGTTCTACTGCATTCAATCATGAATAAAGACATAACATACCCTTTCATCTTGACTGAGAATGCACTTCACTTCATTAAAAATACAGATTGGTGGCTTATTCAAGAGTTCCATTGAATAAAACATCCAAATGTTCGGTTTTTACACAAAATAAGGGACTCATTAGAGTCCCTCACTTGCTAAAATACTGCCACTAAAAAAACGATCATTTGATCGGCACTCGGTAACCTATTCCAAATCCAAATGCACGATTTCTAATATTAAGGTCGGCAACAGGCACTTGGAAGGAGTCCGCCAGTCCCTGGGTATATCTCATATCTGCAAAAAATTGACCACCACCAAAGTCAAACTGAACGCCAGCACCCACAACTGCAGAGACTTCGAAGCGATCATGTCCTTTCCCGCCTAGCTTGATTGGTATGTTCGTTACATCCCACTGCGTGAGGAAATTGGCCCTGGTCTTAATACGTCCATTGAGACCATATCCGAATTGAGGTCCAGCTGACACATAGCCGCTGACCGGGCCTGACCTAACAGTATATTTTAGTTGCAGGGGCACATCGATGTAGCGTAGACGGGTATCGACTCTGACTCCCAGGGGAAAATCTATATTGAATAGATCCAGACTACTCTGCCCAGAAACACGAAAACCCTTTTCACGATAGATGATTTCGCTCAGCACCGAAAAATTATCGGCAAACGGTATTTCTGCCTGTATACCATATTCAACACCAGGTAAATATTTAAAATCTGGAGCGATAAGATCAATTACATCCGGGGTGCTCACGTTACTAAGCGAGAAACCAACCCTTGGTCCAACTGTGAATTGAGCCTGGGCAATTTGAACTACAAATAGTACCAACATCACTGGAAAAAAGACTTTATTTTTCATCGTTCATCATTTTTAGTGAAGAATTTCCTCTTGACTTACATGAGAAAGACTATACCAAAAAGTTAAGAAGCGTTATTGCCGCGTTAAATCCAAAAGATCTACTTTTCCTCAGTGCCATGGTACATTTTGGATCGCATATGACTGCATCTTCACTACAGACAAGTACCCGCCTTTCTGAGTGAGATGATCCATGCTGTGGCTATCCTTGTATTAAGGGGAGCAACAAATAGCATTAAATGCCACTATCTGTAAATAACATGAATGCGCTTAAGGAATGGCTTAATTGAATACTATTAACTGCATCCAGTAATATCCAATTTAATCATGGCTTCATAAGGCCTCGCGATAATAATTTGATCAAGGACGGAGCACACAGAATCTAGCATTTGGAAATGCTGCACTAGACGTTTGCCCACCTGAATGATCTTCAGATCGCGCAGGCTTCTTTGCGCCAATGGCGAAGGAGGCACCCGCGGCCAGCGGACCAAATCATTAGCTCCACACATGACATTCTGTAAGATGCCTGATGGTCGGCAGCAAGTAGTCCATTCTAATAATAAGATCTATTACTATTTCATGACCTAAGTAATATTAGCAAATACTCGAAACTCGTCTTTTAAAACCCACATGGATCTAGGCACTCATGGTCACCTTGCATATGATGCAAGTGTCTTTGATTCACGAGTTATAAGACATCCTAAGATGCCGAGACAGAAGACACAGAGATCTATGAATCAAGCCAAACTTGGATACAGTTATGCAGTAGGATCTAGAGCCTCTCTCCTCAATGCAAAAGCGACCTCATGACCTAGGTAGGCATCAATCAGGTAGTGTGCCAGATAGATGACAGGTGTAAGCACAATCGCCATGATAAATTTATAAATGTAGTTGACAAACCCAATGGCCAGAACCAGAGAAATCTCCCATCCGGCTCCGATATAAAAAGCTACGAATAGCACCACGAAACTGTCGACAAATTGCGAGACCAAGGTAGAGCCAGTTGCACGCAACCAGATCATTTTTTCCCCCGTCCTTTTTTTTATTTGCTGGAAGACCATGACGTCCAAGAGTTGGCCTATTAGAAAAGCAATGAGTGATCCGATAATGATCCATAAGCCTTGGCCAAACACAAGCCCAAACGCGTAATTGTAGTCTCCCACCTTTTCCCTAATATCTAATTGCTGCAATTCTGGAAGCGATGTCGGAATATGTGAGGATGGCCAAAAATCCGCCGGGACCAAACGAATGCCAAGAAAAAATACAGCGAAAGCGTACATAATGAGTCCTACAGCCATGTAGGATAGTATGCGTACTCCCCTTTTTCCGAAGTATTCATTGATAACATCTGTCATCACAAATACCACTGGCCAAAGTAAAACACCGGCTGTGAGATTGAACGACAATGCCTCTTCTCCAAATAAGTTGAGATTAAAAGGCTCAAATCCAAGACTCCTTTCTAAAGAGAATATCTTTACACCTATGAACTCCGCTATCAGAGCATTAGCAACAAAAAAACCACCCAGAACTATAAATAGTATGGTGCGTTTATCCTTTAAAATCATACAAACATCTTAGTATTGAGGGTAGCATTGTCTTCTAAATATCAAACACCTAGGTGATCATCCATGGCCTATCTTGCACGGAAAATAAATGATTGCAACCTGTATGTTATCGTCACTCTTTCTATCATTGTGGCACTCCTTTCGTCCAGTCGAGCTTTATGCCAATCCACAGATCGACTACGCACTCAATTGGAAAAAATCATACGGTATGATACAAAAATATCTCATGACCAGATTCCTGGTTTCTTGCTTGGTATAATCGATGAAGACACCATTTTCATTGAAGCATTTGGCCATGCGGATGCCGATGGCACCAAAGAATTGAGTACTCACTCCATATTTCAGCTCGGTGGCCTAACTAAGACCTTTACTGCCCTACTCGTACAAGTGATGCATGACAGGGATCTTATTGATCTTGACAAGCCGATTAATCCGTATCTGCCGTCATCTTTCCGCAATCCAACATTAAAGGATCTAACCCTTCGTGAACTCCTCACGCACACTTCTGGACTACAGACATTGCCGAACAACTTTGGTATAAATCAAGATCCTCGAAATCGGTATCAAGCTTATACCAAAGACTCGTTGCTGAGCTATTATCGTGATGTTAGTGTACCCACAAAGAGACGAGGAAAATACCTCCATGCCCATACCAACTATGCATTGTGTGAAGTGGTTCTAGAAGCATCAACAGGCACTCCCTTTGATGAATTGATACATGAATACATCCTGAAGCCAGTGGATATGTCGGCAACCTCTTGTAGAATCTCCCTCGACTCGCATCCATTTACACCCGGCTTTGATCGAGCAAGGCAAGCTGTTGAACCCTGGAAATTTACATCCTTCACTGCAAGTGAGGGATTGCATTCTTCCATGCAGGACCTTTGTCATTTTTTACGAACCATGTTGAATGGAGAACACCAACTTTGTCGTTCCTTCCAAAAATTACTACCCAAACATCAAAAGATAAATCGGTCTAGGCGCACCTTTATTGCGACTGGATGGCACTTGATGCAACATAAGCGAAAGGATGCTATATATTTGCATTCTGGCAAAACAAATGGCCATGCTGCCTCGATTCATTTCGTCCAGGACACCAAAACCGGTGTAGTTGTCTTGACCAATTCACCTGGCAAACTTGATGGATTAGCACTACTTGTTTTGCGTATGATTAATCACAATTGGAAGAGATAAGATGAGCAAAAATTCCAAAAAAAAGAGAGGAGGGGGACTTGTATACTCAACCGACAAGGAGACTATGTCCAACATATTTTCGAATATAAATATTCCTGAAGATGGCCCAAAGGAAACGACGAAAAAGCAAAAACAATATACAGATGAAGTCCGTGTCTGGATAGATCGTAAAGGAAGGGGTGGAAAAGAAGTTACGTTAGTCAAGGGAATACGCAGACCGGACAGTCAACTGAAAGAAATTGCCAAAATAATAAAATCTAAATGTGGCGTAGGTGGCACTGCTAAGTCCGGGGAAATAATTATTCAAGGTAACCATCGTGAGAAAGTAGTTAAAATCCTACAGGAACAAGGATTCTCAAATACAAAGAAAGCAGGTGGATAATTCAATGTATTGAATTTGCTTAACCTAGTAGCCACTATTTCGCCACTTCCAGGATTCGGTCCTTGCCCTGCATATCTTTATGGATGATTGCTTTTGAAAAACCAAAGGTTAATGCTTCCTGAAGTATTTCTTTGCTCACAAATTCATTCAATTCGAAGAAACCATGGCCACCATCCAATAGGGCAGTTTGCGCGTACTGAAGGAGATACCAATACACTGCCACTGGATCATCATCACGAGCCATGAGCGCTAATTTCGGTTCATATAGTTTTACGGAATCACCCATCGCCGGTCTTTCATTACGAGATATATAGGGAGGATTCGAAATAATAAAATTCCACACCCTGCCCGGCATAGCATCTAACAAACGATAGAGGTCCATTTTTTCAAGGTGCATTTCCACATCAAACTTCTCGACATTTACTCTGGCTACTTGTAGCGCTTTTTCACTAATGTCTAAGGCGGTCACTTCAATATGTGGAAACAGGTCTTTCAAAGTGATGGCCATACATCCCGATCCCGTACCAATATCCAGTACATTGACCATCTCTGTTCTTGGTAAATCTTTTATGCCCTGTGCCGCCAAGTAGACCAACTCTTCAGTTTCAGGCCTGGGAATAAGTACATCTGGATTGACAATGAATTTCCTTCCATAAAAATCGGCAATTCCAGTTATGTATTGCACAGGCTCACCCACTTTCAATCTCTTAATGGCATATTCAAGTATGTTTTGCAAACTGGAATCAAAAGGCAGACTTGAATTAACATCAGGATAATCTAGCAAATAATCAAAAACCATAGCCAATATCTGTTTGAGCTCTCGCGGATGATATTTCCGTGACAACTTTATGCAGGATTCTTTAAACACTTCAGCTATGCTCTTAGTTTCATTATCCATGGGTCAGATATATTAGGATGAATATCCAAACCAGTAGAGGGAAAAAGTATAGGCGACTAGCGTAACCATGGTATACTTACCCAATAGTCGAATAGGCACATAGTGCCTGAAATCAATCTTATGTCGCCGCAACACCAAATACGTCAAAAGACATTTCTCCAAAAAAAATGCCATCACAGTACCCATGGCAATGCCGACAAGACCAAACCTGTAAACCAAGGCCAAACTGATACCCACATTCAGTATCAACTCAACCACAGCAGTTAAGAATAACACTAAATTATCTTCCTTAGCCATAAGAATGGCGTGAGGAAAAAACCAACGACTTATCAATAAAAGTAGATACGTATTGAAGACAAATGCACTAGATGAGAATGAAGGTCCATAAACCCAGGTAAAGAGATGTGGGCTAGTCATCATCAATACAATGGCTATGGGGAAAAAAAGGTGCAGAAATTTGCGTGTGCCTCTTTGTATTCTTTTCAGTCCATGGTCTAGATCTTTAGACAACAACACAACCGCAGCGGTCGTAAATGAACCGGCCAATGCCAAAGCACCTGGAAGTTCACGTGCCCCATATCGAAAAATGGCAAAGGTTTCAATATCGGCATAATGCCAATTGACAAGCCAGGAATCAAATATTTGAGCCAGGTAGCCGATGGCAAGATATAAGATCAATGGCACGGAAATCACTAAAAAAGGCCGCAGAAATGAGAACATTATGCCAAATCCTTTTCCTTTCAGTAGATACCAAATAAATATATGCTGGACTATAGCAAAGAACAAAAGTGCCTGCACAATCATTTCCAGACCGAGCCCCAGATAAAGCGGTACTGAAATCGCCAAAATGTGAGATAAACCGTAGACAAAACTCACAGGTAAGAAAAAGGTGGATTTGTTCTGCAATAATAAAATAAAGGGAAAAATAGAGGCCGAAAAATGCAACCCAAGAAAAATAACAGCAGGAGTAAAATGTGGTATTTCAGCTAAATTAAAGATATGACTTTCCAGAAAATCCTTGAAAGCAATTAGCCCAAGGGTCGCTATAGAGGCTAAACATAAGATCAACAAGTAGACATTCCATAGCACATTGCCACGCTCAGCATCTGAGATGCTGCTGAATCGACTTGCCAATGCCTGAAGCACTCCAGACACGCCAAAGAGCATGATAAATAATCCCAGATACATCCAGGCTTCATAAATACCAATTTCAAACAATGAGAGTGTTGATCTTGCCAGAATAATACCAACTACAAGGGTGGCAGCTTGTCTCACGATGGAAAACAACTGAAATCCCAGAGACGAATCAACTAATACATTGCGAAAAAACCTTTTGGCACTAGATCTGACATCCAAATTTCTAAGATTCCCCAAGAGTAGTGCTAATTAATTAAATCCCCATTAATTAAAATCTTTCCTAAATAGAAATTATTTTCATGCTATGGGGTCATCTATTTTTCTACCCCGTTTTGATAAAATCGCACCTTTATTGAAGGGCTCCGCATTCACGTTCAGCCTCACATCATGTGCCGTATCCTCCAGGTTATCTACTAAAAAATAACCCATACGGTGATAAGAACAATAGGCATCAAATCTTGGAACTTTCCTTGCGACTCCATCTATCTCAAGGGTAATGCTCTGAATGGACGATGGGCCCACAATATCATATATCCCAACGCTTGTGCCCCTAAATCTAAAAGTCAAAATTGAATTAGTCCTGTTGGTGTGCCAAAGGTATGGCAGCATTTCCGAAAACTTATTCAGGCTTGTTTGCCCCGCGCATTTTATAAGCTGCCATTGATCATCCTTATTGACTTCGGCCAGGTCTATCATCTTTGTATGTATAAAGTGATCGTCAAATAATGGAGGACGTATGTGGTGCCTGTAAATTGACTGTGCCTGCGACAAAGCCTTGGTCAAGTTCCTTTTTAGAATCGAAAAATACAGCAAATGGCCTGTTTCGATGTATGGATGTACACCATCTCGGTTGAAGACCATCTCAGCATCCTGTTCCAAAGTTCCCTCAAATATCAATTGCTCACGGCACACAAGGTCAGCAATTTCAGCACCAAAATTAATTGTGCTAATGCCATAGTAATCTGCGATCTCCTCCATGGCCTGTTTGGAAGTGGGCAACATTCCCTTGATTTCATCTTCGAGATAGGCATCCTTAATTGTATAGACGAAGCACATGTCTATATGGGGGTCGTGCATATGGACTTGTCTTACCATACCTTCCATTGCTTTAAGCATGGTTTCCTTGGTTTTCTTACTATCGTTGACGGCAAACTCAATGAAGATTAGGTCAGGACCAAATCTCAGTACTTGGTCAGACAATCGATAGGCTTCAAAATCTGAAGCAGTGACTCCAATGGCAGCATTTATTTCTGTAAATACTGACTTGGGAAACGCCCCCTTCAACCACTCCATGGCATATTTTCTCCATCCTGGTTGAGCGGTGATACTACTTCCTAGAAAAGCAACCCGCACCTCTTGATTTTGCGAGAGCTTAAACGAAAAATTAGGTAGCTCATCGCGTACTGAGTATTCTCGTTCGAGATGGTCATCTCTACAATCCTGTGCACGAAGGATACCTCCTGGTTCTGATAGGCCAATCATCATGATGAAGGCGATGAGATATGGTCTAGCCATTGTAAGCTCCATTATTAACTATAGTGAAAAGATATGACCTCTACCCTTCGCTGCCATCAGATTCTATAAAATTCACACCTAGTTGCTGGAGTCCATCCAATACCGGCTCATATACCCTTCTGTTAGTGGGACGATGAATGCCTGGATAGTCTAGCTGGCCTGTCATCAGCAACTTTGCTGCAACTCCCAAAGGCCAACCAACGAGTTTGGCCATTGCCGTTTTCTTCAAGGATTCTCCCTCATAGATGAGCGTGCTTACCTTCAAGTGGTCGGAATGATTTTTACGATAGTAAATCTCGTGCTGCATTATGACCACGTCTCTATCCTTTCCTGTCATTTTCCATTTTCTGAGCAACAATTCTAAGAGAATCTCAGCAGCTGTGCCATTGGAAAGATCCACTGAAGTGGAAGACAATAATCCGAGCCATTCGATTTTATGTATTATTTCATTATCAACGGCAACACCTAAGTACTGGGCCAATCTAGATTTTAGCGGCCCATTCCCCACAGGCAAAAAGCCTTCCAATAATCGGCGATAAGTAAGGCCTCCAGTATTATGAATCATTCCAAAACTCTCTGTAAGACCAATTTTCACCAATGCATTCCACGCGCTACAGAAACCCGGATACCTAAGTGTCCCACGTATCATATTGGTAACATTATCCAATCCATACACAGTTTGGTATAGCAATGAATCCCGATTAGGATACATTTCTAACTCCCCAAATCCGTGTACCTCTACAATTCTTGGATGTTCAAATACACGATATCCTGGTACAAATCGGGGTTTATTCTGATCGAGATATTGTGCGGTACCCTGTCCCGCCATCACGACGTTTTGTGGATTCCATGTGATTTTATAATGCCATGGATTGTCATCACTATCTGGTGCTACAAGTCCACCTGTATACGACCGAAAGTCAAAGATATCTCCGCCTTGACCCTTAATTTGTTCAATCAATCTCATAGCAGACATATGATCAATTCCAGGATCTACACCCAGTTCGGAAATAAACGTAAGACCACTCCCTTGTACTACATCATGCATAGATTCAATATCTGGACTGAGGTAGCTGGCTGTCAGTAAGTGCTTTCTCAATAAAAGGCAATCTTTAGCCACTTTTAGGTGCAACTGAGCCGGCAGTAGTGAAATAACCAGGTCACTCCTTTTAATCAAGTCTTTTCGGTCATTAGGTTTATTTACATCCAACCAAACAGACAATCCATGTTTATGACCATTAATACGTCGTGCAGCAGCAGAAGGCTCTGCGTCCGCTACAGTAACCAACCAGCGAAACTGCTCTGCATTGGCTAATAAAAACTCAATCAGGACGTGTGAGGAGCGCCCTGCACCGATAACCAAAATATTCTTCATTTGTCTAGATTCCCATGTTCAGCTAATCCACACCATTTTGTTCCATCCATTCGACAAGACGGTCTACATCTGTCAGATGATCAATTCCAATGGTTCCTTCCGAGACTTCACATACTTGTACATCATACCCCGATTCTAACCATCTCAGTTGTTCCAACTTCTCCATTGATTCTAACCAACTCACCTGAAGATTTGATAATGCTAGCAAGGTAGCTCTGCGATATGCATAAACTCCCAGGTGCTGCCAATAATTTGAAAGTTCACTTTTTCCCCTTGCAAATGGAATGAGCGATCTGCTAAAATACAAAGCGCGTCCATCCGCTCGCTTTACTAGCTTAACCAGGTTAGGATTGGACATGAGTGTCTCATCTTTAATCGGAGCTGCTAATGTGGCTATTTGTACCGTCTCATCAGCAAATGCCGCTACTAGCTTGTCTAGGTGAGCTGATGGAAGAAAAGGTTCATCACCCTGAATATTAATAATCACATCCGCGTGCTTCGAAAGAGCTACTTCAGCCACTCGATCAGTCCCTGACCGATGATCAGTAGAGGTCATCACTACTGGAATCTTCCTATCAGAGCAATGTGCAAAGATCCTACTATCATCTGTAGCTATCCAAACTTCATCAATCTGATGACATTGTGATGCAGTGTGAAAGACCCTTGATATCATGGATTTACCCTTGATGTCTAACAGGGGCTTCCCCGGAAAACGGCTTGATTCGTATCGAGCAGGGACGACACCAATAATTTTCATTTACACATTACAATTATTACTAATATATTGTACCTTTATAATCATATGATCACACATGCTTTTGTCATGATTAAATGTTTACTATTCGCTCTCTTACTCTTTGGCAGTGAGATGGTAATGGGTCAAAGCTTGCTTCTCAAGAAGACCATACAGATTCATTTCGACGACAAGTTAGGAAAAGTCGTTTATCACCACATGGCTGAGAACGAGACTTTATATGCAGTTGCTCAGAAGTATGGAAGTAGTATTGATGATCTAAAGAATTCAAATCCCCAACTTCAAGAATCCCACCTTAGTGCCAGTAGTCAAATGGTTGTTCCAATCAATGATTCTAACATTGTGTACCAGAAGGCCTTACCGTCGCGAAGTCAATATGAGCCTTTGTATTATCAAGTGAAGCCAAAAGATAATGTCTTTCGGATCGCGAGGGTCTATTTTGATATGCCTGGTAAATTATTACTGCGACGAAACGATCTGGAACGTGCTGACTTGCAGATAGGTCAAATACTTCATATAGGTTGGTTAAAGAAGAGGATCGAGGCTCTACATGTAATTGAAGGAACTGCTCATTCAAATATAGGTCCTTCAGAATATGCTCAAAGGTTCTTTAATCAACGGATCACCTCCAATGCCAGGAATGAAGTGGCGTTTTGGCATAAGAAAAACAATTCTATCGGTCGATTTGTGATGCATCGACATGCCGAAACGGGTTCAATAATCGAAATTAAGAACCCCTTGCTGGGACATCAACTATATGCAAAAGTAATAGGCACCATTCCAGAGCATCTCTATGCAGAAGAGATCGATCTTGTCGTCTCCGCAGAACTCGCGCAGGAGCTGGGTGCCATAAATGAGAAGTTCTTTGTCCGCACCCGTTACCTGGCTAATCGAGCAAGCGCCAGCCGCTAATTTTCTTACTTTTGCGGCCAACAACAAAGCCATTGTCTTGGATATAAAGGATGATATTTTACAGACTATTGGATGGACACCATTGGTTCAACTGAATCGGATAGTGCAAGATCTGCCCTGTCAAGTTTTAGCGAAGGTAGAGACCTTTAATCCCGGCCACAGCATTAAAGATCGAATGGCTTTGCGTATGCTAGAGCAAGCAGAGTCTGATGGAAAGATCAAGCCAGGTGGCACCATAATAGAATGTACTTCTGGAAATACAGGAATGGGACTGGCCATTGCTGCCTGTGTTAAAGGGTATAAGTGCATATTTACTACCAATGACAAGCAGTCCAAGGAAAAGATCGACATCCTAAAAGCTCATGGTGCCGAAGTAATTGTTTGCCCAACAAATGTCGGTCCTGATGATCCAAGGTCATACTACTCTGTAGCCGAAAAATTGAGCAAAGAGTTGAGCAACTCATTTTGGTTCAATCAGTACGATAACCTTGCGAATACTGAAGCACATTATGAGAGCACGGGACCCGAGATTTGGGAGCAGACGGATGGCAAAGTGACGCATGTAGTGGTCGGTGTTGGAACGGGCGGCACCATCTCTGGTGTAGCAAAGTATTTGAAAGAGCAGAATCCCAATATCAAAATCTGGGGAGTAGATACTTATGGATCTGTGTTTAAGAAATATCATGAAACCGGCATATTTGATGAATCGGAGATTTATCCCTACATCACTGAAGGAATCGGAGAAGATATTTTACCCAAAAATGTAGCTTTTGACCTCATTGATCACTTTGAAAAGGTGACCGACAAGGATGGCGCAATGGCCGCTAGGAAGCTGGCACGAGTCGAAGGGATTCTCCTTGGGTATTCAGCAGGAAGCGCAATGGCAGGCTTATTGCAAATGAAAGATAGATTGACATCAGAAGATCTTGTTGTACTCATCTTTCATGACCATGGCAGTCGCTATGTTGGAAAGATTTATAACGATGATTGGATGCGAGAACGGGGATTCTTAGAAGATGCATTAAACGTCAAGGAGTTGGTCGAGAATAAGGTACATCATCAATTTCTATCCGTACAGGCTGATGATCCTGTGAACTTGGTGGTCAAGAAAATGAAGGAGAAAGACATTTCACAAATGCCGGTCATGCAAGGCGATAAAATTGCTGGATCTATCACAGAAGGCCAAATCATTCAGTTTTTATTGGATACTTCTCATGAAGAAGATAATCCTTCAGTTAAGGTGATTATGGGAGAACCATTTCCTGACGTTGATTTAGAGACTCCAATTCATAAACTAAGTCAAATAATCAATCGCAAACACCCGGCAGTAACCACCATAGATAAGGCAGGAAATCGACATGTGATTACACAGTACGACATCATTCAGAATTTATAGGATAGTGCCCGATCTTATACTAAAGGACTGAAAAATAGGTTATAAACATATTTATGCAGAATTGGGTATTACCATCATTCTTTATCGCAATATTCGTGTTGTCATTGCAGCATGCTTGGGGTCAAGACCCTCAATTTTCTCAGTATTATGCTGCTCCCCTGCATCTCAACCCTTCATTAACAGGTGGTTTTGACGCTCGCTATCGAGTTAGCTCTATCTATCGAGATCAGTGGCGTGGACCACTGGAAGAGGCCATCAATACGTTTGGCGCATCCCTAGATCTGCGATTCGATTTGCAGTCAAGAGCTCTAGCAGGTGACGCATTCGGTGTTGGCATTCAATTTGTCACTGACCAAGCTGGATCACTAAATCTATCAACCAATAGTATTTCCTTATTGGGTGCATTTCATAAGAGTTTGGGGCAATCCAATACCAACTATCTATCAGCTGGAATACAATTTTCAACGGTACAACGGAATTTACTGTACAAGAATTTGGTATTTCAAGATCAATTTAATGGCGTAGACAGTTATACCGGACCAACCGGTGAAGATCTTCCTGCTAATAACTATAGTTTTGGAGACTTTGCATTTGGCCTAAACTACTTTTCGGCACCTAGTTCGTCCTTCAGCCTGTTCGCAGGAGGAGTCGTGCACCATATTCTTGAACCCGAAGTTTCTTTCTATCGCAAAGATGACGACGAAAATCAGCAGCAACTTTCTGAAAGTTCCTTATTTCGAAAATATAGTTTTCACGGGGGTATTACCACTCGACTGAGTGAAAACATCGATATTTCTCCTCGGACTTTTGTCCTGAAACAAAGGGCTCATACGGCCATTACCGTGGGAAATAATTTCATCATTGAGCCTTCTACCACTGATGCATTCAATTTTCATTTGGGAGCTTGGGTTCGCACAGTCCAAGACCTAGAGGCCAAATTTGCTCCCGATATGATCGGATTTTTGGCAGGAATGGGTATAGGCAATCTTCTCATCGGCCTAAGCTACGATGTCAATATACGGGATGTAGTTAACTACCCTACGGGACAAGGTGCCTTCGAAGTGTCCATTTCATATTTTGGAGATTATCAGGATGAGGGAACCATCTGTCCCACATTCTGAAACTTTCAAGCCAACTAGGGACCTATTGTTCCACCGTGGCAATTGAATCCTAGTGCACTGGATGCTTTGATAAAGAAAATATAAGTAGGGAGCGGAAGGTGTGGCCAAATCCAGACTAGAAGTCTAGGGCAACGTTTTCGACAATCTCAAGTCCATAGCCATCAAGAGCTACCCTTCTTTTAGGATTTCGGGTAAGTAAGCGAATTTTTCGCACGCCTAGATCTCGGAGTATCTGTGCACCTACCCCAAAGTCCCGCTGTTCACTTTTCTCTACAGCAACTCCTTCCTTGAGATGTCGCAGTTTATGAATGATTGAATTGCCTTCGGTATGTCGCATATATAGAAGTACGCCCTTACCGGCTTCCTTGATCTTTTTCATGGCCTCATGCATTTGAATGCCATAATCATCGAAGAGTGTTCCTAGAATATCACCAGTTTCTGTTGTTGAATGTACCCGAACGAGCAGTGGATCTTCAGGTTTCCATTCTCCCCAAACGATGGCAAGGTGCGTATCACCTGTAGTAACTTGCCGATAGGCTACAATTTCGACCTCCCCCCATTTTGATTGAGCAGGGACAGCAATTTCCTTATATACCAGCCTTTCCGTCTGCAAGCGGTACGCAACCAGGTCTTTAATAGAAATTATTCTAAGGTCATGCTCGGCTGCAATCTCTTTCAGCTGTGGCAATCGTGCCATCGTACCGTCAGCGTTCAAAATTTCAACCAATACACCGGCCGGGGAAAACCCCGCCAAACGAGCTAAATCAATGGCGGCTTCAGTATGTCCAGTCCTCCGTAATACACCTCCATTCTTAGCTTTTAACGGAAACAAATGTCCGGGCCTACCAAAATCACTAGGTTTAGTATTTGGATCAACGAGGGCTTTGATGCCAGTAGCTCGATCATACGCTGATATGCCTGTTGTACATCCCTTGCCAATTAGGTCGATCGAAATGGTAAACGCGGTTTCATGAAGTGCAGTGCTCTGTTCAACCATCAGATCCAACTCCAATTCCTTTGCTCTGTCTTCAGTGATCGGAGTACAAATAAGACCCCTTCCATACAGAGCCATAAAATTGATGATGTCAGGAGTGATACACTCCGCAGCACAAATGAAATCGCCCTCGTTCTCTCGGTCTTCATCATCTACTACAATGACCAACTTACCTTGTCTAATTTCCTCTATTGCAGATGCTATACTATCCAATTGATCCATAATGATTTCAACCTGTTTTGTCCTTACTGGTTGCAAGTGCTTAACCAAGAAATAATCCCTGTCGAATCAATGATTCCTATTGTCGGCAAAGATCAATGTGGTTTGTGTTGTAAATTGCTTAAGCTGCATTTGCCCAATTTAGTGTTGCAAAAGTAGTGTAAAATCATTCAAGACTTTGGATGGGCTCATGAGCTTTTATTGCTGTGATATGCACCCAGATTTTTCAGAGGAACACTGCAACCTTCCCAGCCAAAATGTTCCTTCACAAAAGCCCTTCCGACATTTCCATATTTATCCAAATCACCATGTTGTAGAAGTGACCAAACTGCGTCGATGAAGGCTGCTGGATCATTGGCTTCGCGAACCGCCTCTGCTGGAGCACATATTGAATCATTTACCAAAGAACTCGTTACACAGGGAAGCCCCATCGCCATGGCTTCTAAGATTTTGTTTTGCAGGCCACTTCCGGCAAAGATAGGGGCCACAAAGATTCTGGCATTGGCATAGGCATCCCTGATGTCTGGCATATAACCCGTTACATGAATCCAATCATTCTGTAACCTTGTAACTTGTGGACTGGGTGAGGCCCCGGCAATTAGTAACTTAAGGTTGGGCAATTTCCTCCTGAGTGGGACTGCGATCTGCTCAACCAAGTATTTTGCTGCGAGAATATTCGGATGATAGCTCATATTACCCACCAATAGAATATCATATTCCTTTTGCGCTTTCCTATCCTGATCGACCCGATAGTACTCAATGTCAACTCCATTTCGCAGCAGTGTAAGTCCATCAATACCCTGAGACTCAAGATGCTGCTTATCAACATCACTAATGATAAATTTGGAGTCAAAATACTTGGCACAGCTAAGTTCAAATCTTGTGAGCATGGCTTTTTCCAAGCGCCAGAATAGAGATGTCAATCCTCCCAATTCTACCCGACGCTGAATTCTCAGAGAAAATGAGTCCATATAGTCAATGCCCATGAAGGGCACTTGCAGGTCCTTTACATAAGGTACCATCCTGATCAACTGAACATAAATCGCTGTTGGATCAATTTCGCCAACCAATTGGTGGATCCGTCTTTTGATACTGGGCTGATAGAAATACCCGACATTAACCGGCATGCCCAAACATAGACCCCTCAGTGCATTAAAGACATGTTGTGCGTAGGACTGGCTAAAGATGTAGGTCTTTTGGCAGAAAGACTCAATGTCCCGCTGCCATTTTTCTTCGATTTCTTCATCGGCCAATGAGATGAGAAATACTTCATGATCACGTGCCAGGTATTTCAGCTGATGATATAGCCGTAATTTATCACCTTTTTCTAGAGGCAATGGAAATCTTGCTGAAATGACTAAAAGTTTCAAGCAGAGAACCAGCTTTTAATTATGGCATCAAAAGTATCAATTCAACGGAGACTGTCCAGGAAAAATTCTTAGTAAGTGGCGTATTGATCGGGGATGATTAACAAGTGGCTTGATATGCCTCCAAAAGTTTTTGTCCAACACGAATGTGATCGAATTTCTCTTCGGTCAGTTTCCTAGCATTAGAAGAAAGATTAGGTAAGTGTCTTTTGTGGTGATAGCAAAACCTAAACTTGCGAATGAATTGATCTACGGATTTGGCCACGAGCACCTCTTCTTTATCTTTCGCAGAAATACCTTCCAGACCAAGAGGGGTAGTAATCACAATACGTCCGAGTGCCATGGCTTCTACGATCTTTGCCCTCATGCCACTGCCAGACAACAGTGGCACTACCATAATTGGGTGCTTCAGGAGAAACGTAGAAGAATCTCTAACTTCTCCAACAATCTCAAGGTTTTTCATCTGAACGTCCCTCAGCCATTGCGGACAGTTGCGTCCTGCTACCTCCAGCTTCAATTTCGGAAAGATCCTAACTATGTGAGGCCATACTTGATCCAAAAACCAGTTGAGACCCTCTATATTGGGCATCCAATCCAGTGACCCAATAAATGATACGGATAATGGTGTCTCTGGCTCTACTTGATTAAAAGAAAACTTGGTCAAGTCTAATCCAATTGGTAGTGCCTTCGAAGGTCCTTTATAGCCCAATGCACAAAACTTCCGTTGGTCAATAGTTGAAATGGGCAACAGCAGATCAATGTTCTCCAATTGATCGATTTCATATTTCCTAAGTTTCCTTGCGGAATAGTCTAGATACCATCTTCTCAAGGCCACCTCTTCATTCTCTGCCATCCTCTCCCATATCTCATGCTCAACATTGTGAGCCCTAAGAGCGATCCCAGCATTCGAATGTTTTCGTATCACATCGATGTATGGTGCCAAGTACAGTGATTCAAGTTGAATCAAGTCATACTTTTCATGCTTCAATAATATGGTCAATTTGTTGCGGAAGGCCTCATTATCGAAACGACTGATGTTATATGAGTCCGAAGAAAAAAGATTGAGAAATGCATGTAATGGCTTCACACCATTGTCTAAAGTGGTATGATGCACTGCCGTATAGTGACTTAGGTGTTGTTTGACTTTTCCGACCTGCACATGATGCTTGGTCGTATTCATGGCCAATAAGGTAACCTCATTTCCCAACTTGCTCAGGGCCCTTGCGAGATAAGTAACAGCAAGTGACTCTCCGTCCCTTAGCGGATAAGGAAATTTCTTACATAGCTGGAGAATCCTCATTGTTTGGTTCTGGTCTCAAAAACAAACATACATATAAACCTTTCTTGCATACGAATTATTGTTGTCAGAATTGCTAGATAAGTCACTTTTCCCATTGAATCTTATCTTTGACTGCAACTGAACTCCGAGTGCATGATTATTGCCAAAGATATACATAAACACTATGACAAGATACATGTACTGCGAGGCGTAGAGATAGAAATCAGTAAGGGTGAAGTGGTAGCCATAGTAGGCAAATCAGGCACGGGAAAAACAACGCTGCTCCACATCTTAGGAACGTTGGATAAAGCCGATCAGGGTATCCTAAACTACGATGAGATTGATGTAAATATGCTTTCAGACAAAAGTTTGTCTGCCTTTAGAAACCAGCATATTGGCTTTATCTTTCAGTTCCATCATCTGTTAGATGAATTCACAGCGTTGGAAAATGTTTGCATACCAGCCTTTATCGGGAAGAAAGATCGTAGTACGGTGGAGGAGCGAGCCACAGAGCTCCTCTCCTATCTTGGCTTAGCCCAAAGATTAGACCATAAGCCAAATCAAATGTCAGGAGGTGAACAACAAAGAGTAGCAATTGCGCGATCCTTAATAAATGAACCTGATGTAGTATTAGCAGATGAACCAACTGGGAATCTGGATACACAAAGCTCTGAAGATATCCATAAATTGATCTTTGATCTACGACGTGATTTTAATCAAACATTCGTCATTGTGACACACAATGAAGACCTGGCAGCACGATGTGATCGAATACTACAAATGGCTGATGGCATTATTGTTTAGTTTCTCTTTTATTGATCATGAATAATCAAGATTCTGCACCGGAGGAAGACATCACCAAAGAGATTCACTCTGACTTTGCACGGCTAAGGCAGAACTTAGGAAAATTTCTGAAGGGCTTGACCAGTCTGCGTCCAGGTTTGGATCGTGAAGGCACAATCAGGCGCATCAAAGAAAACAAACGCATTCAGGGTGCCAACGCCTGGCTATTAATGTGCAGCATTATGGTCGCATCTCTGGGGTTGGACCTAAACTCCCCAGCGGTAATTATTGGGGGAATGCTTATTTCACCCCTAATGTCCCCCATCTTAGGACTTGGCCTGGGCATAGCTACCAATGATAGGGATGCGCTGTCTACAGCAGGTCGGCATTTTGGCATTGCTATTGGAATAGCCCTATTTACCAGCACGGTCTACTTTTTCATAACTCCATTTGGGGAGCTTACCGACGAAATCGTGATGCGTACTGAACCGACCTTCCTCGATGTACTTGTTGCATTTTTTGGCGGTATTGCCGGCATAATCTCGGTGAGTAGAGAAGAACAGTCCAGTGCCATTCCCGGCGTAGCCATCGCCACCGCTTTGATGCCACCACTATGTGTTACGGGTTTTGGGCTGGCTAAGGCATTGGAGAGCATGTTGGGATTGGGTATCCCTGCCAATTTTGATACTTCCTCCCTGATTTTCAATTCTTTTTATCTGTTTTTTCTTAACTCATTCTTTGTTGCAGCGGCTACATTTTTGATTGTTCGTTATTTGAATTTTCCCTTTAAAAAATACCCTGACGTAAGAACGAGAAAAAGGACCCTACTATTTATCTTTTCCTTCAGTCTACTTATGATCATACCCAGCTTCTTTATACTTAGAAGGGTCCTCCAAAAGGTCAATATCGAGCGAGGCAGGCAGCGCTTTATTCAAGAATATCTTGAGGAAAAATCCAAGTACTTGGATGATTGTCAAATAGTGGAAACTGATGACGGAAAGACGCTGGTATTAAAAGTCTATGGCTCCGTAATCAATATGAGTGATAGCGTGCTTTACAAGGAAGGCATGCAGGCCGTAGGATTGGGTGATCTGGATCTTGAAATTATCCCCACCTCCGAAATTGACCTGTCCCTATTTAGTTCACTCCAAGCGCAATTTGAGCATTTCAATACGAGTTTTGATGAGCGTCTCGATATCTTTCGAGAGACTCAGCGTTCCGATCTTAATGCATTGGCAACAAATCAAGAGAAACTCTCCAAAAAAGCATCTTATACCCAACTACTAGGAGAATTACTCATTTTATTCGATGGACTTGAAGAAGTGGCTTATGCAGAACATCATTTGAGCTCAGATTCGACCCTTGCTCCGGTACTGATGCTCAAATGGGCGACGGAGAAAGATCGGGATGAACTGCTCAGGGAGCAGGATAAAATAAAGGCTTTGTGTGATGGACGTGACCTTCCAATCAGCCTTTTGAGCGTCTTAGAATGATTCACCCTTTATATAGTGCTGAGATAACGCCGAATTTATATGGCCATCTCCGCACGATCATAAAGCTGTTGGATCTGATTAGAGGAGAAACTTCGATATTCCTTGGCCCACTTTCTGGTGAAACTGGCGTCTGGATCTAATTTCTTCGCCTGAGATCCAATATTGAGTACTACTTCACTATAGGTATCTGAGTCTACACCAGCAGCATAATTCCAATTGCCATAGTTACTACAAGGATCATAGTCTATAAGTACAGATTCAAAATATTCAGCTCCCATTAACCAAGAAACAGATAGATCATTTATGAGATAAGAAGAAACCAGTTTTCGTGCACGATTGGAGATAAATCCCGTCGAATTGAGCTTCCGCATACACGCATCTATTACTGGCACACCTGTTTGTCCCTTTCTCCACGTTTCAAAACTTGACCAATCTTCAACCAGGTCCTGACGCACTATTCCATTTGTACCTCCGGGTTGAAAGATCTTGTCACCATGTTTCTTTCCCATCAGCCTCAGAAAATCCCGCCACATTAACACATTGAAAAATCTAGTTGAATCATCTCCAAACCTCCGGTCTTTTCTGGTACAAACCGCTTCGTATACTTTTTTCGGTGAGAGGCTCCCATTGCTCAGGTAAGCAGAGATTAAACTAGTCTTGTCATCTAATCCATCTCTCCAGGCATCGTACATTCTTATTCCCTTGCTTCCACTGGCAAATTCTTCCAAGCGAGCTATGCCTTGGGTTTCACCCCCACGGATTTCTGATTGAGCAGTTGCCATTACGACCCCCTCCAATAAGTATGCAGGATCAGGGATCTCCCCCGCTTCGATGGTTTGCTCAGCTAAAGCAGGTATGGTTTTGGGAGTTGCCAATGGTGGCCGCACTGTGATAAAGTTTTCCACCTCTTTCTTAAAGGTGGCAAAGGAATCTGGCGTTTGGGTTATCGGAAAAGGCAGGTCCTGAGTATAATAAGTCATTTTGCCGCGAGAGAACCTCATCTCTTGCCCTATAGACCATAATTTCTTTTCCAACCGATCTTGAATATTAACTTCATCCCTGGTACGTTCCCGATTGCAAAAAACCCAGCTTGTCCGAAATTGTTGTGCAAGATCGAAAATTATGTCTTCAGCTGGACCCACACGAATAAGCAGTTCGTTACCGCGTTGACGTATATTCTCGCGCAGATTTTCAACGCTCTCGATCAGAAAGCGTAATCGGTTTATACCCATTCTAGGCATCCCGAATCGCTTTGATTTCTCAAGAAAAATCGGTTCAAAAACATATACAGGGATCACTTGATCACAGGCATGAATAGCTTCGTGCAGTGCTTCATTATCGTGAAGCCGAAGGTCTGATCTAAACCAAACAATGCCGGTTCTTTTCATGCGAGACAAAATTAAAACACTGCCCTAATCACTTTCATTAACTGAGATTAAAGCCGAAATGAATTCATAACTTTGCAATTTAAAATACCAACACAATGACCAAGAATTTGTTGCTAGGACTAATGGAATACATCTGCCAATATACCAATAGGTTATGGTTACTCTTATTGATCGTGATTGGATTCACCGTAGCATGTGGAAATGATTATGCTAAAACCACACCAGAAGCATCAGTACCGGAGCGATTACAACCACTTTATCAGGAGATCTTGCAGATCCATGATGAAGTGATGCCGGAGATGAACCAAATCAGCAAACTGCAAAATAGCCTATCAAGTCAACTAGATACCTTAAGGAACCAAGAACCAGTAAATAAGGAGAAATTGAAAGAAACGAATCGAATGCTAGGGGAATTGAATCGTGCTGAGAATGCAATGTGGTCATGGATGCATAGATTTGCTAAACTGGATTCAGTACCGGTAGATGATAAGGAAAAATTTCTGCGAGCCGAAAAGTCGTCAGCTAACAGTATGAAGGATCTAATGCTGCGCAGTATTGAGGATGCAAATGAATATCTAAAGGCAAATGAAGAGCCGGGTGATTAGAACCAATTTAATGATATGCGTGGCTGGTATTTTGCTATCATCCTGCCAACAGCACGACGGGAAGCTACCTTACATTGGTGAACGAGAAATTATCGATGGCGATACTCAGTACTACACCATTCCCGGATTTAAGTACGTAAACCAGGATAGTGTTGAAATTTCTTCGGAGCTGTTGTCTGGAGTGCCCTATGTAGCTGACTTTTTCTTTACTAGCTGTCCAACCATTTGTCCAAGAGTTAAACGTCAAATGTTGCGATTGCAAGAACGATTTGATGATCCCAAGGAACTAAAGTTTCTCTCAATGTCAATCGACTACCGGAAGGATTCCATTCCTATACTTAAGAGATACGCTGATAAGATTGGAATCGATGGAGACCAGTGGTATTTGGTACAATTGAATAAGGATGAAGTCGAACGAGTTGCTAATCAATACTTTAATGTAGCCTTTGAGGATGAAGATGCAGCTGGGGGATTCGATCACAGTGGTAGACTCATCTTGGTGGATGGCAAAGGACATGTGCGTGCACATTGCGATGGTACGAACCCTGAATCAGTGGATGCCTTCGCCAACGATATTGAGCTTCTGCTAGATGAAGGCTAGTCTGGTTATCCTCACTGTACTTGTCCCAATCATGAGTTGTACCTACAATCCTTATGTACAAGGTGCCAGGTTGTATGAAATCCATTGTTCTAATTGTCATATGTCTGATGGTGTTGGGCTTGGAAGCTTATATCCTCCTTTAAATGGTCCCTCATATCGAGAGGATTTTGCCAATGACTTTGCCTGCATTGTACGACATGGGCTCTCGGACACTATAATAATCGGCATGCAAATCTATGATACCCCAATGGAGGGATTACCTGATCTTTCATCAGCCGAAATCGCTAACATCTATAATTTCATCGCACACAGCTGGCATCCTTCATTGGAGAAGCTATCTCAGGAGATTGTAGAACAGAATCTGGAAAGATGTCTTGGCCGAAAGTGAAATATCAACTCTGAAACGATCACAAGGAAATTAAATGCTCGACGTTAAGTAAGCATGTCGAGTATACTAAAATTATCTGCTGCAAGAAGCTCGGTTGCATATTCAAAGCTATCTCGCAACGCCATCAAGATTCAAATAGTAGTATTTAAAATGATCGTATATTTAACCTTTTGTCTATCAACACTAAAAACTCAGGTTATTGAATGTCAGATCAATGCGATCTATTGATGGCTGAGATCAATTATTTGTATGTATTTTTGATGTCTATGGTTGCAGTTATGAATAAGCTATTGGTTTGTTTTTTTTGCGTCGGAGCCTCGCTGACGTTATTTGGGCAAGATGCCGCACAGTTGGATATTAAGCTGGAAGGAAATGGAAGCGGTATGTTTCTAGTCGAAGGCTGTACTGATGATCTAGATAGTTTGGTGGTTACTGCCACCGAGCCTTCTCCACTTGGATATACACTTGTTATTACGCTAGGAGGAAGTGCTGTTAAGGACATAGATTACATCCTAGAGGTAGGCGATACGCTCGTGATACCACCAAATGAAACATCAGTGAAAATACCTATTGGGGCGGTCACAGATAATGAATCTGAAGATCGTGAGAGCCTGACCATCACCTTGGCTGACGAAAACACCTCCAACACTTTCAATCTGCTAATTCTTGATGCACTCGAAGTGAAAATTGAACCCGATGATATTGAAGTTTGCCAAGGCGAATCTGTTTCACTTTCTACCGTGCTACCAGGAACTTATCAATGGGTGGTGGGCAACGATACGATATTGACTGATGTGCTTTCTTTTGTGGCCGATGAAGAACAAACAATAAAGGCTTTGGCTAGCTATGGGAATTGCATGGCAGAAGACGAGGTCGACATTAACTTACGGACGGGTATTGTCTTTAATGAAGGAGACACTGCCTATGTATGCCTTGGCGAAACCGCCAACATAACGGTAGACATTATTGGGAACGCAGTTGGAGATTATGTTTGGTCTCCCATGGATTCTGCCCTTACCATCTTGGATGATCAGGCAATTCAAGTGAATACCGATGTTACTAGGACATATTATTTATCCTTTACCAACAATGTGTGCTCAGTTACGGATAGCGTTGTTGTACGTGTGGATTCCATTCCCGAATTGCCCATAACCGTCGTTCCCGAGAAAGAATCATATTGCCCGGGAGAGATTGTTACACTCTTTCCACGCTATCTGTTCCCCGGCGATTTTCCGGATATTGAGTATATGTGGACGTTTGATGCCGGTACAGCAATCAGAGGGGATAGTCTAAAGAGCTTTGTGCTATCCACAGAAGATACCTCATATTTCCGTTTGATGACAACGAACAATGCTTGTATGCGAGCGGATAGTGTGTTGCTTAATGTAATAAACCCGCCTGTAGAACTATCCCTGACAGACACAACGGTATGTCCAAACAATCCCGTCAGGGTTGAGTTGCTCAATGACGAGGATTTTGATGAAATAATGTGGAGCCCTGAAGAAGGATTGAGCTGTACCGATTGTCCAGATCCTACCATACAGACCGCTACAAGCATGACCTATACTATGTCAGGGATGAGCATGGGTTGTCCAGCTTCAGGTTCTGTAAATGTAAATATCTTCCCTCCCGATCCGATAACCATCATTCCCGACACGGCAGTTTGTCCGGGATCTCCGGTACTGTTGTCTGCTCTTCAGGCTAATGAGTACTCGAGTTTGACTTGGTCTGGTTCTGTGGAATGTACAAATTGTGAGAGTCCAGTCGCTATAGCCGATGGTC
This sequence comes from Saprospiraceae bacterium, assembly GCA_013001595.1. GTDB lineage: Bacteria > Bacteroidota > Bacteroidia > Chitinophagales > Saprospiraceae > JABDMH01. Next base: position 101,028 of record JABDMH010000004.1, on the reverse strand, counting down.
AACCTGTCACTGTTCAAGGAGTCAAACCAGATGGGTGTTTAGGCATTGGAGGCACTAGTATAGAGCGCTTTCAGATTCCAAGTATAAGCGTGGAAACTGACTCATTGATCTCCTCGGTAGAAGTTGGTACGCCAATTAATCTCCAGGCAAGCACCATACCTGATGTATCTGGTACGGGCTCCTTCACTTGGATGGTAAATGACATGGACATTGCTGCTACTGGCACCACAATAACAACTCCGGTCGTTGCCGAAGGTGACAATGTGTTTAAAGTATCACTAACGACCGCAGATGGTTGCATGACCATGGCAACTACTACAATCGAGGGAATACCACCCAAGTATGAGATACCAAGTGCCTTCACTCCAAATGGTGATGAGCTCAATAACACTTTCCGGGTTTTGATTTTTGGTGCAATAAGGCTAGTTGACTTTAAGGTCTTTAACCGGTGGGGGCAGCTGGTGTATGAAGGCACGGATGAACAAGGTTGGGATGGACGGCACAATGGCAAACAATCACCTAGTGATGTCTATGCCTATATGGCCACCTTAGAGCGATTAGATGGAAGCATAGAAGTCAGAAGAGGCGAAGTGGCACTCATCAGATAAAGCCTGCAAAGCTCATCAAAGCAACCTGCGTACTTCAACATCTGCACCTTTGATAGGACATACACATATTTTCGGTCATATGTCCATGATAGTAATCTCAGCCCTATGCAGTCAATACGAAATCATAAGTTGCCAAAGAAAATGACTGAGCGATAAAAAAAGAGTGTCTGATTATTGAAAAGCAGACACTCTATACACCCTAAAAAAATTAATAAACTATGAAAACAGTTGCCTTAAATCATTTGGTCTAATATACGATTTACTATAAATCTACCCAACTTACGACTACTGAACGAAATTATATTCGCCCCTAACTGGTGTCAGGATCCAGTGTTTCATATATGTCAAGGCACTATGTATCTAAGTAAATGTTATAAGATTATGTAATATGTGTTAAAATTCGTAAAAAGCTGATAGTCAGAGGAAACATCTGAGTAGTTTGAAACGTTTCTCCTATACCTTATAACAAATACTCATTCCAATGACAGCAGATAATCAGTTCTTAGATCCCATAAAAAGTGGGGACAAGAACAATCCCAAGGACTTAGTGCAAAAAATCCTAGTAGAACAATTTAACAAGTTGTCGCTTCAGCAAAATCTTGGTCTTAATTCTAAGATAAAGCGAACTTTCACAAGACCCTAGCTTATCTGGGGTCCTTGTAGCCAAACCAATTCCTTTTTTTTCTTTGGTAAAGTGGCTGGGTTTAAGAAATGCGCATGTAAGTTAGGTTTTTGAATGCCCATCCACAATGTAATGTCCTCATATGATTATGACAGTCAGCCATCCTTGTACAGCTGGCATGATCCACTCCGTGGGCAGTGGTTTCAAGACTCAATAAATAAGGGGCTCTGGACCTTCGCGCAGGATCATGATTTCGTCATCTTGGAATGCTACAACTGCTGAAGGAGTTCCCAGCTTTTCATCTAATTCGACAAACGACTTGATTTGATGTCTATAGCGTTCAATCAGATCTTCAAGTCCTAAATCATATACCTCAGATTCTTTGACAAGAGAAGTTGTTAGAATTGGCGACCCAAACTGATCAAGCAATTGCCGGAGGAAAATATGATTAGGAATTCGAATGCCTACCGTCTTCTTCTTGTTTCGGAAAAAATTTGGTGTTTCCCTACTGGCTGGTAAAATGAAGGTAAATGGGCCGGGTACATTTTTCCGAATCAGTTTGAAGGTACTTCTATCTAACTGCCTGATGAGAAAAGCTGCCTGCGCCATATCCCTACACAAAAAAGTCAGATCGGCCTTCTTAGGATCTATACCCTTAAGTTTACACAAATTCAGCACCGCCTTCTTATTGTTGGGATCACACCCCACCGCATACAATGAATCTGTCGGATATCCAATGAGTTGCCCTGAATTCAATAAGTCGACCAATGCCCCGACTTTCCGAGGTGAGGGATTTTGATGATGAATTTTAAGCAACTGCATGTCTTCGAACTTCTACGAGACTGTTGACATACCGGTTCGGTTTGTCTCGCTTACTTATTTTGGTCGCAGACGAGTCAAAAACACCGGTATAGCCACCGTTATATCGAGTATTTTTGGTGATGTATGCGGGCAAAAGAAGCTGCTAAAGAAGCAGAGTTGGTATTTCAACAGTCTCCTACTCAGGAAGAACGAAAATAATGGAAAATAGGACATGCATCAATCTAGATCATCCAACATATCTGCCAGTGTATCGCGAAAGCGAAATTTTGATTGAATCATCTCTCTCGTGATGATATTAAACTCGGCCAATGCGTGCAATATGAGTTCTCGAGCCACCAGGGCGTCTTTTTTGTTTGTCGTCACTTTCTTAGCTAGTGTGGCCAGGCCTGGTACTTTGGCTAGTTCTTTTTCATATATCTCATCTGACTCATCATTCAAGATTTCTACCGTATGGCCGGATGAAAACCAATTTCTCACATCTTCGAATATATCCACATCGGTCTCTTTGAGAAATTCATCTGGATTCGGAAAGGACTTCAGAAATTCGTCTCTTATGGCTTCACCCATTAATGTCAAGGCCACTTGATAAGGACCTTCTTGCTCCCCTTCATAGAGTAGTTCTACCTTCCCTGTTATGGAAGGAATGACACCCCAAAAATCACTCAACCTTGCTGTGGTCTGCTTCTCGCTATTCAACAGCATTCTGCGTTCTGCGCTGCTTACTAAGTTTTCAAGACCAGAAATACTCAATCTTGCTGACACGCCGCTTTTCTCATCAATGAGCTCCGAAGTTCTAGCGTTGATGGCAATGCGTTCTAAAATGTCACGAAGTATTTCCGGTACGTAAACATTATCTTGGTTCTCCAGATTTGCTTCTTGGTTGGTAATTCTCTTAGCATGGGACAATTCAGCTGGATAGTGTGTTAAAATCTGACTTTCAATCCTATCCTTCAAGGGTGTAATGATACTTCCACGATTGGTATAATCCTCAGGGTTGGCTGTAAAAACGAACATAATATCTAGGGGCAATCTGAGTTTGAAACCACGAATTTGGATGTCTCCTTCTTGCAGCATGTTGAAAAGAGAAACTTGAATCCTGGCCTGAAGATCGGGCAATTCGTTAATCACAAAAATACTGCGATGAGACCTGGGGACAAGTCCATAGTGAATGACCCGTTCATCAGAATATGGCAGTTTTAAAGTTGCAGCTTTGATCGGATCGACATCACCAATTAGATCAGCTACGCTAACATCAGGTGTCGCAAGCTTCTCTACATAGCGGTCATCTCTATGCAGCCAGGAAATGGGAGTATCATCACCAAATTCCCGAATTAGCGCTTGCGCATGCTTAGTAATGGGATTAATAGGATCATCATTTAGTTCTCCCCCTTTCACTATGGGGATATATTCATCCAATAAATTCGTCAATAGGCGGGCTATTCGAGTCTTTGCTTGTCCACGAAGTCCCAAAAGCAATATGTTGTGCTGCGAAAGAACTGCCCTTTCGATGTCCGGAAGCACCGTTTCTTGATATCCAATGATGCCTGGAAAAATCTCCTCATGCGACCTTAATTTTGCAACTAAGTTCTCACGCATCTCAGCCTTAATCTGCTTAGGGGCATAGCCTATGGCCTTAAGCTCACCAAGCGTCGTTGCCAGTTTAGTGTTTTCCTTCACGTTAGTATTTTTCAGTTAGGGTCTCTGATAGACTTATTCGATTGAGAAAGGCCTGCTGGCCAGCGAAAAATCGCTCATCTCGCAAATCATACTTTATCTGATTGCTTAGATAATCGAGTACCTGGACCTTTCCATACAATGGTTGATATCGCTCAGCAAGTTGAGGTATCGCGCTCATTCCTAACTCAAACCCCAGGCTTAAGTCTCTTTCTGTACGATCTGTAATCAGATTGGATCCCACCCATCTGGCAAAGACAAAAGGAAAACCCGTCATCTCTTTCCAAAGGTACCCCAGGTCATAGATATAAGGAAAAGCTGCATGGGCAGCCAAGGCGCGATCTCCAATGAGGACATAGGCAGCTTCAGCTGCGAAATTCACTCTTTCTTGAGCACCTGGTAGCGCAATGGTAGGATTAAGTTGAAAATGATCTTCTAGAATGATCCTAGCCAATTGATTGGAGGTACGTGATTGAGGATCCAGGTATACCAGATCTACATCTTCAATTGGTTTTTGTGAAACCATCAATACAGATCCCACCGCTCCATCACAACCAATGCCCCAATCAGTTACCTCATGAAATTCCGTCAACTGGTCTCTAACGACGACTGGAGCCAGTCCTAAGTCTACCTTACCATCCTGCAATTTGTGCGCACAAACTGATGGCGTGTCCATTCCAATATGAAATCTGTCCGATTTTTCTATCTGGTCAAATCCATATATGTAAGGAACCGTATTAAGGAAAGCAACAGCAGATACGCGGATGACTTCAATCATGTCGTTAAGTTCAAACAGGTTATTATCCGAAAGGTTGATCAGCGCTCAAAGAAAGTAAATTGAATGGATATATGGTGGGCGGAAATGGGTACCCTTCAATTCAACCTATATTTGCTAGCGATAAAATCAAAGCTGATTAAAACAGGCCAGAATCCGAACCTGATAAAAAACCATTATTTATCTAAGACCGGCAAATCGACATATCCGCGGAACTCGTTGTCCTCGAAGGTCACTTCACTGTAGTCCTTTATCACATTGTACAGGGTATCTCTTTCTATCGGCGTACGCCTGACACCTTTGATCAACGTGACAAGTTCTTGAGTAGAAAGAGTGGGATGCTGCTCTTCAGCACCGGCCATACTATAAATCTTGGTGGTATCGTCAATGGTGCCATCCACATCATCCACTCCAAAGGAAAGTGACATCTGAGCTGTAGATCTTCCAATCATCGGCCAATATGCCTTTATGTGATCAAAATTATCAAGATAGATCCTGGCGACCGCATAATTTCTTAAGTCGTCTAGAGTAGAAACTTCAGGGATATGCGACATTTCGTTGCCTTGATTGCGGAACTTTAGCGGAATGAAAGTTTGAAACCCATTGGTCTCATCTTGCAGGGCTCTTAAGCGACTCATATGATCGATTCGATGCTCAAATCGCTCAATATGACCATACAACATAGTGGCATTAGATCTAGCCCCCAGCGCATGCCAGCACCTATGAATGTCGAGCCACTGATCGGCATTACATTTGTCTCCAGCTATTTGCGACCTAATTTCAGGATGAAATATCTCGGCTCCGCCTCCCGGCATTGAATCCAGGCCAGCATCTTGCATCAACTTCATACCCTCAGCGTAGGATATCTTCTCCTTCTTAAAAATATAGTGATACTCAACCGGCGTAAGTGCCTTTATATGAAGATGCGGTCGATGCGATTTTATACTACGAAAGAGATCACTGTAGAATGTCACATCATACTGAGGTAGTACCCCGCCTACGATATGTACCTCTGTAACATCCTGATCATCGTAAGACTTGACAATATCTAGCATATCGTCCAAGGTATATTCCCATCCTTCACTCCTTTTCTTAATCAGTCGAGAATAGGAGCAAAATGAACAGGTATAGATACAGACATTGGTTGGTTCGATATGAAAGTTTCTATTGAAATAGGTTCTATGGCCGTGGCGTCCTTCCCGTATTACATTGGCCATCATTCCCAACACTGATAAATCTGCAAATTCATAGAGAACTTGGCAATCTTCATCACTAATCCGCTGACCATCCATCACTTTTTCAGCGATTTGAGCAATGACGGTGTCTTTTTCCTTGGACACTATATCAATAAGTCCTCGATCTCTCATATATGCTTTGCTGATCTCTAACAGAACGACAAAAATAGCACCTTTAAAGTTTACTAATTATAAAACATAGAGTCCCAGTATCGATGGATTATCATAGAATTTTGAGTTAATGATTAAGATTTTCTGACTTCTAGTACCACTTGACCATAAAAGTGTCATCTGGCCATCGATCACGCTTGAAATTCCTTGCTTGAACATAAAGCAATAAAGTTTTATGTATCTTACTACGCTGTTCTACCCCAGTAAACCGGCAAATGCGCTACATTTTAATATGTTAAGGAACGTTTCCCAAAGACTATTCCTCTGCTCTTGCTTCATCTGTTCGTTCATATGCGGCTTATTGGCACAAGAGAGATTAAAAGGTTCTGTTGTTGACCGGGACACAGATGAGGCACTAATTGGTGCCAGCATTCTTATCGAAGGCACTAGTAGGGGGACAGTTACAGATTTTGACGGTTCATTTGAACTTAAAGTCGATCAATTCCCCTTGACACTGGTTGTGACCTATATCGGCTATGAGGATCTTAAGCATGTGGTGGAGTCAGAGGATGATGACTTGGATCTCAAGCTTTACGGAACAGAAGGAATAACACTTGCCGTGACAGAAGTCACAGGACAACGCATCTCAGATAAACAGAAATCAGCACCATTGACGGTGGAGTCTCTGGATATTTTAGGCATCAAAGAAACTCCCGCGGATAATTTCTACGATGGTCTGGGATCTCTGAAGGGCGTAGACCTTACGGCCGCCAGCCTAGGTTTTAAAGTGGTCAACACCCGTGGCTTCAATAGCACAAGTCCGGTACGTTCCCTACAAATCATTGACGGCGTGGATAACCAGTCACCTGGGCTTAATTTCTCCCTGGGAAATTTCCTCGGGTCTTCCGAATTGGATGTCGTAAAGGTGGATTTAATTGTGGGTGCCAGTTCGGCTTTCTACGGACCAAATGCCTTCAATGGGGTAATCAGTATGGAGACGAAGAATCCATTTTATCAGAGAGGATTATCGGCTATGCTAAAGGGAGGGGAAAGAAATCTGGTGGAGACTGCTCTGCGCTGGGGCGATGCGCTTAAGAATGCCAAGGGTCAAGATTGGTTTGCCTACAAAGTGAATTTTGCATACCTCCGTGCCGACGACTGGGAAGCCGACAACTATGATCCAATTGACGAAAGCCGGGTGCCTGCTGACAACCCCGGAAGATACGATGCGGTAAACATCTATGGCGATGAATACTCTCCAGCCAATGACTTTTCCACTTTTGAGCCTTGGATTTACCCTGGATTAGGTACCTGGTACCGCACAGGATATCGAGAGAAGGAGTTGGTGGACTATGACACACGGAACCTTAAAGCCAATGCTGCCCTTTACTTTAGACTCAATCCAGAAGCTAAAGAGAAGTCTCCTGAACTCATCGTGGGCTCCAACTTCGCCAATGGAACGACTGTCTACCAAGGCGATAATCGATTCAGTCTAAAGAATATACGTTTCTTTCAACATAGGATTGAACTACGAAAGCCAGAAACCTATTTTCTCAGGGCTTATGTGACGCACGAAAATGCGGGAGATTCATACGATCCCTACTTTACAGCTCTTTCTCTTTTGGATAGTGCCAAAGACATCAACTCCTGGTCACAGGACTATGAAGAGTATTGGCGGAGTGAATTCGTACCTAATATCCGGGAATCCAACTATCCGAAATTGGAAAGGACGGTCAACCCAGATGGTAGTTTGTCTTTTTCATTTGACAATGAAGCTGCAGCTCTGTGGCTCACTGAGAACCGTGAATTGCTGGCGATGTGGCATGAGGTGACCGAAAGCATCGCCAATCAAGGAGGTGGCTTAGATCGGAGTCAAGCATATTTTGCTCCAGGAACAGCGAGGTTTCAAGAGCTGTTCGATGAAATACGCTTCAAAAAAAGAAGTGATGGAGGGACCTTGTTTACCGATAGATCAGCACTTGCCCATATTCACGGGGAATATACTTTTACTCCAAATTTCACAGATAAGATCGTAGTCGGAGGTAATTACAGACGATTTATGCCCATTTCGGAAGGTTCAGTGTTTTATGATACGGCCGACGTTAAAATCACGAATTCAGAAATTGGAGTCTATACGGGTTTTGAAAAGAATATTTCAGAGGGTAAGTGGAGGATTTCAGGGACCATCCGAATGGATAAAAATCAGAATTTTGATTATCTCTTTTCACCAGCTGCATCTGTAGTGTACAAACCTAGGGCCAACAACTATCTACGATTTTCATTTTCATCAGCGATCAGAAATCCAACCCTAACCGATCAGTATTTGTTCCTAAATGTGGGAAGGGCGACATTGGCAGGCAATCTTGATGGTGTAAAGGGCCTTACAACAATCGAATCATTGAGTGCCTATCTGGAACAACCAAGGCCCAATGTTCTCCAGCAATTTGATATCGATCCAGTACGTCCAGAAAAAGTTAAGACTTTCGAAGTTGGATACCGAAGCACTCTTTTTAACAGCTTGTACCTGGATGCAGGATACTATTACAGCATCTACAATGACTTTCTCGGGTTCAACATTGGTGCAGATGCCAGTTTTGATCCCAGCACTGGTTTTCCAGAGAGAATCCAAATATTCAGATATGCTGCCAACTCGATCAATCAAGTAACTACGCAAGGTTTTAGCATTGGATTAAACTACTATTTCGCGGCCAACTACACTGTCACAACTAACTACTCATGGAATAAACTGAACAAGGAGTTTGAATCTGATCCAATCATACCAGCCTTCAACACACCTGAGCATAAATTCAACATTGGCTTTTCAGGACGCAACCTGTCTGGCTTTAATAAGAATCCAGTGGGATTTAACCTCAACTTCAAATGGATAGATTCCTTTATATTTGAGGGGTCTCCTCAATTTACAGGACGGATACCCTCCTACAACTTGTTGGATGCACAGATTAACTACAACGTTAAGAATTTGAATACTACTTTTAAATTAGGTGCCTCCAACCTACTGAACAACAAGCAGTTTCAGACGTATGGCGGACCCCGGATCGGTCGATTGGCTTATCTTAGCATTCTCTATGACTTTGTAAAACCTATCAATTGAATATACTTTAATACAACCATCTATGAGAAATAAATACTTTCTTTTAGTCCTGGGCTTATATTTACTGAGCTGGAAAGCAATTGGTCAAGAACGATACATCGACCAAATATTTGACAATGTCACAATTCAAAAGGATGTTACCTATGGAGCTAACTACACAGCTCTGTTTCTTCCTGTCCTTGGTTCCACTGCACTGATTCCATTGCAGATGGATGTATATCAGCCAGAAGGGGATACAGCTTCTGAACGACCACTGGTTATCATGCTACATACCGGTAATTTCCTTCCTATCCAGGTAAATGGAGGAGTCACCGGAAGTAAAGCGGACTCCGCTGTCGTGGAAGTATGCAATAGACTGGCAAAAATGGGATATGTCGTGGCTTCGGCTGATTATAGGACTGGGTGGGACCCTTTCGCAGCTTCAGTTTCACTGCGAACATTAGGCTTGATCAATGCAGCATATCGCGGCCTACAAGATTCAAGAACTTGTGTTAGGTTCTTTAAGAGAGATAAAGCCGAGGGTGGAGATAACTTTCGGATTGATACTTCAAGAATCGTGATGTGGGGACAAGGTACCGGAGGATATATAGCCTTGGCTGCAGCCACGTTGGATGAGTACCTTGATATCGTAAATACAGAGATGCCACCAGACAAGTTCATTGCCGATATCAATGGCGATGGAGTACCAGATCCTATGATTGTAGAGATGTTTAATGGAGACATAGATGGGACTACTGTGGGAGTCTCCCCTGGAGGATTGGTGCCGGCAGGTGATACATTGGCGATTCCGAATCATGCAGGCTATAGCTCAAAATTCCAACTTTGCGTCAATATGGGCGGAGCTCTGGCAGATATAGGATGGCTGGAAACTGGTCAAGTCCCTATCATTGGTTTCCAAGTTCCAAAGGATCAATTTGCACCTTACGGATCAGCCATTCTAGGTGTTCCTAGTCCACAAGGTTCTTTGCCTGTCGTGGAAGTTCAAGGAGCATTCTTGGTGGCAGAGAAGTCAAATGCCGTTGGCAACAATGATGTATTTAGCAGTGTTGACGACGAAACGACCGATGCTGCCATTGCAGCCTCCGAGCAAGCCGGCCATGACTATTATAATGGTCTGTATCCTTTTAATCGCCCAAACGTAAATGGCTTTGTTGATGGTTCACCTTGGAATTGGTGGGATCCTTCATTTTGGGATACAATACCAAGTCCCTCTGTTCCGGGATTAAGTTATCACGAAGTAGCTTTGCTTTCAAATCCTATGTCTCCAGAAAAGGGACGTTCATACATTGATACCATTATGGCATATTTCGCTCCTCGCGCCGTCCTGGCACTACGCTTAGCAGATACAACGTCTACATCACTAGAAGGCTTGGATCGTCAAGATGTTGGATTGATTATTTCTCCAAATCCATCTCGGGGCTTTTTGCAAGCTCGAAGCCATGCCGACCAGCCGATGCAACAAATTCGCATCCTTGATTATTCAGGAAGGGTGCTATTGGACCGTCGCAACCTTCAAACCAGTGAATACAGCATCGACCATACACGCATTCCTACAGGAATGTACTTGGTAGAGGTCCGTTTTGCTGAAGGCCGCGTTGTAGAAAAAGTTGCCTTTGAGTGACAAAATTGGGACAAGAAATAAAATGCAAAGGCGGTGAAGTTGATTTATCGCCTTTTTTACTTTTGTGCCCATGATCTCTATACTGATACCCATCTATAACTATGATATTCGGCCATTGATAGCAGCACTGACCGAACAGGCAGGTTTAGTGGAACGACCCTATGAGATCAATTGCATAGATGACGGATCAGCATGGCAATATCGCAAGGAGAATAAGTCAGTGTCCAACCTGGCTAATGTCAGATATAAAGAACTCTCAACCAATGTAGGTCGTTCCCGCATTCGCAACCTGCTGGCCGAGCAAGCTCGATTTGACCATCTGCTATTTCTGGATTGCGATGGAATGCCCATTCATCAAAACTATTTGGCTACGTATTTAAATCATTTACCGAGTGATCAGATTCTGGTAGGCGGTCGACAATATGAATCCAATCCACCACCACCTTCTCAAGTGTTGCATTGGAAAGTTGGGACAAAGAGGGAGTCAAAGCTAGATGTCGGCTTTCAAAGCAATAATTTTCTAATCAAAAGAGAGATTTTCCTCGATATCAAATTTGATGAACTACTGATTGGGTATGGACACGAAGACACATTATTTGGCCATGAATTAAGATTCAAGGATCTTAAAATCTGCCACATAGAAAATCCTGTGGTGCACCTGGGTTTAGAATCATCAGAAATCTTCCTAAAGAAGCAAGAGGAAGCGATCGAAAATCTAGTTCGCTTACATTCCAAATATCCAGGAATTCACACCAAATTATCCAATTTTGCAGCTAAGATCGAACGCTATGAATTGGCTTCCATCTACCGCTCTTGGTTTCAAACCATGCAATCAAAACTGAGAGCACACTTAGTCGGCCAAAGGCCTAGCTTGGTAGCCCTGGATCTATATAAGGTCGGCTATTATCTCAGTTGTAAGAGGGATTTGCAAAAAGACCAGAAGGTTAAACCACATGGGGATTTTTGAGAGACTATATAGCAGATAGGTACAATGGAGACACCCGCCCACTTAGGCCAAAACAACTATGCTACATACTTTCTCTGTTAGCCAACATGATCGATCATTGATCTGAACATACCCATCAGTAAACATCCTAATACATTAATGGCACGCATCGAGCACCTTATACCTGATGGTAGAATTTATCTGAAAAATACCTTGATATGGGTATTTATCAGCTTCCTAATCTTCATACCTTTACGTCGATCATGTTTCAATCATATGATCATCCGAAGAACATAAACCTAACTTTTAGATTGAGTAAGGGCGACCTCCAAGTCGCCTTTTTTCTTTTACCTGAAGTGGATGTCGTAAAGTTGTGCAAAGCTATAAGAGAGTATGGTGAGGGAAGCGCTAAAAGACCAGTTCTATCTTATGCCTACCGTTATGATGATGGTAGTGTAGTTTAAATCCATACATTTCGCAGATTCTTTGATTGATAGACAGACCTAGGCCCAGGGAGTCGCTGAGCATATTACCTTTTTCAAACCGGTGAAATAACTGGTCGGTTTTGGTCTCGAGTACTTCTCCTGTATTCTCAATTTCAAATTTTGTAGGATTTAGGAACATTTTTATATAGCCACCTTCTGTATTGTGTTGCACGGCATTCTTGATCAGATTTGTGAATAAAATATTGGCAAGAATCGGATCGCACTTTATGCGGGCGGGATACAGATCTAAAGTCACTTCCAGACCTTTATATTCGATGAGTTCCCCTATATTTCTCATGATATTCTCCAATAATTCTAGCACATCGACCTTCTCCAGACGTTTGAACTCATTGTTTTCAATGCGTGAAATGAGCGTAAGAGACTTAACAATTTTTGATAGTTTGTTGGTTTCATGGTAGGCAACTTGTGCCCAATTCAACTCATTATCGTCCAAATGCTGGTTTCCTAACAAAAGCACCATTTTATTACGAATGGTCGCAAGGGGGTTTTGCATTTCATGAGATACTTGCTCGTTAAAGTTCTTTAGTTTTTGGAAATCTTCACTGATTTGGTTAGTGAGTGTTTCAATTATCTTATTTAAGGTATCGAACTCTACGATGTTCGATTTCTTCAATTCCAACAGATCACCACTGGTAGTGCCGTATTTTTTAAGTTGTCCCAGGTCTTCAAAGAAGGGTTTCCAGACCAATCTGGAGATTCGTCGGTTTATCAGAAGGTGACCCACAATTAATAATGATATAATGAGTGCCGTGTAAGCGAATATCCAGCCGATCAATTCCCGCATTTCCAGCAAAACATGCCTTAATCTAACCACTATCTGGTGATTTGATTGTGAAACGGAAAATTGATACATCCGGTAAGGTATCTGCTGATTGGCATAGTCTTCATAAAAGAGCGTGTCGGTGAAAGTTTCGCTTACGACTATGTCACTATGTACAACAGCTGTGTCAAATAGAAAATCCGATGCTGGAAAGACGGCTCTGTCACTCAGATAATAATTAATCCGATTGCTTTCATGCTGCAGCATCTCATTTACTTCTGAATAGACATAGTACTTAATCACGAAATAATCTACAACCATCATCAAAGGGAAGAGCAGAAGGATGAAAACTAAGTAGTATCGATTGGTTTTTGCTGAAAGTCTCATTCCTGATCAGTGAATTTGTAACCTACTCGGTAGATCGATTTGATGTAGTCATTTCCACCCAATTCAGCGATCTTCTTGCGAAGATTGGCCAAATGGGTATAAATAAATGTAAAGGAGTCTACCACCTCAATGTTGTCTCCCCAAATATGTTCAGCAATAGCTTCTTTGGTGAGGAGCCGGTTATTGTTGGTGACAAAGAAATGTAAAATATCAAACTCCTTTTTAGTCAGATTTAGAACTTGATCATGGATATAAACCTCGTAGAGGTCGGGCTCAATCCTAATTTCGTTAAAATGAATTACCTGGCTGCCACCGTAAGTTTTCCTCCTGTAGAGTGCTCTTACTCGGGCATTCAGCTCTGCAAGAAAAAAAGGTTTAGTCAGGTAGTCATCTGCACCCAACTCAAGGGCACTTACCTTGTCTTCAAGCTCGCTTCTAGCAGAAATTATAATGATGCCCATATCGATATTTTCTTTTTTGACCTCTCGAATAATATCTAGCCCACTACCATCTGGAAGCCCAATGTCAACCACAAGAATGTCGTATATAAAAACACCGAGCTTCATATAACCAGATCGAAAATCCGTGGCTACTTCACATACATTACCTTCCAGCTCAAGGAATTCCTTAATGTCATCCAGTAACTCCAAATTATCTTCTACCACAAGGATTTTCATCGTCTAATACTACTCTTGATATTGCCGCTCATAGCAAATCTACTGAGTATATCAGACCTCTAGAGCAAATTATGAACAAAGAAAGAACGTAAACTCTAAATACCCGAAACGTCAAACAGCATTTTGCATTCAAAATGCCATTTAGACTGTACGCGCATCAGCGAAGTATTGCGCGAATGCATTCCTAAATGGTTGGCAGACCAGTCATGGTAAATATCATGACAAATAAGGCTACTGTTTCTACGATTCCAATGATCATGATATACTTGGCGATATCACTAGCCCCTGAGCCGATGGCATCACATGCCCTAGCTCCAGTTTTACCCTGAAATATAGCTGACCCCGCCATAGCTGCACCAGCCGCGAGGCCCATCATCATTTGCCAAAAGTAAGAGTCTGGATTCAGATCAACTGCAGAAATGGCGTTTTTCAAGATCATCCCATAGATGACTTGCGACAATGGTGCTCCTACGAATATTAGTAACGCAGTAGCCGCCTTCTGGCCGCTAAGAATCATCTTTTTCCAGGCTCCAATAGCCGACATACCGGCAATTCCCGTACCTATGGCTGAACCGATCGAAGCAATACTCAACGACATGCCCATGTCACCCAATCCTGTGACCACTGTGGTTGCAATCAAAATGTCTATCATCTTGTTTCTTTTTTTTTCTTTAGTATCTATTGAGAGTTCAAGATTCTCCTTCCTTTTTTACCCTTGGTAGTCGATTTATATCCCATTAGTTTAAATGGCTTGTATGCTTCGCCGGAGAACTGTACGCCCAAATGACCTGCGAATTCTAGCATATTGAGTCGAAGGCCATGGACCATTACGGCCATCAACGCCAAAGCAATGTTCAGACTATGTCCTAGAAATAAAGCTATTGCTGACCCAATGATCTGCAGTACACCCATATTAGATATTCCACTGGCAAGGATCATTTGGTTGAAACTAGCAGCAACTGTAGCCGTAGCTAATCCTACTGCAAATAGCCGCACATACGATACGATATCCGAGAAACCATTGATCAGACTCAACGGCAAATTGGAAACAGATACCACTATGCTCTTAAGTAGGCTAGAACTTTCCTGTGAGAAGAGTGTAACCAGCAAAGCACCAGAAATAAATAACCAATGGCTCCACGCAGGCATCGCCTCCCCCAATACCAACTGCTCAGCTAACAAGAATAGTCCCCACATAATGGCGATCCATCCTATTTCACTTAGGGCCTTTATTGAATTGGCAAATTGAACTACCCTAATTAGGTGGGCAGTTGTTAAATGCACTGCACCGATCAGAAATGAAAGGTGCATCATAAAATCAATATTCTCTACACCAAAGCTGGACACTTCAGCTATGATCAAGTTATTGAGCCAGGGCAACGATGCAATTTCTTCGGAGCCGAAATAAGTACCACTCAGGACACCCCAAGCTATAGTGGCTCCGCTTAGCACATAACTGAGCCAGCGCATTTGGCTAGGGATTTTTTTGCGGAAGAAGATGGTTAGTAGGAGAAGTAGAAGACCGTATCCAGCATCCCCCACCAACATAGCAAAGAAGAGGGCAAAAGCAATGAGAAAATAGATAGAGACGTCAACTTCTCGGTAGCCTGGCACGATGTCAATGAAACGCAGCACCGGATTGATGATTTTAATCCAACGTGGGTTGCGCAAATAAACAGGTACCTCTTTGGGATTTTTCGGTTCACTTATGCGATAACCCCAGCTATTGTCCTTTGCCACAGAAGAAAGCAAGTCCATTTGATCCGCAGGTAGGTAGCCGTGCAAATACTTCAGCTTACCTTCGATATCTCCCATGCCTTCAACAGCCCAGACAATATTGCGATGATCTTGTAAGTATTTCAAATAGTCACGCAGCAGACCTAGGTTTTGGCTCTGATCCTCCAGGTATCGATTTACTTTGGCCATTTGCCGCTCCTTTCGCTCCAACTGGCGTCTAAGCTCGGACAGGGGTAAGGTAGGACTGTATACTTGCTTAAGATCGAGTTGCTCATCTTTCTCATCGCTAATAAGAGCCAGTGGAATCGCCTGTTCCCTTTCAGGAAATACTTCTACGCAGTGATTTTTTACTAGTCCATCAACTTGGTCCGGCGTGGCTTCATAGAGTCGTATATAAATGCCTTGCCCCTCCAGATACTCAATGTCAGCTGGATTGGTATCCTTTCCCCACACTTCATACCATTTCAATTGAGACTGTAGGTCCTTTAGCCTACGACGACCATTGGTGTTGATCTCGACCGTCGTAAGTATTCTATTGGTGAGTCTTTTAGGGTCATTTTCAGTGTATAAAATATCTGTAACTAAAACATCATTGTTTCCATTTCCATCTTGCGCTGACGCAAGCAGATTGATCGCTTTTTGCGTACGTTCGATCTCTCGATCTCGGTGTTCAAGATCCGCTCCTGCAGGAGAAACCACTTCTCGAATCTCCACTACACCGAGTTCACCCAGCTTAGTGATGGTCTCATCTACAGAACTGGCAGGTGTAAAAAGCCACAATTCTTTCATCCTGACGATCATACAGTCATCTTTTTTTCGGTCTTTTTCTTTTTCACCAGTTTAGCGCAACCAATGGCCAGGCGTTCGACATCACCTAAATAGATCTCGATCTTGCGTATATTCTCAATGGTTTCAGGAATAAAGACCTCTTTCAGGGCATTTTTCATGCGTCTTGCCTCATAAAGCTCTTCTTGAAGTACATCCAGTTTTTTCCTTTCCAGGTCTAGCATTATTTGTCTTGTCTTCTGATCGGCTAACATGTCGGTAGCAGTGTCGACCCAGAGCGGTGTGAGAAATAGATCGAAATCTTTATCTCCAAATTTGATTTCGACAAATTCAGTTATACGAGCTCCTGCTATTTCTCTTGGCTTGGTAATCACCTGTTCTAGTTCTACCAGATTGCTTGGGTCTACTTCGCGATCGGCCAATACAGCGGCCCACTTTTTAGTTTCCATAGCAACTTGCTTAATTTCTTGCCGCAAACGTAAAATACTCTCTTCAACAGCTTGCACCACTTGTTTCAATTGCTGCTCCTTCATCTCAAAAACAGGTAGAGCGCTGTTATATTCTTTCAGCTCCAACTTGAGAGCCGCAAGTGTATTTTTATTCATCAGAATCTTCCTATCCATGCTCAGTTTTTTCAGTGATGGATTTGAAAATGTCCATGCCCTTTCCCTCATCAAAACTCCAGTAGCGTTGCAGAATTTCTAAATGCAGCTTGTAGATAATAAGGGCTTCCAGATCATAATGATGTCCGGAGGCCAGTTCCTCCAGTTTTTCCCATTGTATCTGCAGTACTTGTACTTCTTCCTCTAAGGGAGTTCCTTGCTTAATCGGAGTGTGCTTGGCAGATGAGTGCTGAGTTGTAGAGTCCCGACGGGCCATGCGATATGTAGCAAGACTCCCTTTAAAGGCGTATATGAACTCAGCATATTCTCTAACCAGTCGGATTCGACTGTCCTGGAATCGGGATTCATGTATGCTTTGCAGATTGATAATTTGTAGTTGCTCTGCCTCACGGTCTGACAAAAACTTTATGGCTTCACCTACGAAAAAAGACACCAAATCGTCCTGCTCTGATTGATGCCCGGCATAGGTTTGCAGCAGGTATTCTACTCGTTCTTGCACTTCCTTATCATGCCGGAAGGCAAGATCGGGTAGACTGTTTATAAGATATTCTAGATTACCAGCGATCATGAGCTTACATCTTTCTTGAGAACGTTGGTCCAGGTGGGTGTCAGGTGGGCAAAGAGCAAATCACTGACTTCTTCTGGAGAAATCTCATATTTCCATCCCAGATCCGTGCGAGCTATGGTGAATCCTTTCAAGAGTCGTTCATCTCGACTTACCGTTAACATTTCATCAGTTTGCTGGAGTCTCTGGCGAATGAAGTCTCCCAATTCCTCCATCACAGATGTCGGAAGGTTTATCTTACTGGGTCTACCCACATTTTCAACTACCTGCACGACTGTGGATCTTATCAACTCTGTCGTGAAAGTCCGATTGATTTCTTCACTTAGCACATGGCCTAAAATGGTTAGCAAATCGTTCTGTACGGAAATGCATACATCTCTAGAAGCTTGCTGCAGTGCTCTTACACCCTTCCGAACTATGGCTTCTGCCTCGATTCTGGCTTCATCCAATATTTTGCCTTTTTGGGCTTCGGCATCGCGGATCAAAGTATCCGCCTCTCTCCGTGCATCATCAACTACCTTACCAGCCTCTTGTTCGGCCTTTTCAATCGCTTCAGTTTTTAATCTATTGATCAGATTATCTAGTGTCTTCTCACTCATGGCGTTGGTCTTTTAGTATGTTAAATTTGTTGTCGTAGGCCAATATTCATCCAGCAATGCAGAGGACAAACCCACTTCTTCTTTCTTGAAGTGTTTGGCCATAATAACCCAGCAGAGATCAAGTGCATCTTCCAATTCAAGGTATCTGAACGGATCCATCAGCTCATACTGAAAAGTATTGCGATATTCTAATAATCGAAGTGAGTAATCATCTTTGACTGAACCGAACTTTTGCGCTTTGACCCTTTCTTCAGCTTCTGAAAGTAATCGAGCCATTGCATTCATGATGCTGCGATGGTCAGCTCGAGTTCTGTTATTCACCTGTTGCTTCAGTCGGCTTAAGGATCCAAACAACTCCAGGAATCCATCTTTCATGAAGAACTGCCCTTCCGTGATGTAGCCCGTATTATCAGGTACTGGATGCGTGACATCATCCATGGTGGTCACACCCAGTATGGTGAGGCTACCTGCTCCATCTATATCTGCTGCCTTTTCATATCGTGCTGCCAATTGTGAATAAAGGTCACCTGGATACCCTTGGTTGGCAGGGATTTGATCCTGAGCGTTGGCTACCTGCCTTAGATAGTCCGACCATTGAGTCATGTCTGAGAGGAGCACAAAAACGTTTTTGCCCTGAAGCGCAAACTTTTCTCCAACGGCCAGGGCAAGATCTGGCACCATCAATCCCTCCACAATGGGATCCCTATGTGTGTGAATGAACATGATGGTTTTATGTTTACTCCCTGCTTCTTCGATTCTTTCCCGGAAATAGTGGAATTCATCATATTTCAAACCCACCCCACCGATAATGATCACATCAGCATCGGTTTGTGTGGCAATATTGGCCAATAAACGATTATACGGTTCACCAGCTTTGGCAAAAATCGGGATCTTCTGCGACCTCACCAGGGTATTAAAAACATCGATCATCGGAACACCGGTTCGAATCATGTCTTTAGGAATCAGTCTCTTCACTGGATTGATCGAAGGACCGGCAATTCGGATCATGTCAGCCGTTAGATCAGGCCCATTATCTATTGGACGGCCGTTTCCGGAGTATACCCGCCCCAACATATCTTCGGAAAAGCCCACCTGTATAGGTTTGCCTAGAAAACGCACTTTGCAGTTCGTAGCCACACCAAATCCGCCACTGAACAATTGCATGGTCACTTGGTCATCTTCCAATGCTATCACTTGCGCAAATGCCTTGTCACCATTTGGATAGATGACTTCAGCAAGTTCCTTGTTATGGACACCACGAGCCTTTATCCGCATAATTGCACGTCCAATGCTATCGATATTTTCAAACGTTTTCTGTAGCATGTAACCCTTGTTTTACCAGATTCATAATCTTAGACCGCTGTTTGTCATAGGCTTCATCATCAGGCAGAATCGTATTCCAGTCGATAAAGGCCTGCCGGATAAAATTGAAATGGCTGCGAATGCTTTCTTTACCTTCTAAATGAACCGGTGCATCGATTATCTGACGTATCGCAGCACACATTTCTTTCAGTCGCTCTGGATTGGTGAACCCATCGACGTCATGGAAGCTATTCTGCTGGAGAAATACAGCGTCTGTCAGCTCAGCCTTTTGATAGCGAATGTAGGCTTCATCAGTGATCCCTTTTTCTCCCATGAGAATGAGATTTGAAGCAATGGTTTTTCCATCTCGCAGCAGTTCAAGCAAGTATTCCACTTCATCTTGTTCCAGTAAAGAGGGGTATCTAGAATTGCTATCAATACGGTCGATCGCCGGATATTTTCGTGCGTCAGATAGAGCCCGAGACAACCCCCAAAAGGCCCCCGTACTAAGAAGGGTGGCCTGAGTGACCGGCTCGTCAAAGTTACCTCCAGCTGGTGACACAGTGCCGATGATGCTGAGTGATCCCGTTTCATTTTCAGGCAAAAGTTCCAGGCCAGCCCTGTCATAAAATGCAGAAATCAAGGTGGAGATATACATGGGAAAGGCTTCAGGACCAGGTATTTCTTCCTTGCGCCCGGAGGTTTCTCTCAGGGCTTGTGCCCAGCGCGATGTGGAATCTGCCAATATTAATACATCCAGGCCTTGCTTACGGAAGTATTCTCCTACCGTTGCCGCCAGATAAACGGAAGCTTCCCTGGCAGCCACAGGCATAGAAGAGGTGTTTCCTACAATGTAAGTTCTATCCATGAGTGAATTGCCTGTCCTGGGATCCATAAGGTCAGGAAAATCCTTAAAGATTTCGACAGCTTCGCCTGCACGCTCACCACAGGCTGCAATGATAACAACATCGACCAAGGAGTGCCTGGCTAGGCTGTGCTGTAACACCGTTTTACCAGCCCCAAACGGTCCGGGAATACATGCAGTTCCCCCTCTTGCAATCGGGAATAACGCGTCCAGAATTCGGATACCGGTAGGTAAGGGTTCTTGAGGAACTGAGCGTTTGTGAAAGGGCATGGATTCTTTTACTGGCCATTCAAAAGCCATCTGCAAGGAAATGCTACTCCCTTTAAGATCTTCTAGCAGGGCAATATCTTGTACAATGGTATAGTCTCCTTCAGGAACAATATGTTTGACCGTATATTTTCCATTTAAGCTGAATGGGACGAAAATCTTGTGCTGAAATATTTTTTCAGGTACTACTCCGATCACAGAACCGGCTGATACCACATCGCCAACTTTAACCATTGGAGAGAAACTCCATTCCTTGGTATTATCCAGGGGATCTACTTCCATGCCCCGTTCAAGGAACCATTCTTTTTTAGCTAGCTCGTAGAGTGGATTCTGCAATCCATCTGTCACCGTACCCAAAATACCAGGCCCCAACCTAACTGATAAGGCTTGCCCGTCAAAGATGACAGCGTCGCCGACTTTGATCCAGCTAGTGTCCTCAAAAACTTGCAAGTAGGCCAGTCCACCAGATTTCACATCAATGACCTCTGCTTTCAATCTGGTATCATCTTCAATGCTGATGTGCGCCACTTCCCCATTCGAAATTGGACCTTGAAGGTTGGTCACGCCCACTAGCGATTCGCTGACGCTGATAACTTCTCCCTTTGTTTTTTGCATTATTTTGAAGTCTTTTAGCTGCCTCGAAGTTTGCGTACTTCTTGTTCGATTTTCTTATTCCAGATCCGGTCCAGAATATCTTTCCCCCTGTCCCGATAAATTTTACTCATATCCTCTTTACCCATGGTTTTGTAGACCTTAGCAATACCGAAGTATGCGGGTACGTGCATACTATTGAGGTTAAGACATAATTTGAACTGATTGATAGCCTCACTAAAAAATCCATCGTCCATTAACTGCATACCGATGTTGTAATGACTTTCTAAATCGCTGACATCAGATTCGAGTTGCAAATTGATCACATCCTCCGCCTTAATCATCAGGAATGAACAGGGTACCTCTCTGACAACCTTTTCAGTGACACTACCGATGATTACACGACTGATGCCGGTACGCCCTACGGTGCCCATAACCAGTAGATCTACGATATTTCCGGAAATAGTCTTGAGAATTTCATCAGCAGCAATACCAAAACGAAATTCCTTGTGCCAGCTCAATCCGGCAAGGTTGAATCCCTGCAAAAAACGATCGAATTTCTTCTTGTAACCTTCACATCTTTTAGACATCACATCTTTTTTCTCTTTATAGCTATAAAACCAGTCAGAGCCTGCATCTTCACAAACACTCAGTATGGTCAGTTCGGCCTTAAACCTATGGGCCATAGTAATGGCATTGGTAAGTGCTTGTTTTGATGTGGTCGAAAAGTCTACCGGGCAAAGTATATGTTGAACATTTAGAGGCACATCTTCCTTTACTACATATACCGGTTTTTCACTCTTCTGGATAATCCGCTCGCTGGTAGTGCCCAGCTTGAATTTCTTATTACTCTTGTTCTCCCCTGAGCCGACTATAACCAAATTGGCATTGAGCGCAATCGAAGCCTTGACGATGGAATCGTAAGGAGATCCAAACTCGATGATGGGATCACCTGATTCAACCCCTTCCTCATTTATTCTATCCCTCGTTTCATTAAGCTTTTTCAATGCAGCATCTTCAAGCAAAGAGGTCACCTTTTTGTCGGTGATTTCTTCTGGCAGCACATGCATAGGAATCAATTGTGCCTTGAAAATCTTTGCCAATTCTATCGCACTTGTTACTACGTTCTTGGAAGATTCAGTGAAATCTTCAGCTAGCAAAATTCTTTCTAGGAGCTTCATAAGCGCATTTCTTTATCGTAAGTAAATATCTGCGAGACGGCTTCTTGCCAACCCATTCTATCTTCACTTTCTGAGTATGATCTGCTGTAAAACTAAATGGTAAATCTTTAGAGAAACTTAAGGGTGCAAGCTCGCCATATAATTTCTATAAAATTGTATTGAACAAGCCAAGTGTAGGGACAATATTTGGGCGTTGGAATTATAGATTCAGATGGAGTCAAACAAAGAATCAATTCAATCTGCACTGTATTTCACAACCCTACTTTTCATTCACCTAAAGTTTCTCTAAAGAATTTCATCGCAAGTTTGTAATAACAAGTGGAAAGGATGGTGATCATAAACATTAGTGAAGCCCTTCCATCTTCTACTTGATATGTAGAATAATTGATTCGTAAACAATTAAAAATCGGACGCTGTGAAGAAAATACTTGTTCCAATTGATTTTTCCGAAACTTCCATGAACGCATTCCAATACGCTATAGCGCTTTTCGGTACGACTGCTGCGGAATTCACCTTGCTACACACATACAAAGCCAGTACTCGCGCCTTTCACATGATCTCCATCGACAAGGTCATGAAAGATGACGCAGAAAGAGAGATGGATGCCTTGGTGGAGAAATTGCAGACCGATCACACAGGAGTATCTTTCCAAACAAAAATCGTGAAGAGCGATCCGATTTCAACCATTACTTCACTGGGGAATACCGGCAAGTACGATTATCTTCTAATGGGTACCAAAGGAGCTACGGGTCTGAGGGAAGTGTTCATGGGCAGTGTGGCCGGTGGCGTAATTTCCAGAACATCAGCACCGGTCATGGTAATTCCTGCAGGGTGTATCTTCGAGTCCCTTACGAAAATCACCTTTGCCGTCAGCAACAACCCTTTCTCTGCCACTACTGTCAAACCCTTGCGAGATCTAACAGAGGAGTACAAGAGTAGAATCAGTGTAGTACATGTGACAGACGAAAAAGATTCTCAAATAGAAAACATTCTCAAACCCATTCAGGATCTCGATCCCATAATCACTTATGCATTTGGAGAAGGCAAAATCGCAAAACACCTTGAATCTCATTTGCAAAAGCAACCAACTCAAATGTTGTGCATGATTCGAAGTAAAAGGGGGTTTTTCGATCGAATTTTCGGAGAGAGTGTAACCATGAAGCAAACTTTTAATAGCCCAGTCCCCCTATTGATTCTCCATGAATGATCGGGTACACTCCGTCCGACGAGTGCTTGCATTTCTATGGTCTCGTTTGGCATGTGCACAAAGTTGCTGAAGGGCACATCAACCCTCATTTGGTACATCTCAGCCAACTCATATGCTTCATCGCGAATTCGAATTCAGCTCTCGCGAGATTCAATCCTTGGGTTTTTCCATTTCCAAAGTGACCAGCGGAAATCACTGTCGCCAAAGCAGTACAATTGTCATCTTTGATGAACAGGTCCCATCAAAAACGTACTTGTCTCTCACTTTCAAGGACATGATGTGCATTGAGAAATTGGAGACAAAAAAAAAGGGTCGTCTCTACGGAAAAGACGCCCTTTAGATTGGGATACTACAGAGTAATAAGGCTACGTTCAACCTAGGCCTATTTTGAATTACCTATGAAGAACGGTTGACTACCACGTAACCAGTAGTCAAATATCTTACATACTCCTTCTGGCACACACAAAGGTGTGAACTGAAGAACGTGGTTTCAAAAAACTTTCAAAGCAAGGAATCGAAAATCAAGTGGGAATTTCGATTTGAGTGTTGATGTCAAATATAAACAAATAGAGACCGAACAAACAAGCTTTGTTGCCATTGATTTGAATATTTCTTTGCGTCATATCTTGTTGTCTGTTTTCAAGACATTAATGTGATACAATTTCACTGGATATGAATATGGGATCCATCAAATCATCAAGCTTCTGCCTAATGAGATGATCACATTCAAAAATAAAATAATGGATGAGCGGGAAGTAAACGGGTAAGAAATCTTGCTATTTTTATGGCTAAACCTGAAACACTTGATTGACTTTATCGAAGAATTGCGCTGGCGAGGGATGTTACATAATCATACCGAGGAAATTGAAGAACTGCTACAAATGCAGAAAGTGTGCGGATACATAGGTTTTGATCCAACCGCGCCTTCGCTCACCATCGGCAACTATATACAGATCATGATCTTACACTTTTTCCAACGTGCAGGGCATAAACCCATTGTACTAATGGGAGGGGCTACAGGTCGAGTGGGTGATCCGTCAGGAAAAGATACAGAACGGACCCTCTTGTCTCATGAACAATTAGATGAGAATCTGGCACATCAAATGAAGCAGTTTCACAAGTATCTTGACTTCAATGACGATGGCACTGGTGCAATGGCAGTGAATAATTTGGACTTCTACGCGGATATGAATGTGCTCAATTTTTTGCGTGATGTGGGTAAAAGCATTAGCATCAGTTATATGCTAGCCAAGGATTCGGTAAAGAATCGTCTCGAAAAGGGTTTATCATTTACAGAGTTCAGTTACCAACTTTTACAAGCCTATGATTTTCAATGTCTGTATCAGAGTCACAATTGCATCCTGCAGATGGGAGGATCCGATCAATGGGGCAACATCACCTCTGGTACGGAGTTTATCCGTCGAAATCTGGGAAAGAAGGCCCACGCCATCACCACACCTCTGCTGACTAAATCAGATGGATCAAAATTCGGCAAGTCGAGTGAAGGGAACATTTGGCTAGATCCAGGACTAACTAGTCCTTACAAATTCTATCAGTTTTGGATTAATACGGCAGATGATGACTTGGGTAAATTCTTGAGGTATTTTTCTTTCAGGAATAAAGATGAAATCGAGCAACTTGAAAAAACCTATGGAAATGACATGCAAGGATTGAAGAAAATTCTTGCCGAGGAGATGACCATTCGGATTCATGGCAAAGACCAATACCAAGCGGTCATGACCGTATCAGAATTACTGTTCAATAAGAAGGCAGATGAAAATTTCCTAAAAAACATCGGTCCACAAGAATGGAATGCCATAGCTGAAGAGATACCGACGCATAAACTGTCAAAGGAAGCATTGGCAGATGGAGTTGGAGTAATCGAGCTGATTGCCGACCTAACACCGATTGTATCCTCAAAGGGAGATGCCCGAAGAGCAATCAAGGGGAATGCCCTGAGAATCAACAAGAAGAAAGTCACCGATCTAAATCAATCCGTAGACAATTCCTGGTTATTGCATGGTGAATTTCTCATGATAGAAAATGGTAAGAAGAACAAGTTTTTGGTCACCGCTTACTAATACACAACCATGAAAAAGATGAACCGAAAACAGTTTCTCTTAACATCTTCTATCGGTCTGGCAGCCGGAGCTTCTTTGACTAGCGGATGTATTAGTGTAGATGAAAAAAAAGAAGTGGAGGCCTTTGATCCTAATAAGAAGTTTAAATGGAATATGGTCACTACCTGGCCTCCTAATTTTCCCATTATTGGAGAGGGCTGCAACTTATTTGCGGAATGGGTGGAGCAAATGTCAGGTGGTCGTCTGCAAATCAGGGTTTATGGTGGCGGAGAACTCATACCCCCGCTTGAAACCTTTGATGCAGTAAGTAGTGGCACTGCGCAATTGGGACATGGCGCTGCCTACTACTGGGCAGGTAAGATTCCAGCCGCCCAGTTTTTTGCATCCGTGCCATTTGGAATGAATGACCAGCAAGTAACATCATGGATCCTAAATGGTGGGGGTATCGAGTTATGGCAAGAGCTCTACAAACCTTTTCATTTGGTTCCTTTTCTTGCTGGAAACACCAGGGCGCAGATGGGCGGTTGGTTCAATCGAGAAATCAACACCGTAGATGATTTGAAAGGACTGAAAATGCGCATACCTGGTCTCGGCGGAAGGGTGTTTGAAAGAGCAGGTGGCTCGGCCATCTTATCTGCCGGTAGTGAGATCTATACCAATTTGGAGCGGGGAGTAATTGATGCTACTGAATGGTTGGGTCCATTCCACGACTATAAAATGGGTTTCCACAAAATAGCTAAGTACTATTATAGTCCAGGCTGGCATGAGGCAGGTACCGCTTTGGAACTTATGGTCAATCAGCAAAGCCTCAACAGTTTACCCCAGGATCTCCGCATCATCCTTGAGACTGCAGCCGCTCGCCTCAATCAGTATATCCCTGCTGAAATGGAAGTAAAGAATGCAGAGTTCCTCAAGATCATGAAAGAAGAACAAGTAGACATTCGGTCTTTCCCAGATGAAGTCCTTGCATTCCTTGAAGAGAAAACGCAAGAGATCATAAGCGAAATGATCGCCGAAGATCCTAAAAGCGCGAAGGTCTACGCATCCTTCAAGGCCTTCAAAGAAACCAATAAGCCTTGGAGTGAACTTACCGAGCGAAAGTTCTACAATGTGATTTCCTAAGCTTAAATAGAGCTTTGTCTGACAAACTACTTGCGCCTAAGAACTCAGCTGAAACAAGCATTCAATAGATTTTTATCGCATTGCAAAACAGCAATTCGAATTTAGATTTCGTTTATCCTACTAGATCACATATAATTCTATGTAGTTAATTTTTTCGCACTTTATGCTGGACTTTTGGTTATTTAGCT
Source organism: Saprospiraceae bacterium (assembly GCA_013001595.1). Classification (GTDB taxonomy): domain Bacteria; phylum Bacteroidota; class Bacteroidia; order Chitinophagales; family Saprospiraceae; genus JABDMH01. The sequence continues at coordinate 74,058 of JABDMH010000004.1, read as the reverse complement.
GAATATTATTCTTTATTTGCATAAGGAAAACTACTGCCAATTGTTAACCCTATCTCTTCCGAATAGCTCTGAAGGTGGCTATTAGGAGGTCAACACTCAAATCTTTAGTAAACATATTAGAGCCGGGAGTTATATCCCTGTTTTTAGATTTTTTTGCCATTTTTTGAAATTTAGACCTATTAAAAACTGTGTTAGTATGAAAAAACGATTACGAATAGCAGTCCTGGTTTTACTAGGCCTGCTTCATTTTGCCGAGCCCACTTTCCTAAGCGGGGCAGTCGCAGCTGAAACCCAGGCATTAGCCATTTCGGTTTCAGGTGTAATTTCAGATAGTAGTGGAGAACCATTGGTTGGAGCTACCATTGTTGAGAAAGGAACTACCAATGGAACGACCTCAGATTTTGATGGTAGCTACTCCCTGACCGTTCAGGAAGGGGCTATTCTAGAGGTCTCCTATACAGGTTATTCCAAAACTGAAATTGAGGTAGGAGATCAACGTGTCATTAATATACAGCTTGAGGAGGCATCTGAGCTTCTGGATGAAGTTGTAGTAGTGGGATATGGTATCCAAAAGAAGAGGGATGTAACTGGTGCAATCTCCACCATCGACAATGAGCGCTTGGAGAAAATCCCAGTTGCTTCTGGTGTGCAAGCCATGCAGGGTCAGGTAGCTGGAGTAGATATCACGAATGCCGGTGGTCGACCTGGTCAAGCACCTACGATCCGTATTAGGGGTCGTAGATCGATTTCTGCCTCAAACGATCCGCTATTCGTCATTGATGGTATCCCACAGACCAGTGGTACCAATGCCATCCAGGATATAAATCCGCAAGATATACAGTCTATGGAAGTGCTGAAAGATGCAGCGGCCACGGCAATCTATGGATCGCGTGGTGCTAATGGGGTGGTAATCATCACCACCAAACGCGGATCTGAAGGTAGGACCATCGTCAGTTATGATGGTTATGTCGGAACGACTAGTGCCATTAGCAATTTAGACATGATGAATGCAGAACAATGGTCAGCTATGCGCCGTGAAGCTTTCAGAAATGGCTGGGATGGAGCGGTTCCTCCTGATGAAGACGTTTTTTTTCCAGAGCATTTGGAAGCGAGAGCGGCTGGACGCGATGTTGATTGGTTAGACCTGGTCTTAAAGGATGGCTGGCAGACCAATCATCAACTAGGATTTAGGGGTGGAAGTGAGAAGACCCAATTCAATGTGTCTCTCGGATACTTCAATGAAGATGGCATCATTGATGGTATGGATTATGGCCGAATCACGGGCCGTATGAATTTAGATCACAAGATCAGTGAGGTCTTTTCCTCCGGAATCTCTTTTACCTTGTCAAATTCAACTCAGAATTGGGGTTCAAGCGCTGTAATGGGAGAGGCGCTGGGTAATGTGCCATTGGCTCAACCATTTGAAGAAGATGGATCCCCACAATTCCTTCCAACTACGGATGGAATCCGTACCAACCCGTTGAGTGAATTGGTGCCAGATGCTTATCTGGACGAAAGGAAAGTGACACGGATTTTTTCTCCGGTCTACATTCGGGCAAAAATTCTCGATGGACTAACATTTACCTCCACTTTTGGACCCGATATTCGCTTCTATCAACGGGGTGAATTTAGGGCCAGTGAAACAAATGATAATCGTGGCGGACCAGCTGACGCTGAGTTTGAAAACATAACAGACTATGGCTACACATTAGAGAATCTGGTGAATTACAACAGACCAATAGGCAATAGTAATCTGGGCGTCACTTTACTACAGAGTATTCAAAGCTTTCGCCAGGAACAGCATAAATCTGAGGTTGCCAATCTGCCCTACGAGTCTCAATTGTTCTATAATATCGGAACGGGTGCAGTCAAAGGTAACTTGTCTTCCGATCTTGAGGAATGGAGTCTCGCCTCCTTTATGGGCAGGGTAAATTATGAGATTGCAGGAAAATACATGATCCAGGCCACCCTGCGTGCAGACGGCTCATCTCGATTATCTGGAGACAAGTGGAACTATTTCCCTGGCTTGTCCGTGGGATGGCAGGTTGGAGAAGATCTATTCAGCGATGTAGCTTGGTTGAACAATCTAAAGCTTAGAGCATCTTATGGTGAAGTAGGTAACACCTCGGTTGATCCTTATCAAACTGCTGGACGCTTAACTAGGCGCGTATATTCATTCGGTGGAGCAAATGCCTTCGGTTTTGGACTAAACGAGATTCCTAATACCGCCTTGAATTGGGAAGTTTCTAAGACGGTCGATATTGGTGTGGATTTTGACATCATCAATGGTCGCATCTCTGGATCTTTGGACTGGTATCGTACCAATACAGAAGATATTCTGTTGGAAAGACAGCTTCCACCTACTTCTGGTTACTCAGATATCTTGCAAAATATTGGTTCGACCAGAACTTCCGGTCTCGAATTTGGGATAAATGCCACATTAGTCGAAACTAAAGACTTTACCTGGTCAATAGACTGGAATATTGCTGGCTATAAAGAGCAAATCACAGAACTTGCACTCAAGGATTCCGATGGGAATCCTACCGATGACGTAGGTAACCGCTGGTTTATTGGACAGCCCATTAACGTTTGGTATGACTATGTGAACATTGGCACTTATAAGATAAGTGAGGCTGACCTAGCTGCATCTGCGGAGAATAAAGTACCTGGTGAGATTAAACTACAAGACCTCGATGGTGACGGTCTCATTACGCAAGATGATCGTAGAATCGTTGGCACCGATGTACCAGATTACTATGGGGGATTCACCACAAATTTTGCTTACAAAGGATTTGACCTCAGTGCGTTTCTTTACTATCGTCAAGGGCAAACCGTATTCAGTGATTTCCACGTAGGACGCAATTCTCTATTTGCGCGCTACAATAATTTGAATGTTGATTTTTGGACACCAGAAAATCAGGATGCACCGTATCCTCGTCCAAATCAAAATCAAGAGCGCCCACGGAACAACACAACCATGGGACACTTTGACGGAAGTTTTGTAAAGCTGAGGAATGTGACACTGGGATACAACCTACCTGAATCAGTGACCAGTAAACTAGGGCTTAGCAGGCTCAGAGTTTATGTGGCTGGTCAGAACTTATGGTTTGCTGCCAAATACGACACTTTTGATCCAGAGTTGGATGATGACAGTAACCCCAACGACCTGCCGGAACTGGATGCCAGCAGTACTCCGACGAGTCGGCTTATGCTGTTTGGTGTGAAAGCTCAGTTTTAACCCATTAAATGATAATAGAAATGACAAATAAAATATATCTTTTGGCACTTGCACTACTGGCGATGACCAGTCAGTCTTGTGAAAAATTTCTTGAGGAAGAACTGGTTAGCGATGTCTCGGCTTCTTCCTACTACACTACTGCTCAGGGTTTTGAGGATGCGGTGAAAGCTACCTATTGGTGGAATAAACCTTTCTTTGGTCCAGAGCGTGGATTTACCATGTCGGTCTTCGGTACAGATACCTATACGGAAGGTGCAGATGGAGGCCACAAGGTGCTCAATCGCTATGATGGTGGGCTTAATCCCAATCAAAATTTTGTGAGAGATACCTGGAGGGACTTTTACCAGGGCATTAACCAAGCAAATGCGGTCATCAATCGTTCTACGACCTTAGATATTCCGGAAGCGGATAAGACAGCACGCATTGCAGAGGTACGATTTCTACGTGCTCTATTCTATTTCATGTTGACTTCCCACTATGGTGATGTACATTTGACTTTGGAGGAAACAGAGGGCGTTGAAATTACTGCCAATCGTACGGCGATCGCGGATGTATATGCACAAGCTATTGTACCTGACCTGGAATTTGCCATTGCGAATTTACCTGAATCTCAGAGTGATTTTGGTAGAGCTACCAAGCCTGCAGCTGAGTTTCTTCTGGGGAAAGCACTATTGCGCCGCAGCTGGAAATCATTTGCCGAAGGCAGCGATGCTGCGCAAGCAGAGCAGTTGTTTACTAATGTGATCGAAAATTACGGTTTTGCTCTTCTGGATGACTATGCAAGCCTTTGGGAAATTGGAAATGAAGAGCATTCTGAGATCGTTTGGTCGGTACAAAACAGTAAATCTCAAGTGGATGAAGGTATTGACGGTCAAGGTCACCGTGGTCACCTTTATTTCCTATTTGAATATGATGTCCGTCCGGGTATGCAAAGGGATGTTAACAATGGCCGTCCATGGAAACGTTTTCGACCAACCAATTACACCTTAGGACTTTGGGATAGAGATGTTGATGCACGCTATGATAAAACTTTCAAGCATGCTTGGATCTCCAATAAGTCAGAAACCATACCTGTATGGACGCAGGAGGAAGTTACAGCAGGCTATGTAAATGCATCTCAAGTTGGTATGCCTAAATTTGAAGTGGGTGATACGGCTTTATTTATTCCCGGACCTATGCGTGATCAAGACTGGACCGAGGATCGTATTGGCAAGGCTCGTTATACAGTATATACCCGGGAAAAGGATTATTGTTTTGAATGCCCACAGCACTTGCGGATTTTCCCATCGCTCAACAAATGGATTGATGACACGCGTCCTGATCGCCAGAAGACACAGGGACAGAGAGACTTCATTCTAATGCGACTGGGAGAAGCTCACTTGCTCAGGGCTGAAGCAAGAATGAAACTTGGAAACATGGATGGAGCAGCCGAGGATATTAATACAGTAAGAAGAAGGGGAGCTTGGCCAGGAAATAAAGCAGCCATGGAGATCACTGCGGCAGATGTGAATCTTGATTTTATTCTTGATGAACGAGCCAGGGAATTGCTGGGAGAGGGTCATCGATGGATGGACCTGACACGGACCAACACTTTGGTGGAGCGTGTTCGTGCCCATAATCCGGTTGGTGGTCCAAACATCCAGGACTTTCACATTATGAGACCCGTACCGCAAAATCAAATTGATAGAACGGATGGAGGATACCCACAGAATTCAGGGTACTTTTAAGATCAATCTCACTCCTTCAAGAACCGATATTGGCGCCTTTCGTAGGAAGGGCGCCAATTTTATTTCTGGTTTATTACCTTATCACTACAGATGCACAATTGTCGAAGAAAATCGAAGTTGATGCATTTCATCCAATGAGAAGTTGCATGAAATAGTTTGATTTCCAAAGCCTGAATTGACTTAAGATCTGAAAACATCTCTCGGTACAAAACCTGACTAAATCCGTCCTGACATGTAAGTGCCTCTCAAGCCGGAACAGGAGCTCGATCTGTGTCACCCCTGCCTGATCAAGATATTGGCTTACCAGATCACGATACATTTTACTCGTATTGATATATGGTTAAGTCGGCAGACTTAAACCCTAGCAAACATCCGATAATCTTGCATTTGCATTGGTGAAGTATTAAGTTTACCAGATGAACCTCATATTAACAGCTTTTGCCATCTGTTTGTCTCTGTATTCCTTTGCACAAGCTGACTCTATCGTTATGAAGAATGGCGCCAGATATGGTGTCAATATTATTGAAGAAACCGATAAGTATATTCGGATAGAAACAATTGTAGGCTCACAGACCAAAATACCGCTGCCGGAAATCGAACAAATCCTGCGCTGCGATATTGATTTAGATGAGGTGAATCAACTCACACATGAAAGGACAGTGGCGCTGAGGCGAAGAAACATAGGACGTAAGCACAACTTGCAGGTGCTGGCTTTGAGGATTGATAACAATTACATCATTAATTTTTCATCAAATGTAAAACTTGGATGTGCCTCCCCAGGTCAAGGCAAAGTGAATGTGATATTTGAGGATGGAGAGACCGTAGAACTGTTACATTTTGCCGACGCAGATTGTAGCAATAGGCCCACATTCAGTTGCCTATTTGCTGACTATAGACTGCAGAAAGACTCTGATGAGTCCGTTTTCATAGCGATCCAAAAAGCTATGATAAAGAAGTTTTCTAGAAAGACACTGGACAGAGTGATATTGACTGGTTCTCAAGGAGAAATTGAAATCAAGATAAATGATAGGGGAAAGTACTATCTCAAGGACAATCTGAGATGTCTTGTCGACCGATTTTAGCTTAAGAGCCATATCCGACCTTCAGTTCGGATCGTCTCAGATCATTCAGACCTCCAGATTTGTTACAATAAGTCATTGATGAAGGGACCTAACGCGTATCAACGCGTTGGTGGAGCTTACTAATGCCAATAATCCAGTCGGTGGTCCCAACATCCAGGACTTGCACTTCATGAGACCCATAGCTGCAAAATCAAATTGACCGAGCGGATGAAAGGTCCCCGCAGAATTCAGGGTATAATCTAGCCTAGTCTTATATGCTCAAGAGTCGAAACTGACGCATTGCCCTTGTAGGAAAGGTGTCAATTTTATTTCTGGTTTTGTTACCTTAGCTCTACTTATGTACAGTAGTTCTTGCAGGGTCTCTATGTAGGTTAAGGTAAGCCTAAAGCGAGCTCCAGTTTGAACTGAACACACCCATATTGACGCTAAACTCTTTGCATTCTCTCATATTTTGTAATCAATTTAAAACGATGATCTTAAAGCAAACTTATTTTCTATTATGCTTGACACTTTTAATTACGAGTGTAACTATTGCTCAAGAAGACACACCATGGCTTGACCTTTTCAACGGTGAAAATTTCGATGGATGGACAAAGAAAAATGGCACCGCCAAGTACAAAATTGAAGATGGTGCCATTATCGGAATTTCTGAACTGGGAACACCCAATACGTTCATGTGTACAGAAAAAAACTACGATGATTTCATCCTTGAGATGGACGTCAATCTGGCCTATGGGCTGAACTCTGGATGCCAAATTAGAAGTAATAGCATACCAGAATATCGAGATGGCAGGGTTCATGGATACCAAGTCGAACTGGACCCATCTGACAGAAGATGGACCGCTGGAATCTATGATGAAGCTCGTCGGGGCTGGCTTTATCCACTCACCAGGAATGAAAAGGGGGCACAAGCATTCAATGTGGGTGACTGGAATCACATCAGAATTGAAGCCATTGGGCACGACATTCGCACCTGGGTAAATGGCATCCAATGCGCCAACCTGGTAGATGACATGACTGCTAGTGGTTTCATAGGCTTGCAAGTGCACAGCATAAACGATGAAGCACTAGTGGGCAAGACGATTCGTTGGAAAAACATACGCATTCTCACTGAAGATTTGGAGATGTATCGTATGGCCCCAGATCCGCAAGTCCCACAATTCAATTATTCCAGCAACCTCACCGAGCACGAAAAGCGTACCGGATGGCGGATGCTCTGGAATGGTGAAACCGCTGCCGGTTGGCGAGCAGCAAAAAGCGAAAATTTCCCCTCAGCTGGTTGGCAAATGGAGGATGGAGTGCTCACTGTCTTGGAATCCGGAGGAGCTGAATCTGCACATGGTGGAGATATCGTGACGCGAGATCGCTTTAGTAATTTCGAATTGATTGTTGATTTTAAAATGACCGAAGGGGCCAATAGTGGCATCAAGTACTTTGTCGATTCTGAACTCAACAAAGGTGAAGGATCAGCCATCGGTCTAGAATTTCAAGTTCTTGATGACAAGGTGCATCCTGATGCTAAGGAAGGAGTTGGCGGCAATCGTACCGTAGGATCGCTGTATGACCTCATAAGGGCAGACAACCTCTCTGAGCCTAGCCGAGATCAAAAACGAGTATCCCCCACAGGATGGAATCGTGCCCGCATTGTGGTGAAGGGAGGTCATGTTCAACATTGGTTAAATAACATCATGGTCGTGGAATTCGATCGATGGTCACAGACCTTCGCCGCACTGGTCGAGAAGAGCAAGTATGCCAAATGGGACAATTTTGGTAGAGGTGATAGCGGACGCATCTTGTTGCAGGATCATGGAAATACAGTTTATTTTAAGAACATCAAAATCAGGGAATTCTAAATTGACTGATCGATGACAAAATCAAGAAGGGCCTTCATAAAAAAAACCGCGTTGAGTACTGTTGGTTTGACCGTGGGTATGTCAGCCGCCAACTACGCGAACATACCAAGTGCCAATGATCGAATAAACTTTGCAGTCATCGGCATTAATAGCCGGGGAAAAGCCTTGATCAGTTCGATTAGTGATGTAAGAAACACTGCAATAACCGCTGTCTGTGATGTTGACAGCAGAGTAGTCGAAGCTGCTCAAGCCAATGTCGAAAAGCGAAGTGGTAAGAAACCGATGGGGTACAAGGATTTTCGGAAAATATTGGAAGACCCAAACATTGATGCAATTGCCATAGCTAGTCCTGACCATTGGCATGCACCCATGGCCATCATGGGTGCCAAAGCCGGCAAACACATTTATGTGGAGAAACCGTGCTGCCATAATCCTGGAGAAGGAGAACTGCTGGTAGCGGTACAAAAAAAATATGATCGCTTGGTACAAATGGGCAATCAACAACGCTCAGGCCTTGCTTCTAAACAAGCCATCATGGACATCCGATATGGACTTATTGGAGATGTCTATCATGGAAAGGCATGGTATGGCAGCAATCGAAAATCAATAGGAAAAGGACAAGAAGTTGCTGTTCCAGAATGGTTGGATTGGGAGCTTTGGCAAGGACCCGCTCCGAGGCGAGCTTACCGAGACAATTATGTGCATTATAACTGGCATTGGTTCTGGAACTGGGGCACCGGCGAGATTAACAACAATGGTACACATGAGATCGACATCTGTCGTTGGGCCTTGGATGTGGACTACCCTACGAGAGTGAGCTCAAATGGTGGGCGATTCCACTTTGAGGATGACTGGGAATTTTACGATACTCAGGTTGCAAATTTCGAATTCGAGGGTAGTAAAATGATCACATGGGAGGGTAGAAGTTGCAACGGTCATAAGTTCTTTGATCGGGGTAGAGGGGTGACAATACACGGTACTAAAGGAACCATCATGATGGATCGTGGAGGATATTTTGCTTATGATCTGGATGGCAATGTCATTAAAGAAATGACAGAAGCTACGGATTCAGGCACCATGGACTTAGTCGGTGCTGGGGGGCTGACTACCTTCCACATGAATAATTTCTGCAATGGGATTAGACAAGGTGAGACCCTGGCTGCTCCGGTTGATGATGGCTATAAGAGCAACCTCCTACCCCACCTTGGCAACATTTCGCAACACCATGGCCGCACCCTGGATATTAATCCGCTAAATGGCCACATAGTCGGCGATTCAGAGGCCGCAAGTATGTGGACTCGTGATTACGAATATGGTTGGGAACCCACCATCTGATGCAACGTGTTTCTCTGAGTGATCCTTTAATGCCGCATTCCATATTAAACAAAAGTATTTGGTAGGTTATGGTAGGAAATATGGTTAAGCTCTTCCTTGGGCTCGTAATCATCAATCTAGGCGCATGTCAATCAGCCGGCGTGCCCAATGAAAATGAGGAATGGCTGCCACTATTCAATGGTGCCAATTTAGAAAACTGGACACCGAAAATCAGAGGCCATACTTTAGATGATAATTTTGGACAAACCTTCCAAGTCACTGACGGCACCATTGTAACCAACTACGATGCGTATGATGAATTTGATCAGAGATTTGGACACCTTTTTTATAAAGATCCATTTTCTCATTATCGCCTTCGAATCTCTTATCGATTTTTTGGTGAGCAAGCGAAAAACGGTCCAGGGTGGGCCATACGAAATAGCGGTATCATGCTGCACTGTCAGGCTCCTAACACCATCGGCCTTGATCAAGATTTTCCCATCTCGATCGAAGCCCAACTGCTTGGTGGAAATGGCAAAGATCCACGATCTACCATGAACCTTTGCACACCCGGTACTGAGGTATTGTTGGCCGATACCATCCTGGCTTCACATTGCACATCTTCAGCATCAAAGACCTATCATGGTGATCAATGGGTAGAGGCAGAAGCATTGGTCTTAGGGGATTCCCTACTCATCCATTATGTAGAAGGAAATGAGGTATTGCGCTATAGTAAACCGCAGATAGGTGGAGGGGTAGTCAATGATTTTGATCCGATGGCAAAGAAAGATGGCAAGCCACTCTCTGAGGGATACATATCATTACAAAGTGAAAGTCACCCAGTAGCTTTTAGAAAGGTGGAATTGCTAAATCTCTGCGGCTGTATGGACAAGCGTGCAAAGAACTACAAACCATACTTCATCTGTTCAAGGCCCAAAACGTGCCTATATTAATGGATCCGACTCTAATTAAGACTGTATGCTGATACCTGCTGAGCAAATGAATTCGACGTTGAAGGCAATCTTAAGTAGTGAGGGCTTCAAGGAGCCAGCAGCAGAAAGGATCGCCCATATCTTCACCTCGTCAAGTATGGACGGATATCATTCCCATGGAATCAACAGATTTGCGGAATTTGTCAAGAACTGTAGGAAGGGAGTGATTGATCCAGGAGCGGACGTCAGCTTAAGGAGCTCATTTGGTCATGTGGAAAGATGGGACGGACAAGGAGGAGCAGGTCCGCTAAATGCTTGGAAAAGTATGAATCGAGCTGTGGAGCTGGCTAAGAAACATGTGCTAGGTTGTGTGGCATTGAGTAACACAAATCACTGGATGCGAGGCGGAAGCTATGGATGGCAGGCTGCAGCATCAGGTTGTATTGCGATTTGCTTTACCAATACAATGCCCAATATGCCTCCATGGGGAGGACAAACACCCACGACAGGTAACAACCCTATTGTAATTGCCCTTCCTCGGTCACAAGGACATATCGTTATTGATATGTCACTGTCGCAGTTTTCCTATGGCAAATTGCATCAACATAAATTAAACGGCACATCACTACCGTTTCCCGGTGGCTACGACCATGAAGGCGACTTAACCACCGATCCCACAGCCATCATAGCGAGCAAAAGAATATTGCAGACCGGGTATTGGAAAGGATCTGGCTTAAGCTTAATGATCGATCTCCTAGCAGCAACTTTGAGCGGTGGCAAAACTACAGCAGAAATCGGTACATACGATGCTGAAACCAATTTATCTCAAGTCTTTATTTGCATAGATCCAAGTAAGTTGTATGCAAATGAAGCTTACAACCAGCTTGTAAATAGCGTCTTAGACTTTTATCGAAGCGCTCTTCCGGAAAAAGAAGGTCAACCGATATATTTTCCCGGTGAAAGGACTGCTGGACGAAGAGCCATTAGTGCAAAAATTGGTATTGAAGTAAAAGAACCGATCTGGGAGGGTATCAGGGCACTGAGAAAATGACATAGATTAAGTTCTAACATTGTAGATTCAAAGTTCGCCTTTTATCATATGTATGATTTTTACAATATATTGTGGTAACAACGTCTTGTTTCCAAGTACCTGGAGTCAATTGCTTAGTTTATGAATCGGTCTTTTTTAGAAAAACTGTTTAAGCAGCATCGCGATAGCCACAATTGTCCGTCTCCTGAAAAGGTAGCTGGATTTTTTAAGGAATTGCTCGGTACATTATTCCCCGACTTCTCCGATGATCGATTTGATCAGTACAGGGCTTTCGAATCGCACGTCGAATGGCTCAAGGCCTCCTTATTTGACATCATTTGTACTGAGGACAGCAATCATGGCCTCGATGCCAAGGGCATTTCCAATCAATTTTTTTCTAAGCTCGAGTACGTACACGATGCTTTGGACCTAGATATAGCTGCCATGGAGGCAGGCGATCCTGCCGCACGCAGTAAGCGCGAAGTTGTCCGGACCTATCCTGGATTTTATGCCATTGCCGCTCACAGGATAGCTCATGAATTGCATATACTTGGTGTAGGGGTCATCCCGCGCATGCTATCAGAACATGCACATAGTCACACTGGAATTGACATTCATCCCGGTGCACAAATAGGTTCAGATTTTTGCATCGATCATGGTACCGGTATTGTCATTGGAGAGACCAGCATTATTGGCAACCACGTGAAGATCTACCAAGGGGTGACCTTAGGAGCACTCAGCGTGAACAAGGCAGATGCACAAAAGAAAAGACATCCAACCATTGAAGATTATGTCGTACTCTATTCAGGAGCAACCATCCTTGGCGGAGAGACGATCATTGGTCATCATAGTGTCGTGGGAGGCAATGTATGGATTACTAAGAGTATAGCACCACATTCAAAAGTGTATTACCAAGCCAAAATGAATGATGGGAAGGATGAAGATATGGACCACTTTGTATATAAGACAGAACAATAGCAATGACCATTATAGACCTCATTGGTAATACCCCCATCGTGCAACTCTCTAGAATACCAACCAACCCTAACGTAGCGCTGTTTGCTAAACTGGAAGGTCAAAATCCAGGGGGCAGCGTCAAGGACCGAGCAGCCTACGGCATGATCTCAGGTGCTTTGAAACGAGGAGATATAAATAAAGATTCTCGGCTTGTGGAAGCTACCAGCGGAAACACCGGTATCGCCTTGGCAATGATTGCACAAACCATGGGGTTGTCAATCTCTTTGATTATGCCTGATAATGCCACGCCAGAGCGTATCAAAACCATGAAGGCTTACGGAGCTGAAGTCATCTTGACACCAGCAGAAAAAACCATTGAATTTTCTCGGTCATTGGCTGACGACATGGTTCGTTCAAAGGGCTACTTCTCTCTGAATCAGTTTGCCAATCCTGACAACTATGGAATACACTATCGCACTACAGGACCAGAAATATGGCGCGACACTGAGGGACAAATCACTCATTTTGTTTCTGCCATGGGTACCACAGGAACAATCATGGGTGTATCCCGATTCCTGAAGGAACAAAGGGATGCCATCCAAATTGTGGGTACACAACCTACCGATGGCAGTAGAATCCCTGGAATCCGCCGCTGGTCACCAGAATACCTGCCGAAAATCTATGAGCCTGATCGCGTTGATCGAATTATCGATGTAAGCACGGCGGATGCTACACACATGGCCCGTAGGCTGGCAAAGGAGGAAAGTATCCTGGCTGGAATGAGTAGTGGAGGTGCTTTGTCAGCTGCTTTAAGCCTGGGCCATGATTTGGATTCCGGCTGCATTGTCTTTATCGCCTGCGATCGAGGCGATCGATATCTTAGTGGAGACCTATTTCCCGCTTAGCTGTGCTGGAATCGAAGCTCAGTATTTATGCAGATGTGCCCCGCTAGGTGGCAAATATTTTGATTGATGCTACTGCATCATCCTGAACTTTCTGTAGCTTCATTGCAAGCAATTTAAATGCAACCTGACGCTGAACATGTAACCAGGCTCCTTGTAGACGGAAGCGTCAGCGTTCTGCCGCATCAGAATTGTATGACCGGTATGCTGGAGCAATCTACGCGATGGTCCTTCGCATAGTGAGAAAGCAAGAATTTGCCGAAGAAATTGTTCAAGATACATTCCTGAAAGTGTGGAAGAACATAGATCAGTTCGATGAATCTAGGGGCAAATTCTTCACTTGGATATATAACATAGCAAGAAATGAAGCCATAGATAAGAAGCGCTCGAAGGAGAAAAAAGTGTTTGAAAAAACCAAATCCATGGATGCTAACCTATATAGTGTTGAATCCAGCAATTATTCCGAAATCAAGGTAGAGGATATTGGCGTCAAGAAACTCCTTGAGCACCTAGATGAAGAGTCTAGGACTATACTAGATCTTGTCTATTTTCACGGCTATACGCACCAAGAAACAGCAGATGAGACCGGCACTCCTTTGGGAACTGTTAAAACTAAAATCAGGCGAGGCCTGATAAAATTAAGAGAAGTACTTGTGAAATAGTGAATATTCAGGAATACATATCATCAGGGATTTTAGAGGCCTTTCTTCTAGGAGAACTTTCACCATCCAAAGAGCAGGAGGTCTTGGACATGGTGGCTGCACATCCTGAGGTCAAGTCAGAATTTGATCGATTGCAGGAGACCCTGGAATCTCTAGCACAGCACAATGCTGTACCTCCTCCTGGGCATTTGAAAGCCTCCGTACTCAGTGAGCTGGAGAAGTTTGCAGAACCCCCTTCACCAAATTTCCCGGACCCGCAGACGATACCACCCTCCGAGAATCCAAATGGTAAATGGAGGAAAGGAGCCCTGATGGCGGCGTTGCTTGGACTGGCTATTTGTGCAATCGTTGTATTTAATTGCTTCAAGAAAAGTAAGACCTATGAGGATAACTTACTTCAGTTGGCGGAAACAAATAATCAGCTAAGCGCGGATAATGCCCAGCTTGCCCAAGAGTTAAGCACCGTTCGAGAGAATCTAAACATTATCATTGGTCCCGAATTTCAAGAGATTGAAATGGCAGGACTACCGATATCACCAAGTTCCTTTGCTGAGGTGTTTTGGAATGAGCAGAATAATGAAGTCTATCTAAATACAGGCTCCCTACCTGCACCGCCTGATGACCAACAGTATCAGCTATGGGCCATCGTGGAGGGCACTCCGATCAATGCTGGTGTATTCGAATTGACAGATATTCCAGCACTGATCAAGATGCAATCTATTGATGGTGCCTCCGCCTTTGCAATAACACTTGAAAAACGGGGCGGTTTGCAAAGCCCGACCTTAGAACAGATGTATGTGATTGGAGAAGTCAGTTCATTCTAATATTAGGTCAATAATTCAATACTGCACGTTGTCTGTACAAACCGAGCCACTTATTGTTTCCCCCAGTTAAATAATTACCAGACTCCCCTCTTCTATAGAATTCTTTACCTTCGCGGCTCGACATTCAAATCATAATATATGGCAATTGCAAAAAACCAGGTCGTGGTCGTCGACTATAAATTACAGAATGGCAACGGTGACGGTGACCTTATCGAAGAAACCTTTGGCTCTGATCCATTATCCTTCATATTTGGTATCGGTCAGATGATCCCGGCATTCGAGGCAAATTTGGAAAACACACAAGAAGGTGATGAATTTTCTTTTCTAATCGAAGCCGCCAATGGCTATGGTCTCTTTGAAGATGAAGCAGTAGTCCAAATTCCCTTGCAACAATTTGCACAGGATGGAAAAGTATCGGAAGAAAGCATTCAAGTAGGAAGGCAACTTACGGTGCAAGATCAACAGGGACAGACTTATCATGGTGTAGTACAAAGTGCTGACTCAGAAAATGTAACAGTAGATTTTAACCATCCTATGGCTGGTACTGATTTGTATTTCACTGGCGTAGTACGCACTGTACGTGATGCTACTGAAAGTGAGTTGGATCATGGCCATGCACATGAGTAGCCCCCTCGTGACTTAAGTCCTAGCGACTGAGAGAGAGCCGTGTGCAAAAACTACCCACGGCTCCCAAATAAGATACTTTACCACCACTAAAGTGGCCTCGATACACTCCGGCCTAATTGCTTGCGACAAGGTGAGTACGTATGCTTCAATCTTTCACCACTGAGCAATATTTTGAGTAGCTTGAGACTCTGATCTTCCCGTTCCGTAATTTGCATCTTCCCAGTTTCTATCTTACCCTGAACTCGCGGGGCCATAATCACCTGGTTGGCAACATGCAGCACAACGACATTGTCTATGTTCAATCCAGTCAGTCTTGAAAACCTGCTGGCTCCTTCAGCATCAAAGGTAAGGATCAACCAGGTCCAGTAACAGTCTCATCAAACTCCACTTTTTCAACATGCTCGTTGATGTTCAAACTTTGAGATTCATCTTTCAAGATGATGAGTTGACAATATTTACTATCCTGCTGGTCCATGCAAGTTGCCAATTGTTCAACCACCCACCAAGTGATCTGCTAGAATGCCGACCACGACAACAGCACTAGGAGTGCCATTTTTGCCGCCAAGGTATTCGAATGACTTGTCAACATTACCTTTCTAAAGTACGAAATATCGCCCAGTGTCTTTTGCATCAACGGGTTTTAAACGAAGAGACAAAGTTTATTTCATAAGAATCAATGTTTATTTGCAACACCATTGCAATTTGACTATTTTTGCATCAATGTTGCAATTAGTACAATTGGCAAAGGATGCGTGAGAGGTTCAATGGTGCATATTTAGATGTTTTGGGCATGATAGCCAGTGCGGTTTGTGCTGTTCATTGCGCATTGGTTCCCATCCTCTTGGCTATTGGTGCTTTGGGAGGTCTATCCTGGATGGCGAATCACACTATTGAGTTTTCATTTCTATTCATCAGTGTTTCAGTTGCTGGTTTTGCTATGTATCTAGGTTATCGACAAGGTACTTTGGGCAAGAGAACTTTGCTCCTATTTGCGGTTGGATTTTGCTTACTGCTTGTAGGCCGGATGTTTCCACATGACCATACCCATATCCATGCTGAACAGTTTCTGATTACGGCTTCTGGCGGATTGATCATAGCTGCAGGCCATGTAGTCAATTGGTTTTCCCAGCGGAAGCGACCTATTATTGCAGAAAGCTAAGTTTGTGCTCTGTCAAGCAAAATATTGTCAAGAATTTTAATGTCTTTTTGCGAATTTCTTCGTTGCAACGCGTGTTTTGCGCCTGTCCGAAAGGCCAAGCAAGGCGGGCCTCGAACTTCATCAAAATTCAGATCAAAATTCAATAACATAATTAACCTGTCAGAGTACTAGGCAATAAGCCAATCCATTATATTCCAAGTTACTTTATCCGATCCAGTCAAAATGTCTCTGCAACTCATCATCAGCTACTTGCTTACAGTCGTCGTTTTCTTTTTAATTGATATGATTTGGTTAGGCGTGCTGGCAAAAGACCTATACGGCAATCTCTTAGGCCACCTCATGAGGGATCAGATAAATTGGGGAGCCGCCCTATTTTTCTATCTGCTCTTCATTGTCGGCATTTTCATTTTTGCGATTCTTCCAGCGGTGGAAAAAGAGCGTGTAGGTCATGCCATCTTGATGGGTGCTTTGTTTGGACTATTTACCTATGCAACATATGAGCTTACCAACTACGCAACCCTAAAAAATTGGCCCATCAAACTAGTCATTATTGACATCCTATGGGGTGCCATACTTACCTGCCTAGTGAGCACGGCTGGATATTACATCAATCGCTATTTTACAGGCTAGAGGGAATTATTTAGCCAGTTTTTGCTGATCCTCTATCTCTTTGACAACCTCAGGATTTAACAATGTCGAAACATCTCCAATACTATCGGCTTGACCGGAAGCTATTTTTCTCAATATTCGCCGCATGATTTTGCCAGATCTGGTTTTCGGCAAACCAGAAACCACTTGAATGAGATCAGGCTTAGCAATGGGACCAATTACTTTAGTGACCACTTTATGAATTTCCTTTTTGAAAGCAGCAACATCATCAACCCCTCGATCATTAATGATGTAGGCATAAATGCCTTGACCTTTTATCTCATGAGGATATCCAACAACGGCAGACTCAATTACGGAATCATGTTCGTTGATGGCATTTTCAACCTCTGCCGTTCCGATGCGGTGACCAGAGACATTGATAACATCATCTACCCGGCCGATTATTCTATAAGAGCCGTCTTTATCTCTTCTTGCCCCATCGCCCGTGAAATACATTCCTTCAAATGTCGAGAAATAGACCTGTTTACAGCGTTCATGATCACCATAGGTGGTACGAATCATGGCTGGCCAGGGAAATTTGATGCATAAAAGTCCTTCGGCTTCCTTGGTCTTTATCTCTTTACCTTCGGCCGTCACCAAACAGGGTTGTACCCCGGGCAAGGGATACATAGCATAAGATGGTTTGAGTGCGTGCATACCTGGAAGTGGGGATATCATAATTCCACCAGTTTCCGTCTGCCACCAGGTATCTACAATGGGAGCCTTACCCTTTCCAATGTGCTGATCATACCAATTCCAAGCTTCTTCGTTGATGGGTTCCCCTACACTTCCCAAAGTTTTCAAAGAAGAGAGATCATAGTGACTAGGCCAATGATCTCCCATCGCCATCAATGCACGAATGGCAGTGGGCGCAGTATAAAACTGATTAACTCGATGCTTTTCACAAACGTGCCAAAACCTGCCAGCATCAGGATAAGTGGGTACCCCTTCAAACATGATGGTCGTCGCACCTGCAAGAAGTGGACCATAGATAATGTAGCTGTGACCAGTAATCCAACCTATATCAGCGGTGCACCAGTATACATCACCACGCTGATACTGAAAAACGTTTTTAAATGTAAAGCAGGTATATACCATATATCCACCACAGGTATGTACGACTCCTTTCGGCTTACCTGTCGAACCTGAAGTATATAAAATGAACAACATATCCTCGGCATCCATTGTCACTGCATCGCAATTCTTCCTTCTCCGTGACACTTCATCATGCCACCACTTGTCCCTTCCCTTCTTCATCTTGACTTTACCACCAGTGTTCTGGTGCACCAAGACCGTTTCCACACTCTTACACTTCTTGGCAATTGCTTTGTCGACTACATCTTTCACAGGAATGTTCTTAGCTCCTCTCTGATTATAGTCGGAGCAAATCACCATTTTACAAGACGAGTCCTTGATGCGATCTGCGAGTGCTGAGGCAGAAAATCCAGCAAAAACGACTGAATGTACCGCTCCAA
Organism: Saprospiraceae bacterium; assembly: GCA_013001595.1. Lineage (GTDB taxonomy): Bacteria > Bacteroidota > Bacteroidia > Chitinophagales > Saprospiraceae > JABDMH01. Next base: position 55,628 of record JABDMH010000004.1, on the reverse strand, counting down.
TGCGAGCACAGGCCAAGACTCCTATGGTGAGCTCAGGAACCATCGGCATATAGAAGCAGACACGATCACCTTTCTTTATACCATTGGCTTTTAAGGCATTTGCACATTGGCAAACAGCCTCATACAGTTCACGGTAAGTGTATGATTTATGCGGCTGGCTTGGATCATTGGGTTCCCAGATCAAGGCTGTCTGATTCCCTCTGCGTTTGAGATGCCTGTCAAGGCAGTTCTCAGTTATGTTTAATTGACCCCCTTTATACCATTGAATATCAGGAGTTTCAAAATCCCAAGATAATACTTCGTCCCACTTCTTTCTCCAGGTGAAGGTGCGGGCCTGCGCAGCCCAGAATTTTTCAGGGTTTTTAACACTATCCTTGTAGGTCTTTTGGTAGTCGCTAAAACTCGTTATTTGCTTGGTCATTATGATTGGTGGTTCAGTTTTCGATGAGCCAATTTAGGACAATATTTGTCCAATCACAAGCATAGTTGCATAACCTCTCTTTTATCTCATGAGGAGAATTGAACAAAGCATTTGGCATAGGCTACAATCTCTTACCCGGATGTTGATATGGGCTCCGATAAGGTTTTTGGAGCATCTTGGTTGCCTCCCTGTCACCTACCACTTTACGTTTCTCCGGATCATATACTAGGGGTCGACCTAGTTGCATGGAAATATTTGCTAGAATACAGCTGGCCGTCGAAATATGCCCCTCTTCAATATCTGCTATTGGACGCTTGTTGTGGTCAATTGCATTGAGAAAATCTAGCATATGTAGGCGCGTAGCCGGTGCCGCATTTCGTTCTATTCGCTTTTCGTTTTTCTCCTCGGGGTACTTTTCATCTTCATACACAACATCCTTATGTATGGGTTGAACATCCTTGTCGTATGGCACAAAATCATACTGCATGGTACTAAGTTTTAACTTGCCTTTATCTCCATATATAATGCAAGACCATGGATAGTCTTCATCTGCGGGATTTCCCCAGGCCCGATGTTGCCATACCAAATTCAACTCATCATATTCAAACCATGCAGATTGTGTATCAGCAATATTCGACTTTCCTGATTTATCTAAGAAGATGCCTCCAAAGGAAGAGATTCGCTTCGGCCATCCCAAACCCATTATCCAGCGGGTGGTGTCCAGCATATGTACGCACATATCTCCCATTATACCATTTCCGTACTCCATAAAAGTCCTCCACCATCTGATGTGTGGAATCCCATCATAAGGTCTCAAAGGTGCAGGACCGGTCCACATGTCATAATCCAGATGGCCCGGAACAGCTTGTACTTCTGGATTGCCATTGGCGCGCATGTGGAAGTAGCAGCACATTTCCGCATGATGGATCTTGCCCAACAAGCCTTTATCCACGATCTCGTGCTTGGCTTCTATCAGATGAGGTGTACTACGCCGCTGTGTTCCAATCTGGACGACTTTGTTATATGCCCGTGCCACAGAGAGCATGGCTTCACCTTCCATGACATCCTTGCTGATGGGCTTCTGGCAGTAAACATGCGCTCCAGCTTTTATTGCATCGATGGTCTGCAAAGCGTGCCAATGATCGGGAGTACCGACTATTACAATATCAAGTTTGTGGTCGGCCAACAACTTTCGATAGTCCCCATAGGTCTGAGGTCTGTTTCCCGATAATTGTCGCTGGCTTATAAGCTCTGCCGCTTCTGTCAAAAGATCTGTATCAACGTCACAAATCGCCACTACTTCTACAGGTTCCACTTGGATCAACCTGAATACGTCGTTTTTTCCATACCAACCAGTTCCAATTACACCAACCCTGCGAGGCTTCGCTTGACCGAGTGCTGCGAAACTCGCTGGTGCAACAGCCGACAGTGCCACCGCCGTAGCTGTTGTTCGCAAAAATCTACGTCTGCTAAGTCCATTTTCCATTTTCATAATTTAAAGCAATGTTGAAATGCGGCTGCTGTATCTTTCTTTAAAGTCTAGCTCAAGGACCAATAAAAAATAACTTCCCCATTTATACTGGTTCTTTCGAATTAAGGCTGCGTTATAGTAAATTCACTTAGCCCCATGCCCATTTATTTATACCCTTCTTCGACTCCAATCTGAACAGCTTGTCTGAATTCAAAGTAACATCTTCTAGATCGAGAACTTATTATCTGGTGATCTCTTACCTGAAGTTACTTACTCACGATTGAAAGTAACTCTTTTTCCTCGCAGGCCCTTAAAAATCCCACGCTCATAAGCTAGGTCACCGTTGAGAAACGTATGGGTCACACGGCCTAAACATTTCTTGCCTTCAAGGGGTGACCATCCACATTTATAAAAGATATTTTCCTGACGGATTTCCCAGTTCTCTTGTGGATCTAATAGAACTACATCTCCCCAATAATCTTCTCGTAAGAATCCACGCTCGAGCACGTCGAAACAAACAGCTGGAGCATGGCACATCTTTTCAACAATCTTTTCTAAAGAGATCCGACCCTGGTGATAAAAATCAAGCATTATAGACAAGCTATGTTGGACCAGTGGTAGGCCAGATGGAGCGTTCAGATAAGGTCGCTCCTTCTCATCAAGAAGGTGTGGTGCGTGATCGGTCGCTATAATGTCCAATCTACCATCAAGCAGAGCCGCAAAGAGATGCTCCTTATGTCTAGCTTCCTTAATGGCTGGATTGCATTTAACTTTGTTTCCAAGCCGTCCATAGTCCTTGGCATCAAAATATAGGTGATGTACACAGACCTCCGAAGTGATCTTCTTTTCACCAAGGGGTACACTATTTGAAAATAGACTGAGTTCCTCCTCCGTGCTAATGTGCAGTATGTGAAGTCGCGTATGATGCTTCTTGGCTAGTCGTACTGCATAACTCGAACTCTTCAGACATCCCTCAACACTACGAATCATCGGGTGATGTTTTGCCTGCAGATGTTCGCCATGAATGCGTTTTAGGCGCTCCAGGTTTTCCTTAATAGTCAGTTCATCTTCGCAATGTGTGGCCACCAGCATAGGAGAATTGGCAAAGATTGACTCCAAGGCCTGTTCATCATCTACTAGCATATTGCCCGTACTTGATCCCATGAAGACCTTAATGCCACACACTTGCTTAATATCTGTCTTCACTATTTCCTCAATATTATCGTTTGAGGCGCCCATGAAAAATGAGTAGTTGGCAAAGGAGGTTCGCTCCGCTATGTCATATTTGTCTTGTAAAAGTCGCTGTGTCAATGCGGCTGGGTTGGTGTTAGGCATCTCCATGAAAGTGGTGACACCGCCCGAAAGGGCAGCACGAGACTCTGTTTGAATGGTGGCCTTCTCCTCAAGACCAGGCTCCCTAAAATGAACTTGATCATCGATGATTCCCGGTATACAAATCAAGCCCGTTGCGTCTATCTCCTTGACCGCAAAGGATGGATCCAGCTGTCCTCCAACTCCAGCGATTCTACCATTCTTAAGAAGCAGATCCCCTTCAACAATCCGTCCTTCGTTTACAAGCGTGGCATTTTTAATTAAAAACGCATCCATGTGGTCTAGCATTGGTTCCTGAGAATGGCAAGATAAAAAACCATACCGAGCTTTTCAATGTACAATGATCGAATCAATTTCATCCATTTAATTCCATTACATGAGATGGAATCAACATCAATTCAATATCGAGCTTGGCTATGCAAAAGAGAAAGAATCGCTACTCCTCTCCTCATTGTAAGCGTTCCTTTCTTCCATATTTCCGGTTGAACAAGTAGACACGGTTCTTATGGTCAGCTGGTTTGCATGCGGGAAATTTCCCGCTTTCTACCCAAGCCATGGTATCCCATTCTGTCAGAAATGCCAGACAAAATACTTGACCGGGTGGGCGTCACATGAAGGAGAAAGACAATATGCACTATTGAACCGAATACCATCACTTGCAAGTTTATCAACATTCGAAGTTAAGATCGCGGATTCCACTTAAGGACTAAAATGACTCCAGGTCATGTCTTCCCCAACAATCACCAAAATATTGAGCTCATCATTTTCAGAGTTACAGCTGATAAATATACTCAACAGAGCTACCATCAACACTCATCTTATCTGACCGATCATTTGTGCTCCCTAAAAATATCTTATATCTCTAAGACTAAGAAAATAACCAGATGGATCAGCATCGCTTCTTTGCGTCTGTTGGATTCATCGCCAACTACTTTCACATCAATTTGTCACAGAATAAATAGAAACCTACCTTTAGCTGCATAAAACGTAACCATGACAGCCCCATCAGAACCGCTCGTCAGCATAGTAATGGGCTCAGATTCTGACCTCCATATCATGAAGGATGCAGCTGACATACTCGCAGCGTTTGGCATCCCCTTTGAAATTTCTATTGTCTCAGCACATCGCACTCCTCGGCGCATGGTAAAATTCGCGGAAGAAGCGCACCAAAGAGGTGTCCGTGTGATCATCGCAGGTGCGGGAGGTGCTGCCCATCTTCCCGGTATGGTAGCCTCTTTGTCACCCTTGCCGGTGATCGGAGTGCCCATCAAATCCTCAAACTCCATCGATGGCTGGGACTCCGTGTTGTCCATATTACAGATGCCAGGAGGGGTTCCCGTGGCCACCGTTGCATTAAATGGAGCCAAGAATGCAGGAATACTGGCTGCCCAGATATTGGGATCTAACGATGTCGATATCTTGCAGCGCATGCAAACCTACAAAGCCGAACTTAAGGATGCTGTGCAACTTAAGATCGATCGCTTAAATGAAAAGGGCTATGACAGTTACTAAAGAACCCACTCCGGAAAACCACCAAATCAAAAATGGCTCTTTAAAGAGTACGCTCTCTGGCGCTAGAAAAGGCCAGTAATCTGACCGGAAGCATCTATGTCCATCTGTTCAGAGGCTGGGATACTGGGAAGTCCTGGCATACGCATGATGTTTCCAGTAATGGGTATGATGAATCCTGCTCCCGCGGCCAGTTCAATCTGGCGCACCATGAGCTCAAAGTCCGTGGGCTTTCCCAACAGCTTGGGATTATCCGATAGAGATTTCTGTGTCTTTGCCATGCAAATCGGCAAGTGTGTCAATCCAAGAGATTTTATGTTGGCTAAATCCCCTTTTGCTTGTGCAGCATAGGTTACCAAAGTAGCACCATAGATTTCTTTAGCTACTGTATTTATCTTGTCTTCGATGGGCCAATTCCAGTCATACAGTGGTCTGAAAGTGTTGCTTTTATTTGCTTTATCTACGACCATCTGAGCTAGTGCGGTCGCCCCTTCTCCTCCCTGCTCCCAGGCTTTAGAAATGGCACAACTAACTTGCTTGGTCTCGCAAAACTCTTGAATAATGCGCACCTCATCGGCTGTGTCGGTTTTAAAATGGTTAATGGCTACCACCGGGTCCAATCCAAATTTTTGCATGTTCTCCAAGTGTTTGTCCAGATTGCACAGTCCTTCTTTCAATCCTTCCAAATTCGGTTTTTCTAATTCAGAAAGCGATACACCACCATGATATTTTAGCGCCCTGACCGTAGCTACAAGTACTGCAGCAGCAGGATGCAAACCAGCCGAGACACACTTAATATCTAGAAATTTCTCTCCACCCAAGTCAAATCCAAATCCAGCTTCAGTCACCACATAATCACTCAATGCTAAGCCAGCCTTTGTCGCCAATATAGAATTTGTGCCCTGCGCTATGTTTGCAAAAGGTCCGCCATGAATAATGGCAGGAAACCCACCTAATGTTTGCACTAGATTGGGTTTAATGGCATCCTTGAGCAAGACTGCCATAGCTCCTTCTACCTGAAGATCTCGAGCGAAAACGGGTTCGCCAGCAAATGTTTTACCGACAAATATATTTCCCATTCGTTCCTTGAGGTCCTGTATGCTTGAAGCCAGGCATAAGATGGCCATCACCTCAGATGCCGCCGTGATGTCAAAACCCGTTTCTCTAGGGATACCCCCACTCTTCCCTCCCAGACCGACTACAATATTACGCAGCGCCCGATCATTCATATCCAACACCCTACGCCATGCCACTGTCCGAGGATCAATCTGAAGCGATCGATTTTTACATTGAATGTTATTATCGATGACAGCTGCTAGCAAGTTATTAGCTTTCTCGATAGCGGAAAAATCACCCGTAAAATGAAGATTAATGTCCTCCATGGGTACAACTTGAGCGTGACCACCTCCGGTGGCACCCCCTTTCATACCAAATATTGGCCCCAGACTCGGTTCTCGCAGGACTACTACAGATTGCTCACCGATGACATTGAGGGCATCACTCAGGCCGATGGAAGTAGTCGTCTTTCCTTCTCCTGGAGGTGTTGGAGATATTGCAGAAACAAGTATCAACTTCTCCTGTGTCTCCAAGCCTGGGAGATTGGTAATCTTAATCTTAGCCTTATAATCGCCATATAATTCAAGATGACCAGCCTCCAAACTCAGTTGTTTGGCAATTTCCGTGATCGGCGCCAGCTTGGCAGCACGTGCAATAGCAATATCACTCATCTTTGGTATCCATTAGTCGTTATTCGCTGCATACTCAGAGAAGAACAGAAGTTTGATGGCTCCTAGGCCACTTGCCTCCCTTGCCAAATTCTATTTAACACCTTCGTAAAAAAAGCTGTGATTCCATCCAAATTGAGCAATTTGGAGTCATTCATTGCTTTAACGGTTAGAAAGAGACCAAGGGGAAATAGTATGAAACATGGAAGCCATGCCGCCATCACGGGATCGAAATCAGAGCCCTTGTACAGTTTTTCAAAGACTTTATTCAACACGACAAAAAGCATGAAGAATATGATGGCCACCAACAATGGATAGCCAAAGCCTCCCTTTCGCACGATGGCACCCATGGGAGCGCCAATAAATAAGAAAATGAAACATACGACTGCAAATCCGTACTTGGAATGCAACTGATAGGTATATTTTTTTCTTCGATCTAAAAGATATTTGCGCTTCTGCTTGTACTCAAATAAGGCATTCTTCGAACTCCTGGTCAGCGACCTCAGGCTCTCGAGATAGGTAACGCGTTTGTCCAAGCCGAATGTAAATATGACACTCTCTACCGAATCTAAGTCCTCAAGATGTGGCTGTTCGATCACTTTCCGGTTTATTGACTGCAGTTTCGAAGGCTTCAGGTCCTGAATTTTTGCGGCCGCTATGTTGTCATCGTCTTTCTTGGCCACAATCGCATCATTGCTATACACCTTTCTTTCCTTCCTTTGCTCCAACTCAAACAGACTATCTCGCTCAGCCTGCTCCTCTTCGACACTATCATAATAAAGAAACTTAGTTCTTGCTTTTCGAGTCTTCTGCTGCTCCACATCTTGATTCGCCAACTTAATGTTTATACTGTCTATGCCTTCGGCCAACTGACGGGTACTCAGCATGGCATGATAGCTCTTAAACAGGTTTTCATCAGTTCGTCGCAGATCAAACTCGCTCAGATCAAATGTCTTTGTCCATTCTTTGAATGAGGTACGGATGAAAGGAAAATCTGCCTTGATGCTGGAGGGCTCTGCTTTCTGGTACTGATAGCCCTGGTGTAAATTCATGACAAAGAATCGATCGTCATCCGTCACATACATTTCTCCTCGATCAGCACGAATGATGTTAAATTGATTGCGCTGATTACTTTGATCGTCATCGATCATCACATCCTCAATGGTGCGACCATCAATATGCTTCTTGCCGATGCGAATGGAGTAGCCCTGAAAATCATCATTAAAGACTCCACTTTCTAGATACAGTCCTGGCTTCTGTTTCTTAATATCATATAGACGCGACTTAAATTTCAGATTGGCATAGGGTATGACATAATTGGAACAGACGTACGAAGAGCATGCCACTAGAAAGGCAAAGATCATGCTGGATCTCATCACTCGCAGCAGTGGTATCCCCGCTGTTTTCATACTTGGGAGCTCGTATTTTTCTGCCAGTGTTCCATATACCATCACACTGGCCAACAATATGGCAATCGGTAGGGCCATAGGTATGAGTGAGAGCCCCATATAATAGATCATTTCTGCAAGTACAAAAATGCCAATGCCCTTGCCGGCGATATCATCAATGTACAACCATAGAAACTGCATCATTAGGACAAACATGGCAATGAAAAAGGCCATCAGAAAAGGCGGGAGAAACGCCTTGAAGAGCAATTTGTCAATCTTCTTTATCTTCAAAAACTTCACCAGGTACAGATCTTCGAGTGGATCACGAGAAATTAAGTTTCATGGTGATCGAATGTAACATTATTCAAGTACTTAACGTCCTCCCATTGTAATGAGTTTAGAAACCTTCAACGAGAAAGTGTTGCCACTCAAGGACAAGCTGTATAGGTTTTCCCTGAGTATCGTGAATAACACTCATGAAGCTGAAGATATTGTTCAGGAGATTATGATTAAAGTATGGGATAAACGGGAAGAATGGGATTCATGGTCATCCGTAGAGGCAATGTGTATGACGATGACGCGAAACCTCTCCATAGACCATACGCGTGGAAAGCACCGCAGACTGACGTCATTTCCCGAAGACTATGATGAACCAGCCAAAGACATTACACCTGATCAGAAAGCTAGCTCAACAGACATGATGCATTTTATTCAGCAGATTATGGATAAGATGCCGGATCTACAAAAACAAATTATTCAATTGAGAGAGATCGAAGGATATACTTATAAAGAAATAGCCGAAGTCCTTCAGGTTTCTATGAGTCAGGTTAAAATCAATGTGCATCGGGCCCGACTCTTTCTAAAAAATGAACTCGTGAAATCTGCAGAATATGGAAACAGATAACATCAAAATACTCTTGGACAAGTATTGGGCCGGTGAGTCTTCCATGGAAGAAGAACGAAGTCTCAAGGAATATTTTTCCAATGATCAAGTAGATCCAGCTTTTGAAGCCATACGTCCACTTTTTGCCTTTTATAAACAGCAAGGAGAAATAACCATGGCTTCAGAAATAAACCATAAGCCTAGGGTAGAACCAGTTGCTCGTATACATAATTTGAGATGGCTAATTAATGTAGCGGCTACAGTGCTTGTGTTCATAGCCCTGTTCTTTGCTAATCGATACCAAGATGAACGTGCAACAGAGACCTATATTTTTACAGATACCTATGACGATCCAAAAGTTGCATACCAAGAAGTAAAAGAGGCTTTATTGTTTGTATCTGCGAAGATGAATAAAGGATTGAGCAAAGCTGATCAATCATTGGATAAAATGGAACCACTTGACAATATTCTCAACTGACGCTGCCAAATGGGCATTGTGAAAACAACCAAAATAGAAAGCCTGATTTTTTCAGACAAAAAATAAATCAATCATGCAAGTCAAATCATTCATTGCTGTATTATTCATGCTCTTCACTGTGCAAATTAGTTCAGCTCAAATTAGTTCACTTGATAAATTTTTCAATAAGCATCAGGAGGACCCATTATTTACCGTAGTAACCATAAGTCCTAAGCTTTTTCAAATGTTTGCCAAATTAGACTTAGATGAAGAAAGCGAAGATGTCAAAGAAATGATCCAGCAGATCACAAGTCTACGCATCCTAGCTCGTGATAGTATGGATGGGACTAAGCTTTATCAAGATGCATTCACTCAGCTGACCAGCAGCGAGTTCGAGGAGTTGATTACAGTACGTGATGGGTCAGAAAATGTCCGATTTCTCATTAGAGAAGATGGAAGTGAGGTTATCAAGCAGTTGGTTTTACTTGTTGGAGGGTCCGATAGCTTTGTCCTTCTAGACATTACGGGTAACATCGATTTGAAGAACATCGGCAAACTAGGCAAGGCATTGGATATCCCTGGCGGAGAGCACCTTGAAAAGGTGGGAACGGAATGATCAGAAAATCATAATCAGGTAAGGCGCAAAACGCCCGGTCAAACCTGAACAATTGATATCGCCGAGGTAAGATATCCTCAGTATTCACCATAACATCACTAAATATTGTACGAAATGAAAGCACTACTCTTAGTGCTCGGTACGCTATTCGTGTACCAAGCATCAGCTCAATCAAATTCATTAGATGAATTTTTTAACGCACATCACAATTCTGAAGAAGTCAATAAAATTCAGCTTGGCAAATTTGCCTTGACTTTTGCAGGTTGGTTTATCGATGATCCAACTGCAAGGAAGATAGCCAAGAAGTCCAATAGTGCCAGATTTCTTATCACTGAAGGCAAGCATCGAGTGACCAAATCAAATGTAGAACGCCTGTTCAAGCAGCTAGATCGAGAAGGATTTGAGTCACTCATCAACATCAGAGATGGCAAGGACAAGATAGAACTGCTCATATTAGAAGAAAATGATTCCATCAAAAATGTGGTGGGCATTGTCAGTTCCTCAGATGAATTTCTATTGGCAAATTTTAATTGCAATTTAAACAAAGCTGAACTTGAATCGTTGATCACTCAGTCTTTTTAATCTTACAATCTAAGGGATATCTGATTCCAAATTGTTGCACTACTATGGTCAGTATTGCGTATTCAAGCAGATATAAATATGAGCTTCCTGATGGACACAGATTTCCTATGGATAAATACGAGCTGCTTCCGGAACAACTGCTGTACGAAGGAACGATTTCTGCAGGCCAGCTCTTCGAACCAAGTAGACTAAGTAGGGACATTGTGCTACGCACACATACCGAGTCCTATTTCTATGCTTTGATGCATGACCATCTTTCTGGTAAGGAGAAGCGCAAGATTGGATTTCCAGTTCGAAAAGAACTGGTAGAAAGGGGGCTGCATATTGCCCAGGGAACACTCACTTGTGCACTTCGTGCCCTACATGGTGGAATCGGACTCAATATTGCTGGTGGTACGCATCATGCATATGCTGATCATGGTGAGGGCTTCTGTGTTTTCAATGATTTTGCAATCGCTGCTAATCAACTCCTTTTTGAGGGATTGTGCAAACAAATTCTCATTGTCGATCTAGATGTGCATCAGGGCAACGGCACTGCTCGCATTTTTGAAGGTCGATCGCAAGTATTTACCTTTAGCATGCATGGTGCCAAGAACTATCCTGCGAAAAAGGAAAAATCTGATTTGGACATTGCCCTAAATGATCGTACCGGTGACCACCTCTACCTAGACATCCTAGACAGTGTCATTCCTAAACTCATCAAGGAAGTCAAGCCAGATATCATATTCTATCTGGCAGGTGCGGACGTACTGGAGAGTGATGCCTTGGGTCGACTCAGCTTGTCAAAGGCTGGTACCAAGCAACGTGATCGCATCATATTGGAAAATTGCATCAAACATGATATTCCGGTGGCTGTGTGCATGGGCGGTGGTTATTCACCAAAAATTCGGGATGTCGTGGATGTCCACGCAAACACATTTCGAGTTGCAGTAAATCTTTATACTTAAGTACAGGGAATTAATACCTTACTTATTTAGACTTGCGGTAAATCATTCACTGGAGGCCTCTGGCAGCTCAAGTGCATCAACTTTCTGCACCTCACTTCCGGCGATTCCACGAATGGAGCTGTACATATGATTGGTGTTGAGCACGACTTTTTCGATTTGCTTTTCACGTCTTTTCCAAATCGACTCCATGGCTCTTTTTTCACGATGTAGCTCATCCTGCATTTGAGTAAACCCTTCGACTATACCTTCAATTTGCATGCGAAATTCATTGCTGGTCAGATAGTTATACAGCACCTTGACTTTATCTCCACTTTGCTCTTGAAAAGTCCTGACCTGTTGTATGCTAATAAGTCCGTCCCGTAATATTGGTGCAAGTACCTTGAGTTCTTCATAAGTACAAATCCAAATACCCGCGCGTTGTCCCATGGAAGGCAAATCGCTTGGCATGGTTTGGGTTACCAGAATTCCTATATCTGCCGTGTGACGTCGCATGTCCGCTTTAAACTTCTCAATCCATGCAGGCTGAAAAGACTTGGTTCGTTTACTTTCGATGTAGATGGTTCCGCAGCTTTCTCCACTTTGGTTCCTTACATGCTGAAGGCAATCTGCACCGCGAGCGCCTGTTTTTATGGCTTCGATCTGGTCAAAGACAAATCGACTCTTTAGATGTTGCTCTATGGCCATCTCCTGTACCTCGCCCTGCATCTGCATCGAGCCCTGTTCTATCTTACGGTTCATTTCTTCGATCAACTTGCGCTGATCATTGATTTTCTTCTCATACTCTTGTTTCAACATTTCCTCACGAGAATAGAACTGAGTGCGAAACTCCTTTTCGGCATTTGCCTGCTTCTCGATAAAAGCACGTTCTAAGCTAAGTTTTAGTTTTTCTTTTTCGGCCAGTATTTGTCTCTCCCGATTGAGCACTTCAATCTCTTTACGCCGGAGCACTAAATTCTCCTCCTCTTGCTTCCTCAGGTCTGCCTCCAAAGCTTGCAATGCATCCTTAGATTTAAGTTCAGCCTCCCTCTGCAGGTCTTCCGCCAATTTGATCCGCTCTTCCTTAAGTTTAGCCTGGATGATCTCCCAAGTTTGTGCGGACAGCTGCTTAACTTCGAGTCGTTCCCTTTCTAAGGCAGTTTGTTCGTCTTCTAGACGTTTCTTTATAGCACGAAACTTATTATTGAATTCGCTACGTAATCGCTCTTCAGCTTGCTTGCCCAATACTTGTTCAACATCTATGTCTTCTCCACATGACGGACAGTCGACGGTAGTAGCTTTCGAAAGGGAGATTTTGTCAAGAGGTTCCATAAATCAGCAGCAATAGGGATGTCGTATATATTACTCGGCACAAATATATATGATTCTTTTAATATGACTGCCCTCAAGCACCTATACCGTATAATAAAAAGGGGTCTTGGGCAGTTGAATTTGCTATATTTGTCTTGATCGATAGAGGGGTCTTTTAACCCGGACTATACATTAGATTTTCTAGTACGAGCCAAATATGCTTCAAAGACCGGCACATAAATGACTTTTTGATTCTGAAGATGATTGCGAGTCAAAAAGCCCCTTGGAGCAACCGTATTTACTGCATGATCAACTCGCACCACCAACCCCTAATGTTTGATCCGAGTGAAAGGAACTAGTAGTGATCGATACTGCTTCGGTATTTAGAGGCCTAAAGAGAATTTGAACGAACACGTACATAGCATGAGTGAAAGGACGTTAGAAATATTTGCAGGGTTGGATCAATTGGACAAGAAGTCCGTCAGTTTTCTGCTCAAAGCCATAAAGGAAAACAATCTGCCCGGATTTGACTATTTAGAGTTTAAGCAGTCACTAAACGGTCTGCAAAAAATGGATATGGACGAAACCACCGCGATAAAGTCGGCGTTTACAACAGGAAGTACGGTGGGTCTTACAAAATCCAAACTAATCTCATCGGCAGAGCATTACAGAAGTGTCATCGAGAAGGAGAAAGGACAGTTTGACCATGCCCTAAAGAAGCAGATGTCACAACGAGTCCATGGAAAGAAAGAGGAGAAAGAAAAACTAACACATACCATCCAATCTTATCAACAGAAGATAAAAACATTGGAAACTGAAATTCTCAAACACAAGGAAAAACTAGATAGGGCCGATAGCGAAATCAATGCTGCCAAAGCGAAAATTGAAGAGACAAGAGACAAGTTTGAGGACACAGTGAAGAGTCTTTTGGGGCAGATAGATGGAGACATTCATAAGCTTAAAGAAGTATTATAGTATTAAAAAAATGTACTGATGACCAATTTTAATTCTGTACCACGAAGCAAGCCGAAATCCTTTTGGAAAAGACCAGAAGGTGTGACGGGAACAATATTTATGATCGGCCTTATCTTAGGCGGTGGCTATCTGCTCGTCCAAGCGCTCCCAGCACTGATAGCTTTGGCTTCAAATGTGCTGTATCTGGCAGGTATGTTGCTTGTCTTGGGAGCTATTATCTATATGATACTGGACCCAAAGATGCGCAACCTCGTGTGGTACATGTATAAGAGTATCATGCGATGGATTACCGGCATTTTCGTAACCATCGATCCCATTGGTATCCTAAAAAATTACGTGGAGGATTTGGAGGATAGCCTGGGCAAAATGAGTAAACAGATTGGAGGTCTGCGGGGTCAGATGCGCAAGCTAAAGACCATTATGGAAGAAAATGACAAGGAGATCAACAACAGCATGCTGATTGCCAAGAAAGCCAGAGAACAAGGTAATGAAAAGCATATGTTGCTGTCCTCACGTAAGGCCGCTCGACTCAAAGAGAGTAATGAAAAATACAGCGCACTGCATAATAAGATGACAGTGCTATACCGTGTACTGAATAAGATGTACCAGAATTCGGAAATTCTGCTCGAAGACACAAAGGATCAGGTCAAGCTCAAGGAACAAGAGCGCAAAGCTATAAGGGCATCACATAGCGCCATGAAGAATGCCATGGATATCATATCCGGTGATGGAAGTAAGCGAGAGATGTTTGATGCAGCCTTGGAAAACATTGCTGATGATCTGGCCAATAAGGTGGGCGAAATGGAGCGATTCATGGAGATGTCAAGCACGTTCATGGATTCCGTAGATCTCCAAAATGGCGTTTTTGAAGAAGAAGGTCTTAAGATGTTAGAAAAATGGGAGAAGGAGAGCACACTCATGCTCCTCGGTGATGGACAAGAAAAAACCGATGGTAATCTAGACCTGAACGCTCCTAGGAGAGAAAGACAAAAGATCGAAAAATCTGGCGAAGCCTCAGACTACGAAGGACTGTTTGACTAGTTCTTTACCGCACGACATCTGCTTTAATTCACCTTCTGCGTAAAGCGTCACCCTATTGAAGTATACAGATCCAATGTTCGCGGGAACCCCATTTGCAGGAAAAACCATTATCATCACAGGAGGTGGAACTGGTTTGGGCAAATCGATGGCATCCTACCTATCTTCCCTGGGTGCTCAGGTCGTGATCACGAGTAGGCGTCAAGATGTCATCGAAGAAGCGGCACGATCTATTAGCGATGAAAGTGGGCATCCCGTTTTAGGCCTGCAGGGAGACGTTAGAGAAATTGTCTCGGTGAGAGAAGTGATTTCGGCTGCTGCCGAAAGGTTTGGTACCATCGATGGACTCATCAACAATGCTGCAGGCAACTTTGTCTCACCAACAGAACGGCTTTCACATCGAGCATTTCAATCTGTGATTGGTATTGTACTGCAGGGATCAATCAACTATACCCTGGAGCTTGGTAAGTATTGGATTGATAAGAAAATAGCAGGAACGGTTCTCAATATCATTACCACCTATGCATGGACCGGCACGGGGTATACCGTGCCAAGTGCATGTGCCAAAGCGGGAGTATTGGCTTTGACGCGCTCACTGGCGGTTGAATGGGGGCGTAAGTATGGAATTCGCTTGAATGCCATAGCTCCAGGGCCCTTTCCAACTAAAGGTGCGTGGGATCGTCTCTTTCCGCAGGCAGTGCGGGACCAATTTGATCCAGCATATCGTATACCGTTGCAACGTGTAGGTGATCATCAAGAGCTTGCCAATCTGGCTGCCTACCTTATGTCTGATTATAGTGCCTACGTAAACGGAGAGGTCATCACCATAGATGGAGGAGAATGGTTGGAAAATGGCGGTCAATTCAATGCTTTTCGGCATCTATCCGACGATATGTGGGACCAATTGGCAGCTCAGCGTTCAAATAAATCTGATAAGTCCTGACCGTTGATCCGTCAGGCATAACACTTAGGGACCGATAAAAAAGAACTTCCCTATTCATACTCATTCTTTTGAATTTATACTACATTATGAAAAATTCACGTAGCCCCACTACGCTTATTTTTTATGCCTTGCCTAAATTCAAAATAACATCGTCTAAATCGAGAACTTACTATCTAACGATCCCTTAGCGCATCATTTGGCCGGGTGTATCAGCCTCTGGGAATACGTATCTTTTCCACCAAGGTTTGAATTTCTGTTGGTGGAGCTGGAGTTACAGCTGAAACAATCAATGCCACCACAAAATTAAAGATCATACCCAAAGTGCCTACTCCTTCGGGAGAGATTCCAAACCAATATTGATCGGGAGTTCCCCCTCCATATTTGAAATAGAATATGTAACTGGCCGTAAAGACCAAACCTACAATCATACCGGAAACAGCTCCTTGCATGTTCATCCGTTTGGAAAATATGCCCATAAGTATGGCCGGAAAAAAAGAGGCCGCTGCTAGTCCAAATGCAAAAGCTACGACTTGAGCAACAAATCCTGGTGGATTAATGCCCGCATAACCAGAGATGACTACGGCAACGGCGATGGCAATTCGCGCCGCTTTCAACTCACCTTTATCAGAGATCTGTGGTCGCAACCACTTCTTCAATAGATCGTGCGATATTGATGTGCTGATGACTAATAATAATCCCGCAGCAGTGGACAGTGCAGCTGCGAGGCCGCCGGCCACGACGAGTGCAACCACCCAATTGGGCAGGTTGGCAATAGAGGGGTTTGCCAAGACCATGATGTCACGGTCCACCTTTAGCTCAGAACCCTTCCAGCCTCTTTGCTCAGCAATCGGTGCAAATGTTGGATTTTGATCATTGTAATACTGTACAATTCCATCTCCATTCATGTCTTCGAAAGCCAATAAACCAGTCTGCTCCCATTCACCAAACCATGTGGGCAAGCTGGTATATTCCTTGTCATTGACCGTCTGAATCAAGTTTGTGCGAGCAAAGGCTCCAATGGCAGGAGCAGTTGTGTAAAGTATGGCAATAAACAACAGTGCCCAACCAGCTGATCTCCTGGCATCTGATACCTTGGGTACCGTAAAAAACCGTACGATCACGTGTGGAAGTCCAGCAGTGCCTAACATCAACGCTGCAGTTACAAAAAACAAATCCATCTTACCACGATGGGAGGTTGTATACTCGGCAAATCCGAGGTCAGTTAATACTTTATCTAACTTGTCCAGCAAGTATGTGCCATCTTCCAAGGTGCCACCAAGACCGATTTGCGGGATGGGATTGTCTACCATCAGCACCGATATGTAAATTGCAGGTACCAGATATGCAAAAATCAACACACAGTATTGTGCTACTTGTGTATAGGTTATGCCCTTCATTCCGCCCAACACTGCATAAAAGAAGACAATGCTACTGCCAATGATGACCCCCCATTTCAATTCGATTCCAAGAAAAGCTGAGAAGGCTACCCCCACCCCTTTCATCTGGCCTACGACGTAAGTGAATGAAATGAAGAGTGCACAGATCACTGCCACCAATCGGGCCGTCTGTGAATAGTAGCGTTCCCCAATGAAGTCAGGTACCGTATACTTACCGAACTTTCTCAGGTAAGGAGCCAAGAGAAGTGCCAAAAGAACGTAGCCACCAGTCCAACCCATCAAATACTGAGCACCCTGATAACCCATGAAGGAAATCAAACCTGCCATAGACAAGAATGAGGCAGCAGACATCCAGTCAGCTGCCGTTGCCATTCCATTGGTTATGGGATGGACACCTTTACCAGCTACATAGAATTCACTCGTGGATGAAGCCCTCGACAGGATGGCAATGCCTACATAAATGGCAAAGGTTATACCTACAATTATGAACGTCCATGTTTGTACTTCCATTAGGTCAAGTGTGTTTTTCCTCGATCGCCGAAAAAAGAAGAAAGGCCTAACCTTTTGGAGGTGCGCCTTCGTGAGCTCACTGGTCTTAGACTAAGCCTAGTAGTCAAACTGCCATTAGTCAGAGTTCCTCCTATTCCATTCAATTTGATTACCATGCAGTTTAATCTGACTAATCGTGAACGTCGAATTTCTTGTCCAAATGGTTCATTAGACGGACATAAACGTAAATAAGTAAAACAAAGACATAGATAGACCCTTGTTGTGCAAACCAAAAGCCCAGTTTAAAACCTCCCCAACGAATTTCATTGAGTTGATCAGCCCAAATAATTCCTGCTCCATAAGAACACATAAACCAGATGACTAAGAGAAAGCCTAGGTATTTAAGGTTGGTGTGCCAATATTTCTTTCGTTGATCATCATTCATCAGAGTGGCCGCTATGGGATGATGAAAATAGTGAAAATATCTGCACTTCAAAAAGGGAATTCTTGAATACGCTAAAGCCTGGATGTGGGCACACCGTCCAAAAATCAATGCTCAATTTTCTGTAGCAGGCGCCGGTTAAGACGCAAGCCGTTCTCGTCAGGGATTCAGCACTCCATCAAAGACCCACAGATATTTGGTGTGTGCACTCAGTCATTTTGATTCACTCATTATGGGGCAAGCAAACGAGTACTGTTCAAATCACAATCAGTGAAAGGAAAAGCATAAACGTTATCATTCGTATGGCTAAAAGAATCTAGAACCTAATGACCTGCTCCATCTTCTTCTCTTTCATGTACCAGTGTACTATGCGTTGGGCATCCCTAGAGCATTCTATAGGTTGAATTAGGTCTTCCAATTCGTCTGAGCGACTGATCAAGCTCCCTTCAGAAGCGTAACCATAACCTGCCACCTGTCCCTCTTTGATCATTACGACCGATTTCTCGTTGACTTCCCGTCCTGCATCGATCAGGAAAAAGTTGTCTTTCACTATTCGTTGCAAATAAGCTATGGCCTCACTAGCTCGTTGGTTGTAGGACTCAGGAGCCTCTTTTTTTAAACAGGCCCCTTCACACTTTCCTACGCGATGATTGAAACAGGCGCCGATTCCCGTACGGTCACCACAACGGTGTTGACATAAGTTGAACTCTTCAATCAATCCTTCGAGGTGTCCCTTGGCATAGGCCAGCTTTGGATATTCACGTACAATGGCATATCCAGCTGGCGTAGTCTTTTTGATTTTCTCGGCACGAATATGTAAGTATCCATCCTCGTCTTGAAAATGATACAAAGCAAATGGCAGCAGCTTTCTCCTCAATTGTCGATTTACATCAGGTTGCAGCCTTTTAATTTCTTGTTCTTCCAATATCAGGGCTACAAGTTCACTACCTGTGACGGTATGGGTGATGTCATGTACACGTTGTTGCAATCTATTTGACTTGGCACTGTTCTCCGCGAAATGCTGCATGATCCGCTTCTTGATATTGATGCTTTTACCCACATAAATGACTGCTCCATCTCCGTTGTGCAAGTAGTAAACACCACATGCCTCAGGCAACGCATGCAACTGCTCTAATGATATTTCAGTCGGGAGACGAGAAGCTTTAATGCCATAATTGACAATTTGCTCAACCGCATCGGGACCGCTTTGAGCAGCAAGCATTCGCTCGAGGATCTGACTGGTAGCCAACACATCTGCCATGGCCCTATGGCGGTTATCGACATCCAATTGGTAGTATAGAATGAGTGCATCTAAGCCGTGCCTTCTTAGATCTGTATTGATCATTCTACTCAGCCTAACCGTACATAACTGTTTTCGTGTATAGGTGTATCCGAGGCTTTCAAACGCCTTGCGGATGAAGCTGTAGTCAAAACGGACGTTGTGGGCAACAAATATGCATCCTTCTGTGATTTCCACTACTTGCTTGGCCACTTCATAAAATCTTGGGGCATCTACAAGCATCTCATTGGTAATGCCTGTTAACTTTGAGATCTGTCTTGAAATGGACCTGCCAGGATTGACTAGGGAATCAAATCGGTTGATGATGCTATATCCGTCGTGCACTGCTATGGCAATTTCGATAATTTTATCTCGTTTGGCAGATCCCCCTGTTGTCTCAATATCGATTATGGCATATCTTCGCATAGGCGATGAAATTAAAAAAATATCTTATGTATTATAGGCTGTCCTTCATCATTCTAATGGCTTTAGCGGTACTTTGCTGTATCAATCCGGATGTTTCCAAAATACAGAATGCTGAAGATCAGCCTATTGCTGAGGTTCGGCCTTCACCCGGAGCTCACCAATTGTCGGCCTATGTAGATCTGTTAAAAAATAAAAGTGTTGGGCTTGTCGTAAATCAGACTTCTCGAGTGGGCGCCACTCATTTGGTAGATACACTGCTAGGTCTTGAAATCGATATCGATAAGATTTTTTCTCCTGAACACGGTTTTCGAGGAGATGCTGATGCAGGCGCCCATATTGCAGATGGTGCGGATCCATCCACTGGTATTCCCATCGTAAGTCTGTATGGACAAAAGCGCAAACCTGATGTAGATGACCTAAAGGGTATCGATGTACTGGTGTTCGACATTCAAGATGTTGGGGCTAGATTCTACACCTACATTTCTACTATGCACTACGTCATGGAGGCAGCCGCTGAACATCATGTCCCAATCATAGTATTGGATAGACCAAATCCCAATGGTCACTATGTCGATGGCCCCATTCGCGAGCACCAATTTAAATCTTTTGTGGGTATGCATCCCGTTCCGGTTGTTTATGGGATGACCATCGGAGAATATGCACAAATGATCAATGGCGAAGGATGGTTGCCGGATGAAGATAAGTGCGATCTAACCGTCATTGCATGTCAGGATTATGGCCATGATGTACTGTATGATTTGCCCATTGCCCCCTCTCCCAACCTACCTAATCTACGCTCTATCCTATTATATCCATCCCTATGTTTCTTCGAGGGTACAACGTTAAGTATTGGACGAGGTACGACTAAGCAATTTCAAGTGATTGGCCATCCTAAATTAGTAGATAAGGCAGCTACCTTTACGCCCAAATCTATGTTTGGTGCAGCAAAACCTAAATGGAAAGATCAATTATGTCATGGGATAGACTTGACTGACAAAACGCCAAAATCTCTGCAAGCTATGGGAAAGCTTCAGCTATCGTACCTCATTGTAGCTTATCAGGATCTGGCCAAAGATGAGCCGTTCTTCAATGAAAAATGGTTTGACAAGCTGGCGGGAACTTCAACACTTAGGGAAGCCATCGTAGCTGGACAGAGTGAAGATCAGATTCGCTCAACCTGGCAAGCAGAATTAGCAAAATTTAAGCTGATGCGCGCAAAGTACCTCATCTATCAATAACGAAAACTGTGGATGAGCTAGCAACTGGTTAACTGTAACACTAGCGTTTTCCAACCAGCTTCAGATACTCACTCACTTTATCATTAGGTACAAGAATGGCCAGGTTATATTGGGCCAATTCCCACTTGCCGGTGCTGCTTTTCTTTAGCACACCAGATCCCCGACATTTACCCATCCAGGTATCTAGAAGCTCGTTGAACCAAGAAATATTTCCCTCCTCATCAAAAAAGACATTGCGATCCAACGGCTTGAAATCCCACACCTGCCCTTTATTAAAATATGGCTTAGCAAATCGATGAAATTCACTTTTGGTCCAATTTTCTGTAGGATCAGTGCCTAGGAATACAGCGTCGTTGCCAAAACGATCGAAATAGGTATCAATATCGGCACTACTGGCAGCAGCATGCCATGAGTCCATCACTTTGTTGATCACCGCTTCTTCACCACCAGCACTACAATCTTCCCTCCTGGTATCACTAATCTGCGTGATTCTCCATAAGGTGCCTTGCCTATGTAGTTGAAAGGCATCTACACCACAGTGGTGAAACTTTCCATTCAAATAGAAGTCATACTCTACCCACGCTGTTGCCAAATAATCATCAATTTTTATTTCCGTATCGCGTATTTCCTCTCGAAATGACCCTTTCTGAGATCCACCGATCATCTTGGCAAAGTCCGCCGCAGACATAGTGGTCATTACACCGTTTGATTCTGTGGTAATTAGCCGGCCTTCTGAGGCGAATAGCTGGATTATGGCATGGACATCACCTGCTTGCATCGCAGCAAATAGGGACCGAATCACCTTATTCACCTCAGCTTCATCATCCATATAGGTGCTTGCTTGCGTAGGTTGGGATCCCGTCTGGGATTCGGTCTTACGATCCGATGGCATGGGTGTAGGCTCATCTCCATCAGGGATATAGGTCTTATCCTTTTGTTTATAGGGACTATTTACCTTGATTTGTGCCCAACAGGTTACAGATACAAAGCCAAGGATAAGTACTATGGCGATATTTTTCATAGTTGATAATTATAGAGACCTTGTTTGAGTCTCAAGAACATTAGATAAATTTGCCTTCAATATAACAAGTCAAAATGACACCAATACGATCAGCTTTTATGCTCATAGCCTTTGTAATCAGTTCCTGCGGTTCGGCCGTCGATCATAGGGATGAGATAAGTCAACTGGAAAGTTCTTTGCAGAAAGAACCCAATCAAGACACCCTAGAAAAATTAGTGGAATTGTACCTTGAAATGGCAGAAGCCACCCAGGGAGATGAACGACTTGAATACACATGGAAAGCAGGTGAAGCTGCTCGATCTGCCAGAAATTTCCCCGTAGCAGAAACATCTTTCAAGACACTTTATGAGCAATATCCTGACAGCCCCCAAGCATCTAAGGCCCTCTTCCTCCACGCTTTCATGAGTGATGAAGACTTGAAGGCGTATGACAAGGCTCGAACTTTATATCAGACCTTCATTGAGAGATATCCTGATTCAGATTTCAATGATGATGCTCAGTTTCTTTTGGAAAACTTGGGAAAGAGTGACGAAGAAATGTTAGAAATGCTTACCAAACGTAATCAGCAAGCAGAATAGCACCTTGCCTGGAGTGCATTGGTCGAAGCGTCCTTTCTTTTCATAGAATAACTGGGCTGCAAAAGGGTGTTTGTCGGAACAATTTCCTCTTGTTCGGCCTTATTGAAAGAAATAGATACAATAATGCTTGGTAGGGTTAAAAAATGGTTGGGGATAGAGGGAATTAAAGTACAATTGATCGTGCCGGAAGGAGTGATCGCCAGGGATGGAGTCATCCAAGGTCAACTCCAGTTTTATTCTATGCATGCTCAAACCATCTCATCTCTGCATTTTAAGCTTATTGAAAAGTACATCAGGGGTAGAAAGAAGCGAAGGCTGACCGATGAATATCTACTCGCCGAAAAGGAGGTTCACCAACTTATTGAAGTGCCCGAGAAAGAAGTTGTTGAAATTGACTTTGACCTAAATTTCGAAATGGTTCATTCACAGATGGACGAGTTACAAAGCAAAAATATCCTTTTGAGGGGGCTCATAGGTGCAGCGAAGAAGCTTAAATCTGTTCGGTCAGAATATCGTATTGAGGTAGAAGCGGATGTAGTGGGAACAGCGCTCAATCCTTTTGACAGAAAAGTGATCACAATAGCTGGATAAGCTGAATTACTGCTTGTCAGCTCACGGCAATAATGGTATTACACAAATCGCTTTAGCCAACTTTCGCCCAGCGGTTTTTTCCAGTTTTCCCACTCAGATTTGGTCTTGATCAGGTTGTCAAAGACCAAGGTATCTTCGTTGATTACACCATCGGCATATAATTTGGCAAACTGATCTTTGGGCACGGTATGTATGATATTACCCAGTAGATAAGAAAAGGTCATACGATCAAACAGTATTAGATCGTAGTCTTCTTCCAACTTCCTGATAAAAGCTACCGAAGTGTCGATTGAACATCCACTTGCCTTAGTAAATGTTTCATCGACCATCAACACAATAAACCGGCGATGGAATACACTACCGAAGGCAGCCAGTGGTTGCTGATGTGCTGACCAACCATTGACAAATGCTTCGACATCAGCCTGGATAGCATCAATTAAATCTGGCGATATCTCCTGATTGCTCTGATATATCCAAATTCTAGTTTCCTTACCTAGTTGATCAAAATCTACCTTCATAATTGTTTTACTATTAGTTCTGAGAGATCATATACCATCACTTTTTCTTGTTTGTCTTTCTCTGCCAATCCATCCGTCATCATTGTTAGACAAAAGGGACAATTGACGGCAATGACGTCAGGGTTTAATTCAAGGGCTTCCTCGGTCCGCTCTGCATTTATTCGCTTGCTTCCAGGTTCATCTTCTTTAAACATTTGTGCACCTCCAGCACCGCAGCACAGCCCTTTCGACCCACTCCGCTTCATTTCAACAAGTGCCCCATCCAGATGGTTTACAATAGACCGGGGTGCTTCATACACATCATTGGCTCTACCTAGATAGCAGGAGTCGTGATAGGTAATCACCTGTCCATCAAATCTTCCACCTTCGATCTGCAATTTGCCTTCTTGCAATAGACTGGCCAACAACTGTGTGTGATGCATCACTTCATAATGCCCTCCCAAGGGAGGGTATTCATGCTTAAGTACATTAAAGCAATGTGGGCAGGTAGTTACGATTTTCTTCACCTTGTGCATATTGAGTGTTTCAATATTTTGCAACGCAAGCATTTGAAACACAAACTCATTTCCTGCCCTACGGGCAGGGTCACCCGTACATTGTTCTTCATTTCCTAAAATTGCAAATTCCACTTGAGCGGCCTGTAGTATCTGCACAAATGCCTTGGTCACCTTTTGTGCTCGTGGATCAAAACTCCCTGCGCATCCCACCCAGAACAGCAATTCTGGTCCCCCTCCGTTGGGAAAATCTTTACTCAATACAAATAGCTTCTTCATCGTTCGACTTTTAGATCATTTGTCCAATCATCTCTCTCTGCCGCTACTTGCCAAACAGCACCACTATTTTCCAAAGTGGTAAACATCGGCATCCACTCTGCCGGGCCAGCTGCCCGAGTCAGAATTTCATATCGTCTTAGTTCCAAAATAATATCTAATGGATTAATTAATAAAGGACAGGCCTCTACACACGCATTGCAACTCGTACATGCATTTATTTCCTCTGCACTGATATAGTCGAAAAGGGATCTTCCGTCATCAAACCTTCTTTCAACTTTACCATTTGATTTTTCTTCTATCAAGTGATCGGACCATTTGTCACCAACTTCCTCCATTCTATCTCTTACATCCATCATGATCTTACGTGGTGACAATTTTTTTCCCGTAAGATTTGCGGGACATACAGAAGTACATCTACCGCACTCTGTACAACTATATGCTGCGAGCAAATGGCGCTGGTCAAGATCTACAATATCCTTTGCACCAAACTCAGGGATCTCTGCGGAGACATCGCTCCCATTATCAGGATCAAGCCCCATCATACTACGCACCTCATTCATGACCTCAGGCATATTGGACATCATACCCTTTGGTGTATTTCGAGCAAAATAGGTATTGGGAAAACCCAACAGTATATGAAGATGTTTCGAAATAGGTAGATATAGAAAAAAGCCAAAGACTGCAAGGATGTGTAACCACCATCCAATTCGTTCAATGATGATCAATGTGGATACTTCAACACCTCCAAAAAAGCTGTTCGCAAAAACCGAGCTGAGCCAAAGTGTCCCTGTGGCAGGGTATTCTGAAGGTCTGAGCGCTTGTAAAAGGCCATCGGCTCCATTCATCATGAATATCCCGATGATCAACACAATCTCTCCTAGCAGGATGATATTGGCGTCATTTTTGGGCCATCCAGCCATCTCCGGTTTCTCAAAACGTGTAAGTCTCATGATATTTCTTCTCCAGAGAAATAGTAAAGTCGCCACTAGCGCCAAAATGGATAGTACCTCAATGGTATTTATGACGATCGTATAGGATCCTCCCAGCAGGGGTGCAAACAATCGGTGAGAACCTATGGAGCCATCAATGATTATCTCAATAAGTTCAATTTGCGTGAAGATAAAAGCGACATATACGCAGAGATGCAATAGCGCGGGAATAATCCGCTTGAACATTTTCTGTTGTCCAAATGCGATGAGCGCAACGTTTCGCAAGCGGACCATTCGCTCACCTTCAAGTTTAGATGGTTTTCCCAATCTGATATTTCTAAGAATCTGGCCATAGCTCCGACTGGCGAGCCAAATCACGACCGCTAAGAGTCCAATAAAGATTATTTGCTGAATGGCCATTGCATATAGTTAAGCTACCGTATCTTTAACCGGGTGAGGCTTTGCGATTAAGTCATTTTCCCAAATCTAATCAATTGCAGTGGAATGAAAATACTGAGTGAGAAACAGATCCAGCAGAAGATAAAGAGGCTTTCCATTGAAATTCTAGAGCAGAACTACAATGCTTCAGAAATCGTGCTTGCTGGCATCAACAATAATGGTTTACATTTTGCCAAGCTGCTTCATAAAAGTCTGATTGAACTCACCAAAATACCATGTGTGCTGACAACATTGCATCTTAATCCACGAAATCCAGTAACTAACGAAATCACACTTGATGTTCCAGCCGCCACCTTAAAAGGTAAGGTCGTTGTGGTGGTTGACGATGTTGCCAATACTGGTCGTACGCTTTTCTACGCAATGTATCCGCTGATGTCGGTCTTACCCAAGAAAGTACAAGTGGCCGTCTTGGTTGATCGCAAGCATAAGTCTTTCCCCATCCAAGTAGACTATGTTGGGCTATCATTAGCTACGACCCTCAAAGACAACATACAGGTAGCTATTAAGGAAGTCGATGAAATGAATGTCTACTTGGAGTAGCGTTGTCGATTTATTTGAACGGCATTCATGACCATCTGCTCGACTGGCAGAAATCCCTACAAAGTCTGCATTGTTCGGAGAAAGGTTACATGTGTTTGCTTAATCCCTGTAATTCATTTTTCATCCTGGCGATGCGATCTTTTCCAGCTTGATAACCCAATTCGGCAATCTCCTTTGCCTTACCGAAATTAAAAATGTGATAGTCATGAAGCCCATCAGGTTCAATGATCAAATCACAATATTCGTAATTAAGTCGCGAACGGTACCAGAGTGAAATTTCAAAAGTTCTCGCAAGTATGCTCTTTAGTCCATTAAGCTGATTGGTAGATTTCTCCATTTTAGTCACCACATTGCTGGCAATAAGAAAATCGCATTGGTTCCGAATAACATCTGCTGGCATATTGTTCATCACACCTCCATCAACATAGTAGCAGCCGTTAATCTCCACAGGTTGAAAAATGCCGGGCACCGCAGAAGAAGCGATTACCAAGTCATGCAATGGCCCATCTTCCCATATCTCATGTTTTCCAGCATTTAGGTTGGTGACTCCCACATAAAATTTTCGGGTTAATGCCGAAAATGAGTTTTGGGGCACATGCTCCTGCAATTGCTTTGCAATATAGTCCTGGTTGCTAAGACCTCGCCGAGGAAGAACGAGCCTAAAGACCTTGTAAATATTACTGGTCATGGCAATTTTCTGAATTTCTTCAGGAGCATAACCTTGTGCATAGAGCACTCCGATCAGGGCCCCGGCACTTGTTCCACAGATTACATCTGGTTGAACACCTGCCTCCTCCAACGCCTTGAGCACTCCGATATGTGCAAACCCCCGGGCTCCGCCACCGGACAATGTAATACCCACCTTTACTTTATCTGCATACATATCCAAATCCCTACCTTAAAAGTAAGAAAGAAACGTACGCCTGGCATAGATTTAAAATCAACCAGCACAACTCGACGTTCTTATCAATGCGGCACATCTATTGCTACCAATATACCTCGCAGCATTCATTTTATTCAGCATTCTTCAATTTATGAACATACTACGTTAATTGTTCTCCATTTACATTATCAGCTTGTTAAGCATTGCCGTATTGCAGTCTCAAGATGATAGAATGTTTGTTTTTTGCCACAGTCTCATCGATCACCGTCCTCCGGCAATAGCCACACCTAGTGATGAGACCACTATTCCCCATTGGATCTATTTACTGGCCAAGGAAGCAGGTCGCAGTTATGCAGCCGGAGGCCAATATGGATTCCTTCCTCAACACGCAGCCTTACTACCCTTTGCACCATGGGGATACGATTCGGTGCCGGGAGTGTGGGAATCTGATACCAAGCCCTTCTCATCGGCAGATATCAGTACCGTGCTTATTACCGCTGGAAATTTTGTACAATGGCAAGCATCCACGGCTGAATATCCCGGAGATCCTGGGGTTAGTCAAATCTCTGCGAACAACGATATCATAGACTGGGTCAATCAACAAGAGTCAGCGGTCAGATTCTATATGTATGAAAACTAGCCAGATATGGCGCCATACCTTGGCAATGGCTTCCCACGGACTCCTTCTGAAATTCAGCCCTACCATGCCTATACCAAAGGAGCGTTTCACGATTGGTGGATCGAATACCATGATAGTCTACTAGTATCACGCACCGATCTGCAGGTGCGAATGATTCCAATTGGTCCCATTATTGGCGACATAATTGAAACCTATCTCTCCAGTGTACCAATCACAGAACTCTATGAAGATGATGCACCCCATGGCCGTGCATTGTTGTACTTTCTTGCCAGTATAGTCACTTATAATGGCAGTCTATGAAGAGCTGGCCCCGGCCTCGTACTTCATCCCTCCCATTGTGCATCAGGCCATCCGAGACAACTATGTAGAAATCATAGATTTCACTTGGGAAGCCCTACAAAACTACTTTGGAGAGCGCTAGCCTGGTTTTCTTTGACGATTCGTCGACCAGCAGCGATATGATCCTAGACCAGATGAGTATTTCATTCTATCCAAACCTATCGTCGGGACTCTTTCACATAAGCGGCGAGCTATAAAACTATGAGATTGAAATCATTAGTGCACAAGGAGTCGTTTATCAAGGCCTCAGCACCTCAGTTTCGGAACTGTCTCAAATCCAATTAATCGCAACCTACTTCTTAGGAGGAAAAATCTCGGCCATCATGCATCGCACACTTCCACCACCAACCGCTTCGATGGTGGGAATAGAGATTGGCAACAGGCTTCCATATAGCTTTAGTTGATCCACTTGATCTGGGCTCAGGGACTGAAAGGCTTGTTCAGAAAGCACAATAACGTCTTTGCCTTTACCGCTTTTGAGTTGAATCATATTACCAGCAAACGCATGCAATTGATCATAGTTGATCTCTATAAGCTCCCTTCCACTTGACTCCAGTTCAGAAATCACGGCCAAGCGATCGTGTGGCTGAACGATCGACTCTGCACAAAGCAAAGCAAAAGAATCGCCGATGCACATCATTACGTTGGTGTGATAAATTGGGTTGTCATCTTTGTCAATAGCTGCAAACACTACTCTCTCATAGCCCGTCAATGCACAGAACTTATCGAGAATTAGTGGATTTGTTCGCTCGCTCAAGCAGGCATACACGACGCTATTGATTCGATCCAGGACCATGCTCCCTGTTGATTCCAGATATTGCCCTTTCTCTTCATACTGTTCAAGTGAATATCTGCGGTCGAAACCAAACTTTTCAGACAAATGGTCTATGATATCTTCTCTGCGCTCAGCTCTTCGCTTCTCAGCGCGCATTGCGTAGGTGATGATTGAGCCATTATCATGCATACTAATCCAATTATTGGGAAAAAGCGCATCTGGCTTGACGGGATCGGGAGTATCTTCAAGTACCACTACATCTATGCCGTAATCCGTTAAGTGGTGTACCATGCCATTAAACTCTATAACGGCCCGCTCTTGCAATGTACCATCACTAATGTCCTTTGGTTCTTGCATGAAGGCATTATCTACTGCGGTCTGATCATTGTAGCAGAAGTGGGCGGGGCGCACCATCAGAACCGAAGAAGCACATTGTCTGGACATCTAGTAGGTCGCACTGGTTTCCGTAAAAATAATATTTCACTGGAAAGGAGTCGTTAACTAGATCGGTACTATTATTCAGTTTCAGCTAGGATGCTGCGGCAGTAGTAAGACATTCACCAAAGAAATCAAACCCTTCCCATTATACAGGGACCTCTACCAGAGCATTCGTGTTCACCTGTGCGCCTAACTCGTGAAGTAGACTATAAAGACCAAATAAGGTCCGGTTAATATAGATGCCATGCTTAGATCCTCTGGCACTGTTCATAGATCGAATCTTCTTGTCTTGCATCAAATCATCGGCAAAATTGTAGATCGATGAAAAGTAGTCAGTGTCAGAAAAATCAAATTTTTCATTCCCAAAAGGTTGACTGAGTAGATGAATGAGTGAAGACATTTGCTTGGTAACATACCTTGCTTCATCTTCTGTATCGGTAGGAAGCACGAAGTCCAAAGCAGCAAAAATGCGATCACGTTCCTCGGGTTGTAGCGTATCTGAGTGCCTGAGCAAGGTGAAGTAATTGTCATAAAAGTCAACTGGAATTTCTTTGATACATCCAAAATCAATCACAGCCAATTTTTGATCTGCTGTAATCAAGAAATTACCAGGATGTGGGTCTGCATGTACTTTACGTAAGATGTGCAGCTGATAACTATAGAAATCCCAAAGCGATTGGCCTATCAGATTGCGAATCTTTTGACTTGGTTCCTGTGCTAACCAAGCCTTCAAGTGCAGGCCTTCCATCCAATCCATAGTTAATATTCGCTTACTAGATAGTAAGGGGTAATAGGTTGCAAATTGCAGATTTGGCAAATGAGCACAGGCTTCACTTAGATCGATAGATTGTCTGAGCTCATGGTCGTAATCTGTCTCCTCCAGCAGCTTTGCTTCCACCTCTTTAACATACATGCTGAGATCAGTAGCTTTCAAATTCATGATCCGAGCAGCAAACGGCATGGCAATCTTAAGATCACTCTTCACACTATCTGCAACACCTGGATACTGTACCTTAACTGCCAACATACGAGCATCTAATTCCGCTCGATGTACTTGACCTATGGAAGCAGCGTGTGAGGCTTTCCTTTCGAAGTGGTCAAACATATCAGAAGGAGACTGTCCGAAGTGATTTTGGAAAGTCTTAACCACAAGGGGGTATGAAAGCGGAGGAGCGCTGTATTGAGCCATCTGAAACCTTGAAGCGTATGCTTTTGGTAACAGGCCTTGATCCATGCTCAACATTTGCGCTGCTTTGAGTACACTGCCTTTCAATTCACTCAACGATTGATAAATGTCCTCAGCATTATCCTCGTCCAGGCCTTGTCGATCAGACTCACCCGTCAACACCTTCTTTGAGAGATACTTAACGTAATTGCCACCAACCTTGGCCCCCGCAGAAATAAACTTGCTGGCTCTCTGAACCTTTGTGACTGGAATACTTGCAAATTCCTTCATTCATTAGCGATTTTGGGCAACAAATTTGGCAAAGTCAATCACCGACTCTAATGGGCCACGACCAATCAAGTCAAAGGACAAATTCACCGCCTTTTCGATCGCTTCATCAGTTTTCTCAAAACCAGCACTGTCATCATCCACCCAGAACTTCAGCACAAATAGTAACTGCACCCAGAATCCCTTGTAGTATTGATCAGACAAGTATTTTCTATCTGCAATTTCACCAGATTCGATTCCGTCTTTGATTAGAGATTGAGCGTACTCCAGGAAAGTATCACGGTAGTTCTTCAAAAAATAAGGAACTTCTGGACCTGGCTTGAGCTCTTTAGTTTGAGCAAGAATAAAACTGCGGTGTGCTCGCAACTGTTGCACGTGCGTGAAGTAGAATGAGAGCAGTTTCTCACGAGCATTAAATGCTGCATAGGAAGTATCCTTATCTAAGATTGCAATCGTTTCTTGCATGAAATCTGTCCAAATGGATGTCTCTAGACCTCTAAAGGATCCGAAATGATCATAAAACACCGATTCTGAAATGCCGAGCTCCTCGGCAAATTTAAACACACTGGTAGGTTGCTTTCCATGTTCTAGAACGTATCTTATAAATGCATTTACCATTACCTCCTTTGATATCTTTTTCTTTGCCATTGCTACAATAATTAACGTTTCAGATCTAACACGATCCATCAAGACTTGTTCATGGGCCAAAGAATGGTTTTTCTATTTTTGACTGCATGTCAACAGAAGAGGATACAAACGCTAGTGTGATCAAGCCTTGGGACCTGGTTAGAAGCGAATCTGGACCGGACCTTCCCTTGTTTGAGGTGGAGCTCCGCCATATGAAGAATCCCAGAAACCAAAGCCTATTGAAGGCGGTCGTACTCAAGTGTGCTGATACAGTCAACGTTGTTGCTTTGACACCTGCTAAGGCCTTAATCCTTGTAGATCAATTTCGCTTTGGAATTAACGAAGTCATTTCAGAATTACCTGCAGGACTCATTGACGATGGTGAAGAGCCCCTTGAAGCCGCAAAAAGAGAACTCCTTGAGGAGACGGGTTATGTGGCAGACCGTTGGATCTATGCTGGCAGTAGTTACTTGAATCCGGCTTATGTCAACAATAAGTGTCATCACTATCTGGCGCTAAATGCCGTTCGGATATCTGATCCAAAACTCGATTCGACAGAGGATGTTAGCGTACGTATTATTAATGATTTTACAGCGCAAGGTCTATTTGAACAGGACGTAATTATTGACGCTATTGGAGTGGCTGCCCTATCAAAAATTAGATCACACTTACCACCCAGTCAGTAAGTGCAGGACGAAAAGGCTGTTAAATCAAAATTGGCTCATGTGAAGCAGACGGCACCTGCGAGGGGCCGCTCATTAACTACCTTGCACCAAAAATCAGACTACCTATTCTCACCATATTACTTCCAGCCTGCAATGCCAATTTATAGTCTCCAGACATGCCCATAGACAGTATGCGAAAGGCTGGATCATTTGGGTAGTGGGCTGCTTTGATCGAATCGAACGCCTCCTTCAGCGTTGCAAACTCAGCAGACACTTGCTGTTGATCTTCCACAAAGCTGGCCATTCCCATCAATCCCGCAATCTGCACATGAGGAATGGACATCGCCTCGATCTCTGCAAATACAGAGGCAAGATCTGAAGAATCAAATCCGTATTTGCTCTCTTCGTCTGCTATTTTGACCTGCAGCAGTACAGATATTCTGCGTTCAGACATCCCAGCTCGTTTATTCACTTCCTCAAGCAGGGACATCGTATCAATAGCATGGATCATTGAGACAAAAGGTGCGATATATTTCACCTTCTTGCGCTGAAGGTGCCCAATCATGTGCCACTCAATGTCTTTAGGGAGTTTCTCATATTTGGCTGCTAATTCCTGAGCTCGATTCTCACCAAATAGACGGTGTCCCTCATGATAAACCTGCAGGATGGCCTCAGTAGGCTTAGTTTTGGAAACAGCTACCAGTTGAGCGTTATACGGAGCTAGATCTACGAGAATTTGTTGAAGGGCTGTCATTGGATTTGCGAAATTAGGGATATTTCAACTCCCGATAGGCTTGATAGCAAACTTCAACACCTTTTTCTTGAACATTTTTAAATGGCACTTATTTGACTAGTATGCTTCCGCTAGAAAAGCCGAATCGCTCGTTTGCACTGCATCCCCACAAAATCATCGTCTATCTATTGATAGCTGGCATTACCATGCTCTTCCTGAGTTTGACGATGTCATATGCTTATACAAGATTTCAATTTAATCTTGAGCCTATTAGATTGCCTGTCATCTTCTTTTTCAACACTGTGCTCTTGATCGCATCATCGTATTTGCTGTGGAAAGCCAAAAAGTATTATGAGAAAGACGAGACTTCCAGATATAAATCAGCTCTATTTAAGGTGATAGGATTGACCCTTGCTTTTCTAATCGGACAGGCCATTGGATGGTCTCAACTCTTATCTCAAGAGATCAACGTAGCGTACAGCAATGCAGCTTCATATCTTTATCTGATATCGGGAGTCCATTTTCTGCACGTCTTGGCTGGGCTACCCTTCTTAGTTCTATTCTACATAGCTGCAGTTCGCCGGATGGTCGAACCAGTTGGAGTATTGCTTTATTTTAGTGACCCTGAGAAGAGAATGAGGCTTCATTTACTGGGTGTCTACTGGCATTTTCTTGATGCGCTCTGGATCTATCTGATTACGTTTTTTGCTGCAAACTATCTTTTATAACCCGATATCTTTTCTTAATGATTCGTCTGTAACGTTTGTAGTAATCTCGATAGTATCTCCGATATGAACCATTCTGCGTGACCATTGGAAGACCATTTTGCACAGTCTCACTCACTTCAAGTTCTAGCTCTGGAAGGAATCCTTGTTCCCGCATCCATAGATCATTAAAGATCTTACTGAGATAGCGACTTCCATGATCAGCCAGTAAAATGACTACCACATCAGTGGGTTTGAGTTGGTCTTTCATCTGATAGACTGCTTGAAGGGCTGCACCACTAGAATACCCTACGAACAATCCTTCTTCCTTGGCGATTTCCCTTACTCGAAGTGCTGCGTCTTTATCCGTGACCCTGGCGAACTCGTCAATTACTGAGAAATCGACATTTGCGGGAATAATCGTCTTACCTAGACCTTCGATCCGAATGGGCTTGATGACACCCCGATCGTAGATACCGGTTTCGTGAAACTTCTTCAGGACAGAGCCATGTCCGTCCACTGCAACCACCTTGATATCAGGGTCTTGTTCCTTTAAAAATCTACCTGATCCGGATATGGTCCCTCCGGTGCCAGCACAACACACATAATGGGTGATCTTTTGACTGGTCTGCTCCCATATTTCCGGTCCTGTCGTCAGGTAATGGGCCTCCATATTATCCGTGTTGAAGTTCTGATTCAGATAATATGAATTGGCGATATTACTACGAGCGGACTTGGCTTGAGAATAGTAAGATCTGGGATCCTCTGGAGCAACTTTGGAAGGACATACAATCACTTCTGCACCAAGGGCTTTTAAGCCTTGAATCTTCTCTTCACTAGCTTTGTCAGTTATGGTAAGTAGACATTTGTATCCTTTGATGGCACAATTAAGTGCAAGGCTATAACCAGTATTTCCGGAAGTCGCCTCAATAATGGTTGCACCGGGTCTAATCTTACCTGCTTGTTCGGCCTTGGCAATCATATAGCGTACAATCCGATCTTTGGCGGAAAGTCCTGGATTGTAGGCTTCGACTTTTGCGAGAACAGTGGCAGGAATCCCTTCTAGTTGTTGTAGTTTAACCAACGGCGTATTGCCAATGGTCTCCAAAACACTATCTAAATACATACACAGTTTTTTGAAATAGTCTTTAGCATGTGCTCTTCAGCACCTCCGGGGTAAAGGTCCACTTTTTCCCTGATATCTCCATGCAAATCAACTGGTTTATCTACCATCATCGGTCATTTGACATCACTTTCGTTTCCAGTGAAACTTAAAATGCATGCACATAATTAACTCACAGCCAATCCATTAACAATTGGCTCAAGTTTCGCTTCAGCATAATTCACCGATTTAAGCACTTTCCGATCTGATTTGCGATAGACCAGGTACTGATCATCTTTCTGCATAATCTCCCCTTCCATGCCTTTTGCTAACCTATAGTGAGTTAGGGTGGCTTCAGCCTCCTCCCTATTTTTGCAGACCTTGCTCATATTTGATCTCTGCACCTCATCGAAAATGGCTTCAAATCGATCACCCAGGCCAAACTCCAAGATCGCACCGGATAAAACGTACTGTAAATCAGCAAAAGCATCAGCAGCCTCTACAATATCTCCTTGCTCAATGGCAACTTTGAGCTCTTCCAATTCTTCTTCCAACAGATTGATGCGCAATTTGCATCTAGCGGGATCTGGTATCTTAGGCTCAGATTCGACCGGTAAATCAAAGGTATGGTGGAATTTTGCAACGCTATTCAATGCAGCTGGCTCGTCAAAGATCTTCATACAATTTATGCTTTGTATTAGCGAAACTATTACATATTTTTTATATATCATATGTCACTTATCAACAGATGTGTAAAACAACCAGGCTTAGCGTTGAGATCAATGGGAAATCCGGAGGAGAAAATGCTATGAGTTTGACATTTGCATGGCAGTCGATTTTGCGATGTGAGCGGAACGAATCATAGGGTATGCTATCTTTAGGGTAGCAAAATTCATAACAGGGCAATGAGCTTAATGATCGGCATTTCAGGAGGTATTGGTGCAGGTAAAACCTTGGTGGCATCCATTTTTTCTATACTCCAGGTGCCCATATATAATGCAGATATCCGGGCCAAAGAGATAATGGAGACAAATGAATCAATAAAAGTCGAAATCAAAGACATCTTAGGGCCTTCGTCTTATATGGCAAAGGGACACCTGAACAGGACTTTTGTAGCAGAAAAGATATTTAATGATCGATTTCTGCTAGCCAAAGTCAATGGGGTTGTTCACCCCCATGTTGCAGCAGACTACAAAAGATGGCATACCAAACAAGCTTCCCCATATGCGCTGGAAGAGGCGGCACTACTATACGAAAGTGGGGCATACCTTCATCTCGATGCTGTAATTCATGTAGAGGCAGACCAGACCATACGGATTGAGAGGGTCATGCAACGAGATGGCATCCAATCTGACCAAGTGATCGAACGCATGGAAAATCAGTGGCCCGACGAAAGAAGAAAAATGATGGCTGACTTCATCATTTATAACGATGGTAAAAGAGCCTTGATCCCACAAGTGATGCTACTACACAAGCGGATAATCGGCATGAGTCAAACCAGTATCTAAAAAGCATTCATGACAAAAGATCATCGACATGACGACATTATTGAGCTTGAGCATTCCTATGGAGCACATAATTATCACCCCCTTCCTGTAGTTTTGTCCCGCGGAGAAGGCGTCTTCCTTTGGGATGTATCTGGCAAAAGGTACGTCGATTTCCTATCTGCATATTCGGCTGTCAATCAAGGACATTGCCATCCAAAGATCCTTGCCACCATGATGGATCAAGCTCAGAAATTGACCTTGACATCAAGGGCATTTCACAATGACCAACTGGGCCCCTTTGCTGAATATATCACGAAGTATTTTGGCTACGACAAGGTCCTGCCCATGAATACAGGTGCTGAGGCGGTAGAGACTGCGATCAAGCTCTGCCGAAAATGGGCTTATCGGGTCAAGGGCATCAAAGAACCCAAGGCAAAAATCATCTTTGTACGCGGCAATTTCCATGGAAGAACAATGGGTGTCATTTCTGCATCTGTCGATCCGTCCAGTACCGGCGGTTACGGTCCATACCTACCCGGATATGAAATCATACCTTACAATGACGTAGATCATTTGGAAGCGGTGGTCTCCAAACCAGATGTTGCTGGATTCATCGTAGAACCCATTCAGGGTGAGGCAGGTGTAGTGCTACCTGATCAGGGCTACTTGGCACAAGCCTATGAGCTTTGTCAAGCACATAACGTGCTTTTTATAGCTGATGAGATTCAAACTGGTCTCGCCAGGACTGGTCGGCTGCTATGCTGCGATCACGAATCTGTAAAGCCAGACATTCTAATCCTGGGAAAAGCACTGTCTGGTGGTTTTCTCCCTATTTCTTGCGTGCTCGCAGCAGATGAGGTTATGCTGAGTATACAGCCAGGAGAACATGGTTCTACTTTTGGAGGAAACCCGCTGGCTTGTGCAGTTGCCATAGCCGCTCTCCAAGTGATCAAAGACGAGGAAATGGCTCAAAATGCCGAAAAGATGGGCTCTCTCTTTAGAAACAGGATGTCCCAATTGGTGAAGCGCGATAGTATATTGAATTCGGTACGTGGAAAGGGCCTACTAAATGCTCTGGTCATCAATGATTCTCCTGGGTCAGAAACCGCCTGGAACATTTGTCTGGCCCTGAAGAATGCAGGACTGCTTGCCAAACCTACCCATGGTAATGTGATAAGATTCGCTCCACCATTGGTTATTTCAAAGCAAGAAATGGAAGAATCTTGCACAATAATCGAACAAGTAATCAATAAATTCTAATCTCTGACGTTTTGCTTTGAATCTTGGTTGACGGCCATTTTTGGACAACGGATCTCCCTTCTTATTAGATTATTTTTTAATTCATATTATCCTAGTAATCTTAACATTTAAGTATTTGAGACGTTAATTTTTTCTAAATTCGCAGCTTAGAAACAATTGTTTTTGCTCTCACAGCTTTTAGAGACTAGGAAAATCCAATGACTATGATGAGGAAGTATGCATCTGTAAGCATCTTCGTTCTCTTC
This sequence comes from Saprospiraceae bacterium, assembly GCA_013001595.1. Taxonomy (GTDB): domain Bacteria; phylum Bacteroidota; class Bacteroidia; order Chitinophagales; family Saprospiraceae; genus JABDMH01. Next base: position 18,024 of record JABDMH010000004.1, on the reverse strand, counting down.
CTCCCTTTCTACATCGCTGCACAGCAGTCTACGGTGTACACGGAAGCCAACGTAAATTTTAAGAAAGGCCTCGAACTTTTTGACCTGGGTGTATACAGTGTAGCTCAAGATGAGTTTGGAAAAGTACTCGATAAATTGGCGCCGGTCAATGAACCGGAATACCGTATAATCAAGAAAAAAGCGGAACTCTACTATGCCCGTTCTGCTGTACGTCTCGAACAACCCGATGGACAGAAGTTGATGCTAGATTTTGTGCGCAGACATCGGCCAGATCCAACTGCTAATAAGGCACTCTTAGAACTAGCCGACTATTACTACAATAGCCGCAAATATGACCAGGCCATCGAATTTTTTGCGATGATGGATCAGCGTGGTTTTACGCAGAGCGAGCGCACAGAAATTGCCTTCAAGCATGCCTATTGCCTTTTCGTGCGAAAGCGATACGATGAGGCCAAGGCCAAATTTGCTACAGTGTTGAATACGGAGGGTCCAAACTACTATGCAAGCAATTACTACTATGGCATGTCATGCTTCTACGGCGAAGATTATGATTGTGCCATTAAGAGTTGGAAGATTGCTGAAAAAGATCCTTTGTATCGCAAAAGCATTCCATACTATATTGCTCAGGTATATTTCAAGCAGGGTGACTACCAGCAAGTCATCTCTGCAAGTTTACCATATGCTGATCAGCGGGGCGTTAAAAATCAAGCAGAACTAAATCAACTCATTGGTCAGGCCTATTTTGAACTCGGTGACTATGAACAAGCACTAACTTATCTAGAGTATTTTGAACAGAACTCTAGGAAACTGAGGGTGGAGGATTTTTATCAACTGGGTTTCGTACAATATAAAAAGGGCAAGTACGAAGAATCCATCCAGAGTTTTCGTGAATTGGACCGAGAGGATAGCGAGCTGGGACAATCTGCCATGTTTTATCTGGCCAATGCCTATCTGCAGATAGGTGATCGTGCATCAGCGCGCAATGCCTTCCAAAAGGTTTCCCGTTTGCCCTATGATACCGAAATGCAAGAAGAAGCACTCTTCAATTTTGCCAAACTTTCGGTAGAGTTACATTTTGACCGAGATGCCATCAATGCCCTCCGTCGGTTTCAACCGACTTCAAAATATTATACCGATGCGCAGGAGCTATTGAGCGAAACCCTAGTTAATACCAACGATTATCGCGGTGCGATAAAGATTATTGAGGGATTGCCAGAACAGACACCGCGCATCAAGGAAGCGTACCAAAAAGTCACGTATTACCAAGGTATTCAGGACTATACTGGACGAAACTTCAATTCAGCATTGGCATATTTTGAGAAATCCTTGTCTGTTCCGGTCGACAATACGATTAAAGCACTGGCTACCTTCTGGACCGGAGAGATACATCACTATCAGAAAAAATACGGAATTAGTAAGGGAGACTTCAGCCGATTTATTACCCTTGCTTCAAGCATAGGGGATCTCCCTCCCTCCTCTTCTTTGGCCACCGGACATTACACACAAGGGTATAATTATATTAAGACCGATGATTACACGAATGCACTCAAACATTTTGAAAGCTGTATAGAAATGATCGATGGCAATCGATCTGTTTCACCATTGCTTGCCAAGCAAGTGATGCCAGATGCGCTCCTTCGCGCCGGTGATTGTAATTTTAAGAGAAATCGGTACCGTCCAGCACTTAAACACTATGATCAGGCCATCTCGCTTGAAGCACCGGGATTTGAGTATGCCATTTTCCAAAAAGCTGTCATCCAGGGTTTGCAGGGATATCCAACCGCCAAGCTGATCACATTGGAACAATTGGTAAACAACCATCCCAATGCAGCATATGCAGATGATGCACTCCTGGAAATGGCTGATACGTATCAAGATTTGCGGCAGCTGCAAGATGCCTTGGCCCCGCTGGAACGACTCGTTGCCCAATACCGGGGTAAATCCGACCTAATCAATAAGGCTTACCTAAAGCTGGGGCTAATCACTTATAATCTGGGTGATATTGAAGAAGCTTTGGTACACTACAAGATTATTTTTAAAAATAATCCATCCTCACAAGAAGCAAAGGATGCAATGGCTGCAATCGAGGAGATCTATGTACAGGATCTAGGTCAACCAGATGAATACGTTGCATTTGTAGAATCGATCCCTGGGTATAAGGTGAGTGGAGGTGAGCGGGATTCTCTAAATTATCAAGTAGCTCAACGACTCTACGAAGCTGCTGATTACGAGCGTGCCATTCAAGCCTTCAGCGATTACCTTGACAAATACCCCCGTGGATTTCACGTACTAGACGCCTATTACAATCGGGCGGAATCATACAGCATCCTGAAGCAATTTGATGAAGCAAATGCTGATTATGAATACGTGATTGAAAGAGGGCAAAGCAGGTATTATCAGCCGAGTTTAGAAAAGGCAGGCTTAATCAGCTATAATCACGCCGAAGACTTCGAAAAAGCATATCAATATTTCGCTAAGTTGGAATTATTGACCAATGATCCACAGCTAAAGTTTGAGGCTCAACTGTATGCAATGCGATCGGCGTATCGCTCGGGCAAAAAGAGCGCTGCATCCACCTATGCAACGAAAGTAATGTCCAATCCCAGTGCTACCAAAGAAGAGTTGGCAGTTGCACAGTTTTATCGAGGAAAGATCTCCTTTGAAGAAAAGCGATATGCTGAAGCGATGCAATTATTTCAGGAAGTATTAGAGAATTCCAATAATGAGAATACTGCCGAGGCAAGGTATTTGATTGCCAATATCCACTACCTCAGCCGCGATATTGATCTCGCAGAAAGGGCGTGCAGAAAGTCTTATAGTGAAAGTGGTGCCTATCCTTACTGGGTGGCTCGCAGCCTAATACTGCTTAGCGATATACTGGTTGAGAAGCAAGATTACTTTAATGCCAAAGCTGCATTGGAAGCAGTGATTGACAATTTCACTGAAGATCCTGCACTGGTAGAAATCGCAGAGGCAAAAGTAAAAGCAATAGAGGCTGAGGAAGCAAGATCGAATAGAATAGTCAATGAGCAATCCACAACTTCTACGACTGATGAAGAAAACAACTAGGGAAAAAGCAAGCATGTTGAGAATGCTGCTATATGCTGTCATTCTACTGCTTTGGGGCAATACCTACCTCGAGGCCCAAGATCTGCCTTCAGAAAAAGTTGAGGTGGTCAGTAATTTTGAGGCTCGCCTTGCTGATGCCAACAAGATCAAGTTGGAACCGCAAGCAAATATCCAAGAGGTCAAGGACCAACAATTCAGTTATGAGGTGATAGAGAAAGTGCTGCCCATCAACTACCTTCCACCAACGATCAAATCGATTGCGGTTCGGACAGAAGAACTACCTCAAGCTTATAATGGATTTGTAAAAGCAGGCTTTGGTTATCCACTATCGCCCTATCTTGATGCAGGATATCGCATGGAAGGAAACGACAACGGCTCCAATTTCTTAGCAAGATTGACCCACCATTCCGCAAACGACAATAATGTAGAAAATCAAAGATTTTCTGAGACTGCTGCACTGCTGAAAGGAACCTACATGTCAGATTACGGATTTGCAGTTGACGGTAAGCTTGGTGCATCTCTTGATCGAAATTACTTTTATGGTTATGATAGGTCGGATACGATTTCATATGAGAAAGAGGATGTTCAGAACAGGATTAATGTTTTTGAACTGGGCGCAAAGATTTATAATGGCACAGAATCTCGAAGTAAACTGAATTATTGGGCCGGAGTCAATGCTTATGCTTTAGCCAATAATTTTGCCACTCGGGAAACAGGACTTAACCTCGACCTTGGCTTAACCAAATGGTTTGGCGATAATCCGCTCACCATCGCCCTTGGCACCGATTTGACTAGATTGAAGGACACCACCATTCAGAAATTGAATAATTTCTTTGCAAATCCATCTTTCAGTTTTGGGACACAAAGTGTACGGATAAAATTTGGGGCCAGACTGGAGACGTCCAATGAAGAATATTTCTTCTACCCTGATGTGGAAGTATTATTAAACGTGGTCGGAAATAATCTTTCTATATTTTTTGGTGCCGATGGTGAGTTGCGTAAAAACACCTTCCGCATGCTCTCTGACTATAACCCCTTCTTAGTATCAGAGCTTTCTGACTTAAGAAACAGCAGCTACTATGACTTCTATGCAGGAGTCAAAGGCATAGTGTCGGGTTTGGAATACAGTCTGCAAGGAGGATATAAACCAACCAATGATCTAGCACTGTACCAGGTCAATTTGGAAAAACCCTGGATGCGATTTGATGTACTCTATGATACCACCAATATTATATATTTCAAAGGCTCCATTAAGGGTAACATTGCTTCCAATTTTGATCTCTCTGCCAGTGCTGTTTACAACATCTACGACACTAAAAATGCAGCTGAGGCTTGGTATCTTCCTCAGCTGCAAGCAAATGTTGGTGTGGCATATCTGGCCTTTGATCAAAAGCTAAGACTCAAGGCCGATGTGTTCGTCAATGATCCGGTTCCTTTTGAAGATGACCTACCCTTTGGCGAAGAACCCAACTTGTTACTAGATGTGAGTTTGGGTGCTGATTTCTTCTTCACTGAAAATGTTGGTCTCTTTTTACACCTTAATAACCTTGCCGCAAATAATTATCGAAGATGGTATAACTACCCAACCTACGGCTTAAACGTTTTGGGAGGTATCACAGCTCGTTTTTAGATAATTAGTAGCTGGACGTAAGACTTCATGCAACCACTGACAAGAAGGTTGGTCTTTAGTCTAACCAGTGAATGTACTCCTGAGAGTGCCAACTTTACAAAATGAGTCTATTTTGGATAAGAATTGCACTTTTTTGAGATTGGGTGATGCCTGAGTATCAGCCGATTGGGAAAAATGGAAAGATTGCCAAAAGAGCCATTTTTGATTTGGTGACCTTTTCGCAGTGCATTCACTAGTAGTTATTAAATTCAACAGCAACTATGAAACATCTATTTGTAATCTGCCTGTGCCTATTCCTGTCATCCTCGTTGAATGCACAAAATCTTTGGAAATCGGGCATTAACGGAGAAGGACCCAAAGTAACCAGAGAAATTCATGTTGCTGGTTTCTCTGGAATCAAAAACAGTTTTGCTTGCCATGTGATCCTAACACAGGGATCCACTTATAAGGTGATGGCAACTGGACAGGCGAACATACTCGATAATATCATTTTTGATGAGGGAGAGCATGTACTTACCATTCGCTATGATCGACCCGTAAAGAAGGCCGATCGAGTTGAAATCGAAATCACGTTGCCGCAAATAGACCTGTTGTCGTTAAGCGGTGCCGGAAGCATTGAGTGTGCCAATCACTTTGCTGAAGTTGAGGACTTAGAAGTTCGAGTATCTGGTTCTGGTCGAATATCATTAGATGTCAATGCAGAGGACATTAGCAATCGCATAAGTGGATCGGGATCGATTCGTATCGAAGGTGTCGCCGAGCACCTCGAGGGTCAAATAAGTGGTTCTGGTCAACTTAAGGCATTAGATCTACAGGCCGTCTCCGGCAAGTTTATGATCAGCGGCTCTGGAAATGCCTTTGTCAATGTATCTGAGTATATCGAAGCCAACATATCAGGCAGTGGAAATGTGCGATACAAAGGCGGTGACCAGGTCAAGGTACAGAGCCGTGTCTCTGGATCTGGATCATTACATCAAGTGAAGTAATACCTTATCTCTTCTACGTCCAGCATCAGTCTTGTTCTATACATCCTGGTTGATAGTCGATACAGCGATAGACATAATACTTTCGCAGGATGTTTTCTTTTTTATCGCGGATTAAAATGGGATCTAACTCAACGATTTGATTAAAGAAGTCAGCTAACCTCGGATCAGGTGGTTTGTGTCCCTTTTCGGAAAGGTCACGCTTTTCAGAGTCTAAAAATAGGGCGTTCTTACCATGGTATTCATCTAGGCATGGATGCTCAACAGAAAATTGCAGGCCATTTTCTTGAATGACATTACTGGAAAAAACCATTTTGTCTTCTAAATAGTAAGATAAAATGGCGCTCGTCTTATATCCGTCCATGGAGAACAGAAAACAATCTGGATATTCATCAACTCTTTTTTTGACCTCCTCAGAAAACTCTTCCCAGCCCCACCAAGTATCGTCTGATTTAATATTAACCGGATACCATAAAATTTGTACGATAAGTACCAAGTGAAAAATAACCGCCACTGCCATTTGCCACTTGACATATTTAAGGCGTATATATTGAGCAGCAAGGATTACCCCGGCTATATAGGCCGGCATCAACCAATTTAGTTTTATCCAATAGATGGGTGATAAAAGTCCAAAGAACAGCAACATCGGCACACTAAAGGCAATCAGGAATCGATTTTGATCAGAAATCCGTCTACCAGTGATCAAACGTCTAGCTTTTCTAGAAAGTAGGTAGATTGTACATAAACCTAAGACGGGAATGAGAATAAGCAGTTGATGACCAATCAAACCTATTGTCAATTCTGGTTGGAGGCGTAAAGCCATTATGTTGGAAAATCTACTGCTTCCCTGAAAACCAAAAGATCCCCAGTCATTAGCAAAATTCCAGATAAAGACCGGAGAAACGGCGCACAAGAACCCAACTATCAAAAGCAGACTCCTTCGTGAGAAGAGGTAATGGCGATAATGGATCGTAAAAAGCAAGAATATGAATAATCCTGCCAATAGAAATACGGCTGTGTATTTACTGTCGAAAGCAAAACCAATTATTACACCTGAAAGAATCCAATCACGCTTGAGTCCATCAGTCAGGGCCTTATGAACATAAATAAGGGCTAGAGTCCAAAATAATATCAGTGGCACATCAGGTGTAGAAACCATCGACAAAATCGTCACCATCAATGTTGAAAACAGCAATACGGTGGCTAGCATTGCCCGATGATGCGACAATAACCGACGGGATAGTTTATAAAAAAGGAAAATGGATACCAAGGTAGTACTGAAATCAGCAAACTTGATTGCAGCCACCCCATTGCCAAAAATCGAAGTGTATACATAGAGCAGGTAAGCGATCATGGGTGGATGATCGAAGTACGATAAGGCAAGATGTCGAGTGTAGTAGTAGTAATAGGCATCTTGTGGCATCAACCCCATGGAAAAGACAATGACTAGTCGACAAATAAAGATCGCTCCTATGCCCATGATAAACCCTGGATAAGATTTATAAAGCTGACGTAAAGTCATTTGCATGAATCAGATGTTGTCAAAATGAGTTGCAAAGTATAACTAACCCTGACTTTGTACAAACCAAATCTCGTCAATCTAGGGAGCTATCTTCGAGAAGCTGTTAAGTCCTTTGCTCAGATGCAACTTTCATTTCCAAATAAAAGCGAAGCTTTATCTTTACGCCACAAATGAAGCGGAATCAGGCATATAATCGGCTGGTAATCAAAGTTGGGACCAATGTATTATCGACCGATGATGGTTTGTTGGACGAAGACTCTCTGACTAACCTAGTCCAGCAAATTACAAAGCTCAAGACATCGGGCATCGAAATCATCCTGATCAGTTCAGGAGCAGTCGGTGCCGGTCGAGGCATCTTTAAACCCCAGCGCAATTTGTCCAGGGTAAAAAGAAGACAACTGCTCGCTTCTATTGGACAGCCCATCTTACTCAATCGATATCTGGATTTATTTAGAGCCGCCGGGCTCCATGTTGCACAGATACTAGCTACCAAAGAGGATTTTAGAGATAGGCATCACTATCTCAATATGCGTAACTGTTTTGAAGCATTGATGACTGAAAATGTGGTGCCGATTGTCAACGAAAACGATGTGATTGCCATCGATGAACTCATGTTTACAGATAATGATGAGCTGGCGGCATTAGTGGCTTCTATGATAGATGCGGACGCAATGATCGTCTTGACCAACGTCGATGGAGTCTATGATGGAGATCCGCGTCGTGGGGAGGCCAGATTGATTCGTGAAGTTCAGGTTCAAGATGATGCCCAGAACGTCAAATTTAGCCAGCAGAAATCCAGTTTTGGACGGGGGGGAATGCACACCAAGTTTCGAGTCAGTAAGAAACTTGCAAAAACAGGTATCCATGTGCATATCTCCAATGGTAGAAAAGAAAGAGTGATTCTAGATATTGTTAATGGCAATCTTCATGGTACACACTTTGTAGGCCAAAAGAATGTGTCTCCGCTTAAGAAATGGATCGCCTACCAAGAGGAAAACGGCAGAGCAAGCGTGGTAGTGAATGCCGGAGCCAAAGAGGCACTGCAAGATCCAAGCTTTGCCAGATCATTGCTTCCAATCGGCATTAGTGAAATACAAGGCGAATTCTCCAAAGGAGATGTCATCAAATTACTCGACGAAAAGGGGCAGCTTTTAGCCCTGGGTCTTGCTCAGTATAATGCCGAAACAGCAAAAAAATACATGGGCCAGAAAGGTCACAAAGCCCTGGTGCATTACGATTATTTATACCTTACAGAAGAAAATGACTAACGCGTGGAAACACAAACTTTGGAGAGTGATGTTCGAGAAGGATTGCATGATTTGCGAGCGGCTTCTCGTCGTATGGTATCTCTGACCGATGACAAAATCAAAGAGATACTGTACCGCCTGGCAGCATTGACTTCCACTTCGCATGAGGAAATTCTTGCCGCCAATCAAAAAGACCTGGATCGCATGGATCCCGAAGATCCAAAATACGATCGGCTGTTATTAAATCATGAACGTCTATCTCAAATAGAGCAGGACCTGCGCAATGTAGCTGAACTGCCAAGTCCTCTCCATCAAATTTTGGAAGAGCGAACAGTTCCTTCAGGTCTACATCTTACAAAAATCTCGGTACCTCTAGGGGTGATCGGCATCGTCTATGAGTCGCGGCCTAATGTAACATTTGATGTGTTTGCATTATGCTTGAAATCAGGCAATTGCGTGGCGCTCAAAGGCGGCAGCGATGCCCATTTTTCAAATCTAGCCATTGTGAAGATTGTTCGAGAGATCTTGAGTGAACATGACCTTTCTGAAGCCATCTATCTCGCACCGAGTGGCAGGGCGGCATTGCCCTTCATCTTGGATGCCGTAAATGATATTGACATCATCATTCCCAGAGGTAGTCAGGGACTGATTGATTTTGTTCGGGCACATGCCAAAGTGCCTGTGATAGAGACTGGTGCTGGGATCGTGCACACCTACTACGACACGAGTGCAGAATTGGAAACCGGAAGAGCCATCATCGGGAATGCGAAGACAAGAAGGGTGAGTGTGTGCAACGCCTTAGATACCTTGCTCATTCACCGGGATCGCACTACTGATCTGCCTAAACTCCTGCATGGACTTGATGAGGAACATGAACTTGTTGTATACGCTGATGAAGAGGCATTTGATGCCTTGGCAGGATCATACCGTAGTACGATGCTACACCATGCTGAAGAAGCGCATTTTGGCACTGAGTTTTTATCAATGAAAATGTCCGTTCGGGTGGTAGACAACCTCCAACATGCCCTAGATCACATCGCCACCTATAGCTCTAAACACAGCGAAGCAATAATAGCATCAGATCAACATACCATCGATACTTTTTATCAGGAAGTAGATGCTGCAGCAGTCTATAGTAATGCTTCTACCGCATTTACTGATGGCGCCCAATTTGGCCTGGGGGCGGAAATTGGTATCAGCACACAAAAACTTCATGCACGGGGGCCCATGGGCCTGAATGAACTGACAAGCTATAAGTGGCTCATTGCAGGTAGTGGTCACATTAGACCTTAGGAGGCTGTTGAAATACCAGCTCCCCTTCCTTCACTGCTTCTTTTGCCCGCATAATTCGCCAAAAATACTCAATATGGCGCTGCAATAGCTGTGCTTTGTGGCTCCTCTGCGACCAAAATAAACGAGCGACCAAACCTTGCCAGCAATTAACAGTCTCCTAGCTAGCATTTTTGGCAATCATCACTCAAAGTGTGCGGAAAATGCCATCTGGAGCTTTCAGTCGTAACCCAGTGGCTCTGTAGGTGATGTTTATCTTTGAATTCAGTGGCTCCTGAATTTCCAATGGACAACCGATCACTCTACTCATATTGATTCCAAGGACAAAACCACCGGCCACTACCAATTCATCTGTCACATATAAGGTATAGTCCTTTTCTCTCGGTTCTTCTTCACCAGGAGCAAAGTACTTTTCTGTGACGATTGTTTTATAACATAAGAACCCCTCAATGGACTTTGTATCGCTCTTATCGATCTGTATTTCGTAGTCCATATAGCCAGTATCGGTACTTCCCTCAATAAAGTAAGTCTGTTCTTTCAATCCCTCTGCAACCCTCGAAATCAACTTATTCTCAGACGGAATGATCAAATAAGTGTTCGTCAATTCTTGGTCGACTTTCTCATGGATCATTATAGAATCACGATCAAAAAAGACACATTTCGATTTATAAGTCGCGATTGAAGCAAAATGCTCAATATAGTCCAACGTGGTTTCATCTAGATCAATGGTATCGCCCCCCATCTCTCGCGATAGGTAACTCACCAATGAATCTACATAGGTCTCCACCTTCGGCTGGGGAAAATACTCCAAACAAAACTTACCGGTCGTCACTTCTTGAGCTTGAGCAAATTGTACAAAAACAAATAGCTGTCCGAAAACCAGAATCCAATTCTTCATAGTTTACGATGTGTAAGTTAATATGATTAAAGGTACTAATATGAAATAGAATACCAGTGCTTCAAGCCACTGTCATTGACCTATATTGAACTAAATCAACTTACAATAAGTGGTCTCGATAGGCTCTGAACAAAATTCAAACGATAAACTTTCTGAATTTATGCAGGATTGATCATTTTGGTATGATTATTTCAACAAACGACCTTGGTGAGATCCGTCTAAAATTAGTGGGATGATCACCGTGACGAGTCTGCTCAAGACCCGTTCCTTAGTCATGGTTGACCTTGTTCAACCATGACTTTTTTTTACCTTTCCGTGCTGAGGAAGGCCTCTTTATTTGCTGTTTTGTCTAGTAGTGTTCCTTAAGTATCAGGTCTAAGAAATGAAATCGACCTTCGAACGGACACCATCAGAATTGATTTCGAAAATAATTAAATAAGTCCAAGCTTTATCCATGATCGCTTTCACCAATCCCGCTTTTCTCTTACATGATACTGGGCAGCATCCTGAACACATAATGAGGATGCATGCATTTGGTGATATCCCTGTATTTGATCCAGATTACGACGCCCTAGCATTGGCTTCCAAAGTGCACCATAAAAATTACATAAGGGAAGTACGTGAGGCTTGCGCGTACGTCCAGAGTTACTTGGATGGAGACACTATTGTTGGTCCCGGAAGCATGCAAGCTGCTATTGCCGGAGTTAATGCGACCATGCTAGCAGCTGAAAGGGGTGATTTTGCCATTGTGAGGCCCCCTGGACATCACGCTTATCCCGATCATGCAAGTGGCTTTTGCTTATTTAACAATATTGGCATTGCAACATCGCATTATCGATCGCAGGGCAAACGTGTGGCTATCCTCGACTTTGATGGCCACCTCGGTGATGGCACTTCCCACATCTTTTATGAAGATGACCAAGTGCTATTCATATCACTGCATCAGTATCCTGCATTTCCCGGAAAAGGCACCGCTGACGAGATCGGAAATGCTCGCGGAAAAGGTTTTACGATTAATGTACCCCTCCCTCCACATAGTGGTGACGATATCTTTCTCCACGGACTAAAAACTTTCCTCCCCGTAGTCACACAATTCAAACCGGATATGATCGGTTTATCTGCCGGTTTTGATGCTCATCAGAATGATCCCCTATTACAATTGAATTTATCCTACGATGCATTCCACAAAGTCGGATCAGCTGTGCGTGACCAAAACATCCCCTCTTTTGCAGTCCTGGAAGGTGGATATAATCTGCAAGAGCTACCGAAATGTGCGGCGAGTTTTCTGGCTGGATATAACGGTAGACCTTCGCCATATAAACAGGCTGCATCCGCTTCAAGTCGCCGTTGCTGGGAAGCCTACGACATTAACGTTCATACCAGTATTGGCCTTTTAAGGGAGTACTGGAGGTTTTAGCAGTAATGAGAAGTAACCTCCATAAATATTTTCATCCGGATAGCATCGCCATTGTTGGTGCATCCAACAACATGGATAGTGTAGGATATAAGGTTTTCCGAAACATCATTGAAGCAGGATATAAGGGTAAGTTGTTTCCAATTAATCTTAAGTACTCAAAGATCCAGGGTGAAAAGAACTACCTAAGACTGGAGAAAGTCCGTGCATCGATAGATTTAGTCATCATTGTTTCACCCTTACATACCCTCTCCAATATTATTGATCAGTGCGGAAAGAAAAAAGTGCCCGCCGTCTTGATCATCAGCACCGGTCCATATATTGCTCACCAGGATGTCGTTGAAATCAAAAAAGAAGTTCAGCAAAAAGTTGATAAATACGGACTACGGATTTTGGGACCCAATCGCTTAGGTTTGGTCAATACAAGCATTTCCCTTAACGCCAGTATCTCAGATCAGATGGCTCTCAAGGGATCCGTTGCTTTCATCTCACAAAGTGGAGCCTTATGCTCATCAATCCTTGATTGGTCTCGCAATCAAAAAGTGGGCTTCAGTCACATAGTATCTATTGGATCCACTATAGACGTAGATTTTCATGATCTGATCAATTACTTTGGCACGGACAGACATACCAACTGCATCGTCATTTATATGGAGTCTTTGAGAGATGCAAGATCATTCATCAGCGCAGCCCGTGCCTTCGCCCGTTCTAAGCCCATCATCATTTTGAAAGCGGGAAGAAGCCTGGGAACAATAGATACAATACAGTCAGATGTTGATCGAACCGTGGGAAATGATGATGCATTTGACGCTGCATTTAAGCGTGCAGGCATCATCCGCGTTAACACGATTGCCGAACTGTTTCATTGTGCTCAAGCACTTTCTATGCATGCGCATCCCAAAGGCAATCGCTTAGCAATAATCACCAATGCTAAAGCACCTGGAATACTTGCGACAGATTATCTGCTAAAGAATGGCGGGCATCATGCTTCTTTTTCTAAGAAATTGTTCAATACCCTAAGTGAAATACTACCCAGCACATGGGGTCATAAAGATGCCGTCGACCTCACTGGACATGACAGCCCTAGGCAATATGCTGTGGCCCTTGATTCTTGCTTGTCAGAACCAGACGTAAATGCAGTTCTAGTCATTTTGACACCCCAGAGCGAAGATCATGGCATTGCCATTTCTGAAGAAGTATCCCTAGTGATTAAAAGACATTCCAAACCCGTTTTCGCCAGCTGGATGGGTGAGAAAATGGCATATGCTGGAAGATCAATTCTAGAAGAAAATCGTATTCCAAATTATCGCTACCCAGAACGGGCTGTAGACACCTTTCTGAGGATCCATAGCTACTTTAAAAACCTGGAGTTGCTCTATGAGTTTACCCCTACTATTCCCGAAGGTTTCACACCCGAATACAAAGCTGCTAGAACACAGATTAGTCAGGCACAAAACTTAGGACAGGTCGATCTCACGGCGCTCCAATCCAGGCAAATACTGAGCTTCTACGACATCCCAATCAATGAAGGTGTGTTGGTCACAACCAGTGCTGAGGCCATTGCCGCTGCGAATGATATGGGATATCCAGTTACCCTTAAAGCACTTTCCTCATCCCTCCGCTCCCAATCTAAGCAGCATGCAATTCGTTTAGGCTTACACAATGCACAGACGGTTGCAGACACCTTTAATCATATGTTGAAACAGCATCATAGCGATGAAGGTGTCCTAGTGGAGCGCATGGCCTTTAAAGACACAGAGATGCTTGTAAGAGCCAAGTACGATTCACTATTTGGACCAGTCCTAGTCTTTGGTACTGGTGGTAGGGCGGCAGACTATTCTGTTGACTACAGCATTGCACTGCTACCCATAAATATGAATTTAGCCAAGCGCTTAGTGGCGCAAACGCAACTTGGAAAGGCGCTTTCCAACAACCTATCCACAGATTCAATTGATATGGATGCACTGCATTTCATCTTATATAAGTTGGCCTACCTCGTTATGGATTTTCCTGAAATCAAGACGATCGATATCAATCCACTAGCAGCAGATAAGGATGGATGTATTGCCTTAGATGCAATGATCACCATATATGATAAGCACATCACTCCACATTCCAAAAATCGCCTGGCCATCCTACCCTACCCTTCTCACTATGAGAAAACAGTCGGCCTCAAAGATGGTACTGAGGTATGTCTACGACCGATCAGACCTGAAGATGAACCCCTGGAAGCTGACTTGTTCGAGCGACTTTCCAAGGAAACCATCTACTTTCGATTCTTTGGATACGCACCTGATGTAGACCATTCTGCACTAAGTCGCTTTACCCATATAGATTACGATAGGGAAATGGCAATTGTGGCAGAAATCCGTGAAGGCCAGAAGCCCAAATTGATTGGGGTGGTTCGAATGATTTCCGACGCTTGGAAAGAGCGAGCAGAGTATGCCATTGTGCTTGCTGACACATGGCATGGAAAGGGCTTGGGTTCTATACTCACAGATTATATCATCGACATAGCTAAAGAAAAAGGCATCTCTGTATTGGAAGCAGATGTGCTTGCTGGAAATCAAGCCATGATAAGACTATTTAAGCGCCGTGGATTTCAGTTTACACAGACTGATGCCACAGAATGGCATGTTGAGCTAGATCTTTAAACCTGCTCATCTTCATAAGGCAATTGATGATTGACAGCTCGTTGTATTCTAAACCAGCTTGTGTCTTAAGCACAGTGTACACAATACCGACTGCCTGGCATTACGGCCAAGCGTTTGAATGGTATCTCATTGTGACAGCGTTCACATTTCCCAAAATTGGGATCGTTATCTATATGACGCCAGGCCGACTCCATTTCATCCAATTCCTTGCGTGAACTGCGTAGGGCCGCTTCCATCACGCTTTTGTTGTTGATGGCATCCATTCTGCTCACCCTTCCAATTGCATTCTCCGGACCAATGGGCTGGGTCATTTCCTCCATGCGTTCAATCTTCACCCTCGTCCTCTTAATTTTCGACTCCAGCCGACTTTTCAATACTTTCTTCTCTTCGATTGTCATGATGATGAGTTACTCAACTACTAGAAATCGACCTGTGAAAGGTCCCTCTTTGCTCGTTCCCCGCAAGAAGTACTGACCATTCGGCAAATGAGCTATGTTTATCTCAGATGCATTTAAATTAATAAAGTTCTCAATGATCTGGCCATAAGTGTTGAAAATCGTAAGGCTGCGAATTGCGCTTGCTTCAGTGCCAAATGAGATTACATCTGTGGCTGGATTCGGGTAAATATGTAATTCTGCGTTTGAAGCTGTCTCACTCGATGTCGTGATTGGAAAGGAGTTGAAGAAGGCAATGGAAGAAAGTACTGCAGGAAGCACACATTCACCATGATCAGCAGAAGACACCAAATCTAAGGCTTGTACATCAGCCGCACCAGCGTCCCGCATATAAGCCTCGGCAATAAGGCTGTTTTCAAATGCTACTTGTTCATCTGCCATACAGTAATATAATCTCATAGGCATCTCAGGCGACCAACGGTAAGTATCGTTGTCTCTCAGCGCCAAATTCAATGGATGAAGCGAATCAGTCAGTACGGGCATCAAGTAAGCTTCATTTAGCATACGACGTGGGATCAGTGATCGCTCATTAAGCAACATGGCGGCTTTGAGTTGATCATTAAGTTCTGATAGCCCGATGGCTCCTGTTCGAAAGCGATCAATCATCTGCACGTAGGGAGCCTTGAAGATTTGTTCCAGGTTTTCAAAAATGTCTCCATAAACCTCCTGATATCCCAAAATAAAATAGACAATGTATGAAGGAAACAAATAGGATCTATCTGAAAAAAGTACCAGATCACGCATGGTCCCTGAAATATCATATGGTCCAGACATAGGTGCAGCTGCAGTCAACCAAAGGTCATCTGTGGGCCGCTCCTGAATGGCTCGAGCCATCGCCATTGCTGCATGGCCCCCTTGTGAATATCCACTCACAAATATTTGATCAGGCAACGAGAACTCCAACTGACCAGCAAGTGTTCGGGCAGCTAGCAATAGATCTATCCCCGCTGAAGCTTCTGTTTCAGCATGAAGGTAGGGATGCAGTCCTCGACTATCTCCCATACCGATGTAATCAGCAGCGGTAACGATGTACCCAAAACCAGCATATGCATAGGAAAGGAGTGCCTCGGCATTGAGTCGGCTTGGGACATCTTCTGGGCCATCGGTAGTGCCATGTTGATAAGCCAGCAAACCTCGGTCACTGACAACGTCAGGAAATGTAACCAAGCCGGAGGCGGTATCAGGTTGTCCATCAGCACCGGTGGTAAGGTATAGCACTTTATAAGCATGAATGCCATTTTCCGGTTGGACGGAGAAGATCTTGACCAGCGAATCTCTGCTGATCTCAGCGATCTTGGTGGCATCGACTAAGGCTTGGCCTGCTAGCACTGATAAACTTAAGACACCACAGATCGTCAGCAATAATTGACGGAGCTTGTGTTTAATTGGATGTGAGATCATAATTCGAATTATGTAGATAGAACGCTCCAATAAGGAAGATGTTGACCATGGTTGATCTAAGCATTGGACAAATCGACTTAACGATCGTTTGCGAATGATGCAGGATAACCTACAGGAATTTTGAAGGTGTGATAGCAGCTCTAGCAAAGCAGCTTGAATCGGCCTTTCGTGATGGAGAATATGAGCATCAATGAGTGGAGCACAAGCTCATGACATAGCGTCTATTAGTAAACTTTTTTCAGGACAATAGCCTTCGAAATGCGCGAAATCTTCTTTCGCTTCAATTGCTTTTTGAGTAGCACCAGTGTTTCAAATCCGATGTCAAGCGTTAGTTTTTTGACCTTCTTTTGTGCCTTGGTTAATGCTCCAGTTCTTCGATCCTGGAACTCCTCCAACGTACTGCTAAGAAATTCGTGATAGAGATATCTTGCCGAATGATGTCCTCTTGTATGTATTTCAAACAACAATCGATTGCCATTGTACGTGTGGATGTCTTCGTACACATCTTCAATATCATCATTGACTTCTGTAATCAGATCAAATGTGTACCAGTCTCTTCGCGAAAGTTTTAGATCGAGTTCGTCATCGGCTCGATAGATCAGTTCACGCATGAGCTTCACATCACATGACTTGTAGAAATAGAGATATTGCATGGGCAAATCCATTGGTGTTTTTCCCCTCCTCAATCTCAATTCATGACGTTCATATTGGCGAATTGGTCGACAAAGTCGTTCTCTCTCCTTTTTCCTTATTCCAAACTCCCTTAGATCACTGTTGATTGACTTCCAGTCATCTTTCAATTGCTTCTTTGGCACTTTCCAATTTGACTCCAGAGAATGATCCAGCTGATAAATAGACAATTGAAGTCGCTTCAGTTTTGCAAGGAATTTGTCTTTTCGCCTAATGTTCGAAATCTTCACCATCCACGGAAGACACCGAAACGAAAAGAGCTCGTCAATCTTTCGGTCCAATTCTTTGGGATTCAGCATCAGTTATTGTAATTCCTTAGATTTCCTCGTATGAGAACCCATATTCTATGAATGTATCATACGAAATCAAAGCCGGTGGTATAGAAGGGTCCATGTTTAAGAGCTTCTGCTTCCATAGATGACAGATTTTCAGGTAAAGTCATCAACTGCGTTTCTGCCCGCTTTGCAAATACATTGAGTAGACCTAATCGAGCATGCTTATTCAGATAATCAGCTAGTGGATCTTCTGAGTCTAGCCAGATTAAAGCAGATTTCAGACGAAAATAATTGAGTACAGATTCCCAAAGTGTTACCAAGTCTTTTTCACAGCCTTCACGATAAAAACAACCTTCGAGCGCCAAGAACTGAAAATTGTTGGGATTCAACAATTTCCGTAGGATTGGAATGTAGGGCATCAACCGCAGTACATGTGGTCCCAGTCTCCCTGGAATATTCTTGATCACCCAAACCGCAGGATGGGGTTGGACTCCAG
>JABDMH010000002.1 GCA_013001595.1 Saprospiraceae bacterium | reverse complement strand
ACGAAATCCTCTATCTCCTGTGCAAATCCGCGAAACCAATCTTCATCGGCACTTGGTCGGTTCCAACCGGCTTTGGTCTCCAACTTCTCAGCGAAATACTCATCAGCAAACGTATTGGGATCTACTGCATAGGTTTCAATGGCATCATTGGCGGTCATGTTGGCTTTGATGACGCCATCTGTCATAAATGCGGTCACTCGTGTATTCAGTCCACCCAAACCAGCGTCACTAACCAGTACCGTAGCCCTGGATCCATCTTCGAAACGAATGGTTACATTGGCCCAATCTTCCACATCCACGGGATCGGAGCTGATCCAATGATGCGCGTTTGCTTTCCTGGCACGCTCAGAAGCATCCGTATGAATTAAATCGGCAACATCTGCCATTACCGATATAGGCCGAATCGCACGGCCCAGCCTTTGGATGCCTTCCCATTGCTTCAGATGTAAACACGCGCCCACAGAATGCACACCCATGCGTAGCAATGCGCCTCCACCTGTGCTTTTCCATTCCCGAGAATACACAGAATTGGATCCAGAGTGATTCTCCTCTGCGCGCAATTCCAGGATGGAGCCACTTGAAGCTTTGATGAGGTTACGCATCTTATCAATCGTCGGTGAATAAACCCAGTTTTCAGCGTAGCAAAAACGCACCCCATTTTTTTGCACCGCTTCTCTGACGGCAAAGGCATTTTTAAGGGCGCCCTCCCTCATTTTCTTGCGATGTACGTGCAGACCAATCGGTTCGACATCTCCCGGTTCTCCGAAATACCCGGTTAATGGTTTTTCCATAATGATGTGCTTCCCAGCATTTGCTGCCCGAATGGCGATCTCATGGTGGGTCGCTGGTGGCGTACAAATATCAATCACATCAATATCTTCGCGATTGAGCAGGTCATCTAATTCAGTCGTTATCAAAGGCACACCACAATCACGGGCAAAAGCTTCTGCACTCTCGCCTGAAAGCGAACATACACCACGAATTTCTATCAGTCCAGTCGGCATTTTCTGATAATTTGTAAAATGCATGCGTGCTCCGTATCGGGCACCGACCATGCCTATTCCCAGGGTTTTCTTGTTTTGCATTCATCTACATTACACAATGAAGAAAGTACAGTAAAATACTAATCTAAGGGAATTGTCAGGAAACCAAGGTCCTCTAGAAATAACAAGCGGTTAAGAAGATTAATATTCCATACTAATTGAAGCAATGCGTTTGTATAAAAAAGTATCCCTTGACGATACCATCAAGGGATATGTTAATTCCTACCCACGCTTCAGGGTTCGTGCGCTCTTTTCTACCGACACCTTTTTCGACTTCTCCATATTGGAAGTGGATCGTCGAACCTGCGATGGAGGACGCTTACTGCTGATTTGGGACTTCGACCTACTGCGCGAATTTTGAAGTGATTTAGTTGGCCGGCGAGAAGGCGTAGGGGTTCTGTATTGGTGATTTGGTGCCTGCCTAGCCCGTGGTAATGCCTTTCGGTTCATCACCTCAGACTTTGGTTTAATCGTAGACCTAGTTGGACGATGGCTCGGAGCTGGAGCTCGGCGCACCCGCCGATCTCGATCGCTGCGATTATAGCTCGAATTACTTCGGTCTATCGTCCTCTCGGCAGGCCGTCGAACTTCACCATTCCTACGTGGTGTTTGCACTTGCGGTTGAGTAGGTTTGCGATAGTTGCTCCTGGACTTGGAAGTATTCGGAAGGGAGCGTCGTGACGAACCATAACTGTCGTTTGGTTTCGTTCGACTACGATTATCAATAGATCGGTCATTGCGTTTCTCTACTCGGGCATTTCGCTCTACAACATTTGGCCTGGTTGATGTACGATTCGATCGTACAGTGCGATCTCTCGTTGTCAAATTATTATTGCGTTTAACGCCGTTCGACCTTACCCGGTCAAATGTAGCTTTGCGATGTTTGAAGACATGTGCTGTACCACGCTGATGACGAATGCGCTTGGTGCGATGCACAACCACCCGACTATGCGATCTATGATTCCAATAAAATCTGTGGACTCGTGGAGATCGATAATTTCGTACGATGCGGCAACTGCTGTAATAGGTGATGATCCGTGGACGATAAATGGTCCAACTGTATGGTCTCCAGGGACTCCACCATGTGGGATAATAGTTCCAACGATAGGGCGAAGCATATATTCGATAGTCGCGATCGAACATGGATTGCACTGCCGGCCAATAATAGACATTGACAAATGCTGCGTTTCTAGATCTATGATAATTGGAGGTGTTCCGGAATGTTTCAATAGGTTCTACAATAACCTCCTCGCCATAGATATCTCGGTCACCAACAATTTGTAAAATGGCTTCTCGTCTCCCGGTTTTTTCAATTTCAATGACCGCAATATCCTGTACATCTCTCCGACCTAATGGAACTTGCAAGATGATGGCATGGTAGATACCCTGTCGACGATGAATTACACGAACGTAATCTGTTTTACCGTCAAAATTCAGGTCTAAATTATTTACCCAATTGTCTCTTGAATTAATTCTTCTTTCAAAATTTCTAATCGACCTAGCATTCTTAAATACTTCAATGGCTCCCTCCAAACTAAAGAAGTCACCATCATACCCAGTCCTTTCATCGGCATACTGGGCGATTGCGGTAATAAAAAGTGTGACGACCAAAAAACAACTCATCCATATCTTTTTCATAGCTTCTGTATTAAATGATAAGCGTGCCTAGTACTCTATCTACCGGAATATTATCGTTAATTCTGGGGCCTTTTCGACCTATCCTTCGTTGCACAATCTCGCCATAGCACATGCTATGGCTGCATTCTGGCGCCTCGGTTAGACCGAAAATCACCTCAGAATTATTCAACATAATCCAGTAGACAGAGTACTTGCGCTAATATTTTTTAGTTGCTTTCAATTTGGCTCAATTCTAAGATCACCAGCTAGGTGAATATCTCTATAATTAATAGGTCGCATACATCTATATTGGTTACCAAGAGCATCCGATTTAGGGGATACTTAACAAGATTTAAGAGAAATTAACGGATTAACTCGAGATGAAGCGTTGTGTATTCCGGGCCTTTACTCGCATTCCATCACGAAGCATACCTTGATTATATGTATACATGGAGAATCTACACATGATTTATATCCTGATTTCTGAAGAGGGGAGAGCAGCTTTATTGATTCCGATTGCACTTAACTCAGTTCTTGGGCTAACATCGCTATAAGTCCAGCAGGCTTTCCAGTGCTTCCTTTGAAACTAGATACCGAGACCAAAAACGCAGAACTTCCGTACTTTTTCAGTCCACCATTGTGAATGATCGCATTTGAAGAACTATATTGCCTGGCTAAGGCATCGTTGCCTATGCTTTATCGGCATCACTAAAATTTTCAGCGGCATAGTAAAGGACAAATGAATTTTTGCAATCAATAAAATTATTACCATTACAGAGGAAATATTTTCCTTAAAAAAAGACATCATGACCAGAGGCTGTAGAAAGAAAAATCCAATCGTTTTTAATGCTCTTATTTTAGCCCTAACAATTTTATCTGTCTCCATATGTCCAGCACAACAATCACCTGGAACTATTTATAAGGAAGGCCCAGTCAAAGCAAAGATGATCGACGGAAACTTCCTGTATGGCGATTCCAATTATAATGGCATAGCTTATGCATCTGACGGCAATGTTTACTATGTTATTTGTTCACATAACAAGAAGTCGGGAGCACAACTATTCCGATATAACCCTCGCACTGGCAATCTCGATAATGTTGGAGATCTGACCACTATTGTTGGTGAAGATCGTACGAAAGTCATTAATCAGGGAAAAGTGCACTGCGATCTATATGAATACCAAGGAAAGTTGTGGTTTGGAACACACGCGGGTGCCTACGATCGCACATACCCTGGTGGGCATTTTATGAGTTATGATCTCAAGACAGAAAAATTCGAAGATTTCGGAATAGCAGCACCCAATGAAGGTCTCGTCGCAGTGAGTATGGATACTTCACGTGAGAGAATGTATGCGGTCACCTGGCCGGGATATTCGTTCCTCTACTTTGACATGAATACGAAAAAGGTGGAGCGATGGATGGAAGCCATCGCCCCTACTCCACAGCAGGGTCCTCGATCGTTAGGAGTAGACGCCATTACTGGTAATGTCTATTGGCATACTATGTTTAGTACCATCCAAGCATACAATTACGGCACAAATGAAATCAGCACCTTGGAGAAACCTAATTTTAAGCAACCCATGTTTAATATCCCGCTCGCCAAGAAAGGGGTCAATTATTCCGTTGGGGTTGCCTGGCGATCGGTTAAGTGGAATAGGGCATTTGAGAAATTCTATGCCATAATGTACTTCAGTGATTGGCTGGTTTCTTTTGATCCTAAGGTCGGAGAATTAGAAATATTGGATCGGATCCCGGCAGCACCGAATAAAAAATCCGGAGGAACAGATTACACATCACTGGCCTTTGAACTTTCGGAGGATGGGGAAACCATTTTTTATATCGCTCCCTACACAAAAACCAATGCAGATGGAACTTCTGGTGAGTCTGAAATTCATCTTGTGACTTACCACATACCTGGAAGGCAATATACAGATCATGGCCCTGTAGAACTGAATGATGGACGGAGACCGCGTTACTGCCAGGGACTGGAAGTAGGCCGTAATGGTATGCTCTATATTGTGGGCTGGGTAAACATCACGGATAAGACCAGTGACAAGTGGAAAAACAAACTCGCTATAGAAACAGCAGATAAACCTACTATGGAAGTTGAACAGAGCACACAGCTCCAGGAAATCAATCTAATGGAGATAAGAAATCCTTTAATGGAGCCGTATAAATGAAGGATCTAGTATTTGTTTGGTAAGATTGGCTTGGGCACATATTCTACATTGGCTCATCCTCAAATAAGTACGTACGTATATCCTAGTAGTCAAGACGTTATCATCACATCTACTCCACCTTCAAAAGCTTTACCAGTTGAGCTTTTTGCGACGAAATCAACTTGGCATATATCATACCCTGAGGCCATGAATCTGCATCCAATTCCTGGATCCGAGCCCGGCTAGACTTGCGGGCCAGGTTGCGTCCAAAACCATCATACATGATGACACTCCAAGGCTTATCACCCTCAGTCTCAATGGTCACCCGATCTGAAATAATCGTTGGATATACTTTGAAAGGTTGCTCCGTTGACTGATCTGTTCTACTGGAAGTGGTCGAACATTCCCAAATCAATTCACCAGCACCGGACACGGGCAGGAAGGGCAAGTCACAATCAGAAATACCAGCAAAATTAAAGCTGCTGCAGGAATAAATCAAGGATCCCTGGCAATCATAGAATCGGCGAATTATGTCTCCACACGTTGTTTGTAGCTCGAGTATGATATTGGTGTCTATCATATGCTTGTAGAGGAAGTTACCTGCATTCCCCTCTATGCATATTGCATCACACAAAGCTTCATAGTGGTCCAGGGTATCGATCAACCAAGGCATGAGAAGAATGGCATCTGATGTAGAGGGACATGAAGGCAATGTTGCTGTAGTACACTGCCAAAGCTGCTCTCGGTTCATCAATGCATCCTCGCCAATCATTGCATCAGGATCACATTGTTCACCGGCGATGCTCAGATAACAATGTTGAACGGTATCACCCTGACAATTATAAATGGTTGTAAACCCGATATCCGTGAAATTGCAGGCAGAGGCCTCCCAGTCGAAGATGATCACAGCTGAATCCATCCAGATGGCTTGAGACAAAGTCAAACATTCATTGCAATAGGGATTAAAAGGATTGTTGATCAGATCCTGCACCCATGGCAATGAAAGCGGATCATCCTGCACCGCCACCGAATCTGCGCCTATGCAGCCATTACTGTCGATCACCGATACTTGATACGTGCCCGCCGACATTGCTGTAATCAAGGCGGTTGTATCCCCTGTTGACCATTGATATTCGATAAATTCACCTGCTGACAAAGCTGTATTTGCACATCCATAGCTTGACACTTCGATATTAACTGAGGGCAATTCATTCATCGCCACAAATACAGAGGCAGATCCTGTGCATCCAAATGAGTCGGTCACCGTCACCGAGTACATGCCTATATCCGCAACAGTGATAGACGGCGTATTTTCTCCTGTCGACCATAGATAGCTGGTATGGTTCCCAGCATTCAATTCCGTACTCAAACCTGCACAAAAATCTAGTGAACCTTCAATCTCTACCTCTGGTGCGCCTAGACAAACCGGCGTACTAAATTCGGAAGTGTTGCCCATGGTGTCGGTTGCTGTAGCTGTAAGAAAAGGCATATCAGGAGCATGATCAGGAATAGGCACGGTAAAACCACCAGTCAAGCCACTCATCGTAGTACTAGCATGGCAGCATCCCTCGTCATTCGGGTCAAAAAAGAGCTCGATTACCTGGTTCGGTCCAGCGCTACCGTAGACGATATCTTCGCTAATGGAATCGATAGTGGGAGGGCTGAGTTCTGCATTTCCTCCACGAAAATTTTCAATTCCTTTGTCCCCATTATTACTAATTGAATTGAAAGTGATCACATTTCCCGTGGTACTGGTGCCATCTGAGCCGTCTACCAACACACCGTCATCGCCATTAAAGGCTACCCGATTGCCAGGTCCAAATCTATTGTTTGCCGGTCCATTGAAGAAAGCCACCCCGAAAGAACCATTCGGGATTTCAGTTATTTCATCTCTACCAACACCTATTAAATTTTCTTCAAAAATATTGTGGTTCGTTGCTGTATCAAATACCGAAATTCCTGCCATTGTGTTACCAGCGATAATATTCCCAACGATCAGGTTATTATTGGCCCCAGCATGAAGGTGGAGACCATGGCCATTGGGAAGGCTTTTGTTTCCGGTAGCATCGGTGCCAATCAGATTATTACTAATGGTATTATCTCGGGTTTCCCTTCCAGACAAGCGGATACCATATCCAACATTACCGGAGATTAGGCAATTATGAATATTGGCGTTGGTCACTCCATCTGCCAATAGAATCCCATCATTGCCATTGGCCCTGGACATGGAGCCAGAAGGATCAGCCCCCAGGTAGCAATTTTCTATGATCACAGAGCTGCCTTGGACCCAAACTCCAATTTGAAAGCGATTTATTAGCAGACCACGTAAAACCACCTCATCGGATAAATGCAATCCCGTTAGCCGCAACAGGATGGATGAGTCCATGCCATGGATTTCCACACCCGGTTGTGGGATACTTTCGCTATTGTAAGCATTGGCGCCATAGACAACTGTGCCGGCGGGCATCACATACTCACTAGCAGATTCGATCGACCAAACACCCGTTGTGGAATCATAACCGGGGTCTGCAAAAGAAAGATCAAAGACAATGGTATCTGCTCCCATATTCATGCCTGCTTTTTCAATCGCATCACGCAACGAGCCCTCGCCGCTGTCCTGAGTATTGGAAACCACCCAAATGGGCTGAGCATTCATAGATGTGGCCATCATCAAAGTGTAACAGAAAAGATAGATCCAGCGCATGATTTAATTTTTTTGAACTCAGTGGAATGAAAGCAAAGGCCAATCTGCAATCACAACGATAGGCCTAGGAAAAAATCCACAGATATCTCTTCCTATGATTAAGGTGTGCTAAAAAAGCCAGAGAAAAAATGACAGCTGTCAATCTCACATCCAATATTGATCATCCATGACAATTTGTTACCCCGAACTAATCAGCAATATCATGCTCTGAGTTTTATCGCACATTCTAATCGAGGTGATCAATACGGATCAAAATAATTAGATCCCTACTAGCCAGGGGAGAATTCAAACAGAGTATGACCAGAAAGGAAAATCACTAAAACAACGCATTTTCAGAATCACTGTTTTCAAGCTTTAAGACTAAAGTCGAACACCTCACTTGTGACTAAGTAAGATGATTGGTACTATGTAAGGGAAGACTTAAGGATTTGCAATCAAGAATCGAGCATTGCAAAATTTCCAATTCACACATGAAACAGGCATAGATTGATGAGGAATCAGTACCCCTAGATATCAATATCTAACCATTTCTCCAGAGAACTAAACACCATCTCTTTGTCGTCAAGTTCATCTATCGTAACACTATGATTAGTACCTGGCTGAATGATTTTGATGGAATTGGTGCTGGTCGGATCAGGAATTGCAGCTGCAGTGAAAGGATCGTCCCCTCCATAAATATATATTATATTGTTTCCATTGGACACCAGCCAATCGATGACATCTTTCATCACATTTGGATTATAGGTCATGATTGTATTAGGCGCGAGAACACGGTGATTGGGTGCATTCAATGCATTGATCAGTCCCTTCAAATGATCGTCGACCAAATAGTAATACCCTAGTTCCGTATAAGCTTGATAAAATAGTGGCTGAAAATAATCAACTGCAAAGTCATCATAATACCAGGCTGGGGATACTTGGATCAAATGTTGGAATACTTCCTCATGACTCGAGTTTTGGCTTGGAATCTGGTTACAGTCAGCCCATCCATACTGCCAGAAGGAAAACTGATATTCCATGGTACAAAGTTCAAGTACTTTATCATATCCGATAGAATAACTAAAATTCTGCTTCATTTCGTGTTCCTTAAATAATTGAAGCATACTGATACGACGGTTAAGCACCATTTTTTGAAAAGCTTCGATGGCTAGTCTGCAAGTAGAATTACCAACTTCTGATGTTAAAAAAGTTTTGAATCGGTTGTCTGGAAGACCCGTGATTAATGGAGCCACAAAAGCAACAGTTGCATCTATATCATCAGGATAAAACCTTTTATGAAATAAGGCGGTCATCCCGCCTTTACTAGAACCCGTGTTTACCCATTTACCTTGATAGATATCATCAAACAAATCAACGATCCGATGATGATCTGTTGCAGTTTGCTTTATTGTGAGAAATTCCCAATCCAGCGGTTCAGGCTTAGAGTCAGTAAAATAACGATGTTCTACTCCAACGTAATTGGCTGGAAAGAGGGGGGATAATTGATTGACACCTTCCTCATTAAGCCCATATCCACGAGTGTCATAAACTACCGGAAGATCTACATGGCGATGTTTAAGGATAATTTCCTGGTCAAAAGTAGGACCCAAAGGATTGTTGTGATCGACTGGTTGAGTGATAAAAATGCGAAATGCCATTTTATATCCATCTTTGGCTTCGATACTCTCAATGGTAATACCAGAAAGCGCTTGAAGATTTTCCATAAATGAAAGTTCCAAATCAACTTCTTCAGGGTCCTTCTTACAGCCACTTAAGAGACCAATAAACAGGATAAAAATCCAAACCTTGGCAATAAAGTATTTCGAAATAGACACAGTAACGTGGTTTCTTTTAATTTACGAAGAAATACTGTAATTCACCAGTTTGAATTTTATGCATGAGCATAAGAAACAGTGCTCAGAAGCACACTTGGTTGCCAACAGGGGCCAGGAATCAATACCTTTTCCTTCTTCCTGGTGATTCTTCCTCGCCGTAACTTCCCTATTCCTGACTTGGCAATTGTCTACGTCCTTTTTTCGAAAAATCTCTCATGGTTGATTGAGGAGCGGCACAATGATTTATGTGTCTGGGCAAGGGGCACCCCGATAGCAATCGGGGCTAAGTATAGTGGAGCTACTGAGTCCTGAAAAATTATGGGGATGCAACTTAGTAGTGTTTACCCTCATTAAGCCCTTGGGGCCCAGCTTTTGTCACAAACATCCTAACTTCACCCTATGGAAAGGATTTCCCAAATTCTCCTAGCTATGACCCTATGGCAAGCATGCAACAACGTACCCCCATTTCCTGAACCGGGCGTTTCACACCGCCATGCAATGCAACGAAAAGCATCTGTCACCAACTTGGAATACGACCTTACCTTTCACATACCAGAAACGGTGACTGAGCTTATCAAAGCTGAGGAAACCATACGCTTTGCACACAATGGCAATGATGACCTTTTCCTGGATTTCAAAGCGGATGAGAAAAATCTGGTAGAAATTCATCTGAATGGTACACCCCTTTCAGAGGGCATTGTATCCGAACATATTTTGCTTCCCAAGGCCTATCTTAAAGAGCAGAACATCGTGGAGATCCAATTTATTGCAGGCAATTCGTCTCTGAATCGAAATGATGAATTTATATACACGCTGCTCGTGCCGGACCGTGCACGCACCGTCTTTCCCGTCATGGACCAACCCGATCTCAAGGCAAAGTGGACATTGGCGCTTGATATTCCCGCAGATTGGGAGGCGGTAGCTAATGGTCCTGTTCTGGCATCGGAGCAAAAGAATGATCGTAAAGTAATGCACTACAAGCAAACTAAACTGCTCCCCTCCTATTTATTTGCGTTTGCCGCCGGTCGATTCAAGACACTTAGCGATCGAAGTAACACAATGACCATGTATTACCGTGAAAATGACTCAACCAAGGTAGCTCGAAATGCATCGGAAATATTTGGCTTGCACCAGAAAGCATTGGACTGGCTCGAGAAATATACTGGAATCAGGTACCCATTTCAAAAGTTTGATTTTGCCCTTATTCCAACCTTCCAATATGGAGGCATGGAACACCCCGGGGCGATCTTCTACCGCGAACGCTCCTTGATGCTTGATGGATCGGCCTCCGTGAATCAGAAGCTCAGAAGGGCCAGTCTAATTGCTCACGAGACCGCTCATATGTGGTTTGGCGACCTAGTCACAATGACTTGGTTCGATGATGTATGGTTAAAAGAGGTCTTTGCCAACTTTATGGCGGCCAAAATGGTGAATCCCTCCTTTCCAGACGTCGACCATGATCTTAGGTTTCTACTGGCACACTATCCAAGTGCATATGCAGTAGACCGGACCGACGGTTCTCATCCCATACAGCAGTCTTTGAAAAATCTCCAAGATGCAGGCTCTTTATATGGAGCCATCATCTACAAGAAGGCACCTATTGTCATGCGCAACCTAGAGACAATGCTGGGGCCCGACTCCCTTAGGGCAGGACTACAAAAGTATTTACGGGACTATTCGTATGCCAATGCCACCTGGGATGATTTGATCAAGATACTTGCTGACTACACGGATAATGACTTACATCAGTGGAATCGCGATTGGATCAGATCTTCTGGCATGCCGCAAATCAGGATTCAACACGATGAAGAGGAGCTCTTGTTTGAAGTAGTAAATCATAATCACCAATGGCCACAACAAATACAATCATTAATTGGCTCCGAAAGGGTGGATTTTCTGCTCTTGGAAAAACACCGGTTACCTACTCATGGAAATCCGGTTTTTACGAATAGCAACGGCAAAACATATGGTTATCTGAATTATGATAAACGAGATCTAGAACGTGTTAAAGAAACCATAGATCATCGCGATGGGGTCGGCCGAGGAGCCAGTTGGCTGCTGCTTTGGGAAAACTTTCTGCGGCACAAATTTGATGCAGCATTCATGTATGCCAGCTTGTTGGATGGTCTCCAGACAGAAAGGGATCCTTTAATTTTAGAATATCTAGGAAACAAACTAAATACGGTCTTCTGGATATTTCTAGATGCATCCCAGAGAATTCAACATCACCAAAGTACCGAAGTGCTTTTATACTCCGGAATGATTCAAACAGAAGATCCATCTCTACAAAGGATCTATTATGATGCGTATATTTCGATTGCCCAGAGTGTTGATGCAGTTGGAAATCTCCATAAAATCTGGTCCGACCAACTTGAGGAGTTCTCCCTCCCCTTGTCTGAAAATGACAGGATTCAGCTTGCATCACAAATCGCTCTGAGAGATCCCGATAGGGCTCAACAAATACTAGAAGTCCAACTCCAAGTCATTAAAAATCCAGATAATCGCCAGCGTCTTGAGTTTCTACTTCCCGCATTGTCACCCGAAAAACAGATCAGAGATGAGTTCTTCAATGGTTTACTACGAAATGAAAATCGCAGTCAGGAACCCTGGGTTGGTGAAGCTCTACGATTGCTGCATCACCCTTTACGTACTGAATCGTCCATCGATTACATCCTACCCAGTTTAGAAATTATTGAAGAAATAAAAGCCACGGGAGATATTTTCTTTCCAAGCGACTGGCTCGCTGCCACCCTCTCAGGCCATCAATCTAAAGAGGCTGAACAGGTTGTGCACAAATTCCTAGAAGTGCACCCAAACTTATCCTCAGATCTGAGGAATAAGATATTGCAGACGGCAGATATGTTATTTCGAAGGCATCAGGATGGTGCTTACTGATGCTATGGAATGCCATTCAGTGAACTACCAGATAAACTGTAAGAAAACCCAATATCGCATAGTATATCTGTCATTTGCGGCCTGATTAATACTGATAAATCAACGTTGAAGCAAATTTGAAAGGAGCAAGCACAAAACTTGATTGACCAGCAAGTGTTCAAACGACATGGAAGATTTGATTACCAAGCTTGAGCCATGGTTACATGAAAGACCTATTTCACTCGTAATTCTGATTATGACCGCCGCGGCATTTCTTGTCTATGGTCTGCAAATCTTCGTGTCCCGATACATGAGTGATGAATATAAGCGATATGGCATGACGGTATTACAAAAGAATTTGGTGGGATGCATTCAAATTGGAGGGTCGCTGGGTTTGATTACAGGACTTATTTACCCGATTCTCGGACTGATAACAGCTTTTGGGTTTGTCATCATGATGAGTGTGGCGTTGTTTGTTAGATGGAGGTTGCAAGACACGCTACCTGAATTCTTGCCAGCTTTTATCCTCTTATGTATCAACGCCTGGCTATGCGTTAATTTTTACCTATGGATCAATCATTAGATCACCAACATGACAATCGACAGTAATAAAAATGAAAATGCTGGAAAAGATCGTTGCAAAGGATCTTTGATTCTGATGTGCATGACTATGGCGCCAATCATCATAACCGCCATCCCGATGGCTCCGATTTGCTCGGCCGGTTGGTAAAAGATAGAGGCCAGTATCAATACTGCTAGGATGATCTTTACGGCACCAACTAATTTCATGATGCTTTCATTTAGTCCGTAAGCTTCAAACTCTTCTTTCAAAGATTTTGCTGTCCCTCCTCTCCAAGGTGTGGCTTTATTCGCACGGAATAGCCAAACATTTAAGACACTCAAGCCTACAATCAATTTGATAGCGATTTCCAGATAATCCATATTAATTTTATTGTTTATATGACAAAATGATCAAACGTCCCACCTTAATGTATCAATTTTTCTCTTTCTCATAATAACTTTATAAATCTAATCTACTGATAAACTCTATTTAATGCTGTTTCTTCGCAGTAGTTGGCCATTCTCCAACCATTGAAAGTCAGTAGCTTTTCTACTCAAGCATGACCATCGGTAGTGCACTAGCCATGAATTGTCGAGAATAAGCAGTATGCAATGACTGCCCTACTAATCATTTCTCGTAGTGACCTTACCCCTTCACGCTATCCAGTGATTGTGTCAGCACTGCATTAGAATGGTGCAAGGCTTCTCGCTCATGGGGGCTCAGGTCAGTTTCTAAAACTCTCTCCACACCGTCTCTCTAGACAATGCAAGGACACACAAACACACGTCTTCAATGCCATATTCTCCCGTTCAATTAAACGAAACGGTCAAAACACTATGACTATTTCTCAATATCGCCTTGACTATATGGACCAATGCCTGGCCAACGGCCATTATCAAACTCAACGACTTATCTGGAACCTCATTTCTCAAAATATCAAGCCAGTTTTAGTGTTCTGCTAGATTTCCATAACTTCTAAAAAATATCTGTGCATATGAAAACTAGTTTTGAACTCAACGGCAACAATGTATCAGTTGATACTGCGGAAGATGCTACTTTGCTGTGGACATTACGCGAACGGCTACAACTTACGAGCACCAAGTTTGGTTGTGGCATATCGGTTTGCGGTGCATGCACAGTACATTTAGATAGGGTAGCAGTACGTTCATGCTCCATGCCTATTACTTCGGTGGAAGGTAAAAAAGTTACCACCATCGAAGGTCTGGGAGAAAACAACGACCACCCCTTGCAAGTGGCCTTTCAAGAGGAGCAGGTGCCACAGTGTGGTTATTGCCAATCGGGCCAGATAATGCAGGCGGCAACACTGCTCGCATCAAACCCAAACCCTTCACGCGATCAAATCATTAGCCACATGGATGGTAATTTGTGCAGATGCGGGACATACAACAGGATAATTAAAGCCATCAATAAAGCAGCCGAGGAGGACCAGTTATGATGAGAAACAAACAAAGAAACATGTCTAGGCGTCACTTTCTCGCTACAACAGGAGGCGCCACAATCTTCATTGGTGGCTATTGCTTACTTCCCGGATGCACAGAAAAAGGTATAGCGGAAGATAAAGAGGCCATAAAAAAGGAAGTCAATGTTTGGGTAAAACTGACATCAAGTGATCAGGTAATTATTTATAACCCAGCTGCAGAGATGGGACAAGGATCAATGACTGCAGTGCCTTTAGTATTGGCAGAAGAAATGGATGCTGACTGGAGCAAGGTGAAAATATTAAACAGCCCGGTGGAAGCGGAAACTTATGGCGTGGGATGGTCTCCCGGAGGAACAAAAAACATGACCACTGCCGGTAGCAGAACCATTAGAAGCTACTACCAACTTATGCGAGAAACAGGGGCGCAAATCCGAGCAGGTTTACTGCAAAATGCTGCTGAAAAGTGGCAGGTCAACGTTGAGGAATTAACCACCAAGCCCGGATATGTCATTCACGAGATATCAGATCGTACGATGAGTTTTGGTGAAATTGCGGAATTCGGAAACTTCGAAAGTTTACCCACTATATCCTCAGTAAAGATGAAAGACCCTAAGGACTTTAGGCTTATAGGTAAGGTGCTGCCACGGTACGATGTTCCGTCAAAGACCGATGGAACGGCTACCTACGCAATGGACATTCAATTGCCGGGGATGATGTATGGTTTTATCAACCGATCGGCTGTTCATGGTGCTAAACCTGAACTGACCAATGAGTCAGAAATCAAAAACATGGAAGGCGTAGTTTCGGTAGTGACGTTAGACCATGGCATAGGGTTGGTAAGTGAATCAGTGGAAGCGGGATTAAAAGCTAAGCATCAAATGAAGATCAATTGGGCTGACACCTTAGCGTTATCTCACAACAGTGAAGAAGATCTTAAAGCTTATACTATAGAAGGCGCCTCAGAGAGTAAGAAGGACGGGGATGTAGATAGTGCCATAAAAACTGCCACCAAAGTGCATGAGGCCACGTTTACGAATAAATACGTCTACCATGCTCAAATGGAACCGCTCAATGCGGTGATATCGCTTTCTACAGATAAACAGAGTGCAGAACTATGGATAGGCTCGCAGGCACCAGATCGTGCAAAAAGTGCGGTGGCCCAAACGCTTGGCATTAACGAAAGTAAAGTGACAGTAAATCAGCTTTTTCTTGGAGGTGGATTTGGTCGTAGAACCCTTTCGGGCTATGCTGCTGAGTGTGCTGCATTGGCCATGAGTGTGAATGGACCTGTAAAGTTAATTTGGACGCGTGAAGATGATGTGAGCTATGGCGCATTTAGACCGCAGGTCAAACATTTCTTTAAAGCAGGATTAGATAGAGAAGGAAGAATCACTTCGTGGGATCATACCGCTGTAGGGCCGGGTGGAGGTCTGTCAAATGGTGGAGCAGGGGTTTCGCATTATGATATCCCTAATGTTCGATTTATGCGCAAAGATGTTGATCATGGCATACGAACCAAACACTGGCGTGCGGTAGGACATGGCCCTCATAAATATGCCATTGAAACATTTATTGATCAACTGGCACGATCAAATAATACAGACCCTTACCTGTATAGATTGGAAATGATGAAGGGTAACGAACGTGCCAGAAGAGTACTGGAACGAGCAGCTGAACTATCTAATTGGGATCCAACCCCTTCTAGAGGGAAGGCCATGGGTATTGCATTTGCTGATAGAGATTCGTTTTCATGCGGTGTAGCGCAAATATCACTCAATCATGATACTGGTGTTATTAGAGTGCATAAATACTGGTGCGCCTTAGATGCGGGTGTGATCGTCCAACCTGATAATGCGTTGGCTCAGGTTGAAGGTGCAGTTATTATGGGTATATCGAGTTCGCTTAAGGAGCAAATCGATATTAAAGATGGTAAGGTTGTGCAATCCAATTTTGATGATTATCCTATCCTGCGAATGTCGGAAGCGCCCGAATCCATAGAGGTCGCATTGATAGATTCTGATGAGGCTCCTGACGGTATAGGTGAAGCTGGTCTTCCGGCAGTAGGTGGTGCCATTGCCTCTGCTTTTGCGGCACTTACAGGCAAATATTTATATGATATGCCATTTACACCAGAGCGTGTGCTTGCTGTTTTGAAGGACGCATTATAATTTCTCAAATAGCATTAAAAAAACCGTTTAGTACATGATGGCAAAATCCTGCCTCTTTTGCTGAGCAAGATGAGAGGATTAAAGCAAAAAAAATCGTGACCGAAAAAAAACGAAAATAATGATCTGGCATCTATGAGCAATATCCTGTCTGCAGATACAGGATTTTCATGCTTCTCATCCTAAAATACGAAATTTGTGACAGAATCTGACATTGTCAAAATATTATCGATAATAGCGATATGTGATCTTGAAAAATTCGGCAGGAAAGTATCATTTAGATATTCCAAAATACTTTTAGTATCTGACCTACTTTTGATAGCTATCACTGAGCCACAGATTGCAACTTGAGGACCTCTCCCTCCCCTTGTCCGAAAATGACAAGATTCAGCTTGCAGCAAAAGTAGCTGTAATAGATCCCGATAGGGCTTTACAAATACTAGTACTCTGTCCATTGAGATTTTGTAGATAATTCTAAAATGATCTTGGCCTAAGACAAGGCATCAAAACGTAGGCAGGGCCGTAGTCCTGGCGAGGATTTGTAACGCAGTATTAGGCCAAGAGGGCTTAGAATTATTGCTAATATTTCAGTGGACAGAGTACTAGAGACCCAGTCCAAGTCATTGAAAATCCAGATAATCGCCGGTGTCTTGAGTTTCTACTAAATGTCAAAGACTCGTGTGGCACTAGAACCGTGTGCCAGACTTTCTCTTATGGAGTTTTATTAAAGTCAGATCTATGGAGCCTGAAAAATAGCGGCCTGAGGATCGAAACACTGAATTCCAAAGGGACCAGCATCAAAAGAGTTGGCTCCTTCGTCAGCGCCACAGTTGCCAAGTAGGGTATGCATTTGCAAGTACAAAATATCGGAATTATCAGATGCTGCTCCATGATATTTTACAATTAGATGTACTTCTGCGGTTTGTGGATATTCAAGTGGCGAATCAAGATCCTCACCCATCAGCACTGTTTCAGATCGTGTTTCGCCGACATAAAGACGATCAGAAAAGTTGCCTACACCGTTGCTTTGAACAATTTTACCGGTGGCCCACAGCACAGCTGTCTTAGAACCAAAGAGATCTGGCTCACCACAGAGTCCAAGTGGACTAGGAGTTGTACAAGTGCTGGGATCGTTGAAAATAATCCACCAAACCGTGTAAGCCCCGGGTGGTAATCCTTTGGTGTGGATGTTAAATTGTAAATAGTTGGATGCCCTGGACAATTTGGCTGAATGGCTTCCTTTGGGAGGGAAGAATGTACCGGGCTGAAGGAGATTCCCATCACCACCCAAGTCTCCTGCGGGTTGAAAGGCAATTAATGGTACACGCTGATTCACCACTCCATTTTTGGACTGGGCTTGCCAATCCTGTGTAAACTTGGACAATGGTTTACTGGCCACTAAACCATTATCTTCCTTATTACAGGATGTACTCAGCAAAAGAAAAAGAATCATGATTGGAAAGCATAATCGAAGCATAATGTGAAGATT
Organism: Saprospiraceae bacterium; assembly: GCA_013001595.1. Taxonomy (GTDB): domain Bacteria; phylum Bacteroidota; class Bacteroidia; order Chitinophagales; family Saprospiraceae; genus JABDMH01. Next base: position 28,317 of record JABDMH010000002.1, on the reverse strand, counting down.
TTAGTTAATAAATTGAACATTCTTGCTATCGGTGCAATAGCCCATCTAATGCCGGCGGATCTGGCTGCGAAAGCAATTGTCAAGCCGATAAAAAGAACTTCTCCAACAAATTATTGCATTGCCATGTAGAACCTAAGGATTAATCGGTCAATGGTCAGGACAGATCAGTCAAAATGTCGCTCAAAATCGTTGGTATCGCCGGATTCACGATAGAAAGAGGGACTATAGCCAAATTCCTGTTTAAATGTTCTTGAAAAATAATCAGGAGCGGCAAAGCCACAAGAATCTGCGATTTCAGCAATCGTGAGTTTGGTATTTGCTAATAATTCTTTGGCTTTGAGGAGTCTTAGAACTCTGAGATAGCGATTGGGATTCATACCCGTAACTCCCTTTACTTTCCGATATAACTTTGATGGACTGATAAAAAGGACGGTAGCAAGATCGGAAATCTTAAAATCGTAGTTAGTCAGGTTTTCTCTGATTTTGTCTTCTATCTTTTCGAACAGGGGATCATAGATCAACTTTTTTTCAGCTGGTTTGCTTGATGACGAATGATGAATATCTGGAGGTAGTGTTCTCGCCAGCTTTTGACTATTGTTGGTCAATTGGTGGACGTGGGCCAATAGTTCTTCCACAAGAAAGGGTTTTGTCAAATAAAGGTCTGCCCCGGTTCGAATGCCTTTTAACCTGGCACGCTGTCCCACCATTCCTGTCAGTAAAATGATGGGTATATGACATGTAAGGTGACTGCTCTTGATTGCCTTACATAATCCGTAGCCATCCATCCTGGGCATCTTAATATCGCTGATAATCAAATCGGGAACGTACTTCTCAGACATCTCCAGCGCTTCCATTCCATCTTCCGCAATCATCAAATTAAAAGTGCCCTCTAAAACATTGGAAAGAAATGATAACAGGTCTTGATCATCCTCAACAACGAGTATAGTGGCTACATCCTCTGTTAAATAGCGATTATTTGATGCCAAGAAAGGAATCTCTTGAACTTTCCCTATGTAAGGCGACAAGCCAACATCTTGCCGGATAGGTAAGTTCACTTGAACTTTAGTCCCTACCCCAAATTGACTGCTGATTTCTATTCTACCATCAAGCATTTCGGTCAGCTCACGAGCAAGACTCAATCCGATACCAAAGCCAACCTGAGGCGTTTTATCAATCACTTGATAAAATCGATCAAATACTCTCGGTAAGTCTTTTTTCTTAATGCCTATTCCCTGATCTTCTATGATGATCACCAATTCATCTTCTGTACTTCTACCTACTGAGAAAAAGATTGATCTCTTTTCAGGAGTATACTTAATCGCATTGGTTAAAATGTTTGAAATAATGTACTCAAGTAGGTGGACATCCGTATCCATAAATAGAGAGTCTTGATAGTATGCGGACTCAAAGTTGAGTTCTTTATTGTAGCCCAGCACTTTGTGTGACTGTAATATATGATCTAACGCTTTGATAATATCCACTTGCTTTAGATGCGGATCAATAAAACGGCTATGGAGGCGCGACACCTCTAACAGCTGATCAATTAGTTCCAACAATTTGCTGGCGTTCTTTTGTATTGATTGGATGCTCTTGGAATATTTTTTTTCGATTCTGGGAAAAATGTGCTCGGCAGATCCGGAAATAATAGAAAGAGGGGTCCTGAATTCATGAGTTATACTGGTATAGAGATGAGTCCTCAGTCTCGACATTTCAGCTTTACTGGCAGCTTGAGTCCTGGCTAGTTTGCGTCTGAGCTCCAACCTCCTAATAGTGGCCAACAAGCCCAATAAAAATATGCTATAAAGTATATATGCACTGGTTGAAAGGTAGAAAGGAGGTTCAAAGACGAATGTCATCTCGTGTCGATTCTTGCCCCAGTTTTTATATGTTCCACTTACCAGATGAAAGTGGTATGTTCCGGGAGGAACTTGTCTGTATTCAGCGAAAGGTATACTGGCAGAGACCTCCCGCCATTCCCCGTCATAGGGCTTCATCTTGAAACGGTAATACTGGTTTGCCATATTATGGTAGTTTAAATTGGAGAAGCTTAGTCGAATATCATTTTCATCTGGCCCCAATACCACTCGCTGGTTCTGCGTCCAATCACCGGTAATGCTTACCTCATTTCTAATTTGCAATGAGGAGACAACAGACCTATGATCCTCAAAAGGATAGATTAATGAATCGAGATCGAAACTGAACAATGCTCCTTGCATTTGAATGTAAAACGTATGACCATCACTTGTCCAAGCTGAGTGGTACTCAATAGGCACTTCTCTGGGTCCTTGTACTATACTAAATTCTTCAGTAATGGGATTACGGAAAAATAATCCCTTGGAAGTTGCCAAAAGGATGCCTCCATTTGCCGCTGGAGTCGCTCTTCTAATTTGGTCCACTGGAAGCTGCGAATTTGCTGCTCGAAAATTTCTTACCCGAATGCCAAATTTCTTATGATTTTCGACAACCAGTTCATTTATTCCGGATGACAGGGTGGTGATCCAAATCTTACCTGCAGTATCCTCACAAATGCTGCCGATCTCATTGCTAGATAATCTGATCGAGGGATCAGACGTATCTGTAAATCGAATGATCGTATCAGCATCGGGTAGATAGCAGTAAACTCCACTCACAAAAGATCCCATCCAAATCCATTGACGACTATCTTCGTAGAGGCTCACTACGGGATCGTGAATGTGGCCCTGACCTCGAAATTGGGGTCTGATTATGGTATCACTATTAGCTCTAATAAAATTCAGCCCTTCCATCGTGGCAATCCAGGTATTACCCCGAGCATCGTGAATTACATCACGAATTGCATTTTGATACAGCAGAGGTTGATTCTCTGTGTTATAATATTTGAAAGGTGTGCCAGAACTATCCAGCACAACCAGACCATCATGAGTGCAAACCCAATGATTGCCAGATTTATCTGACTCAATTTGCCAAACTATATCATTTGCAATCTGATGGTCTCTCTTACTAGAACGTAGATAGGACTTGACCTGACCTGTTTTGAGATTATACCTATGCAAGCCCTCTCCCCAGGTGCAGAACCAAAGCGAAGTTGAATCGGTGAATTCCAGCCATTGAAAATTGGAGATGAGATCACCTTGCTGGTTATAGGCGTTAAGTGGTGCTCTCTTAAAGGGCGTAATATCCTGGACCAGTCTTATTACACCTGATCCCTGAGTAACCAGCCAAATTCTCTCCTGATCATCCACCAAAATATCACTTATGTTTGCATTCATTATAGTGGTCTCCCTATTTCTATCCCACCATACCCGCTCGATTTCATGCGATTTTTTGGACATCATATACAAACCATGGCCCTGAGTTCCAATCAAAAGCTCATTATTGGGGCCACTTTGCAAGACATAAGCATGTAGGTTTTCGGGAGGGATATGGAGCCCGTCGCTTATTATTTCAATATGGTGCATTACAGGATATCTGTTGCATTGGAAAATAAGTGGTGCCCCAACGGCAATCCAAATCTTGCCAGCTTCATCTACATGAATGTCATTAATACACTCATATGCCATTCCTTCCTTTAGCAATTGAACCTGTGTTAACTTCTCGTTTTCGAGATCGATTTTGAATAACCCTTGGTCGTACGTCCCTACCCACAGCTCATTTTCAACTATCGCTAGCGAAGAAATTTTTTCAGGCTTTGTCTGATTGAGCAGACCTTGTCGAATGAAAGATTGATCTTTCCCCCTCCATTTATTGAGGCCATCGCGGGTACCAATCCAGATATTTCCATGCTTATCCTCTACTATATCAGTTATGTAATCTGACGAAAGAGTGGAAGAATCACGAGTATCAGTTCTATACGTCTGCAAACCTGATTGATAGCTAAAGGCATTAAGGCCACCACCATTGGTACCAATCCATAGAATACTATCAGAACTCTCAAAAACATTACTTACGTGATTGTGGGATAAATGCAGAAAATTCTCTTCGTCATCGTTTAGATGATAAAAGGAGTTCCCGTCAAAACGATCGAGACCTGCACTAGTCCCAAACCACAGGTAACCGAGGTGATCCTGTAAAACTGCATATATCTGATGGTGGGAAATGCCTTCTTCAATTGCAGGGAATGTCTGCTCCTGGTAGGAATATTCCCCTTGACAAAAGCATCTGGATGATGAAAGTACAAGAATAAATAATATACGGATCCAAAGTCGCATGCAAATGGCATAAACTCAGATGACTTTGGAATACAAGTGAGTTTTAAATTACTAAATTTTATTGTAATAACCTTATAACTGCAAAGATTCCAGGTATGCCAGCTGTTACCATTGGCAGGTTCAGTAAGAAATGTAAGGCCCTGCAAAGTGTTGCAAGGCTGTTTATGGAGCTGCCGGGATTAACTGCGTTTATCCCATAATGACCCTAGATTTGATGCCAAGTTAAAGATTAGGTACTCATCGAGCTTCATCCAGTTCGAAATACACTGCCACTATCTTGAAGGTTACAGTTGGTTTTACATTGCGACCGGATAGGTGTTTCTAATGTCCGACTGGGAAAGAGAGCTGATATGACTGAAACACAGGCTAATGCAAGAGCGACGTTTCTCAGAAGGTCTTACCACTTTTTTGAAATGACATCCTTGGCCATCTTCGTTTCATGGCTTGACCAGCATACTGGCACTTTAATAGAGCGATCTTTGTCTCCAGGTCCTTGAGTCGTTTGAGGTTCGAGGCTTCTATACTACCATACTTCTTGGGCTAGTGAAAGGACGTGGCTGTGCTAGTACCGAACTCTTGATTAACGTCCTCAACCGTACGTCCGGCCTCATTTGCCATCAGTACCTCTACAATCTGTATCTCCTTGAATCTAGATCCCTTCATATTCCCAAATCCATTTCGCTTTTTGCACTTATCGCTGGCCTCTCTTTGGGGAGGCCTTAACTTAGATAAACTTATTTATTTCACCTTTCGAATATTGACTGATACCAATCGTGATTAATCATTGGATGTCACAAATTTGGATTTATATTCCCGATATTTATAAGAATACAAATCAATAGCTATTTTCGATGTTAGTATTAATGGAATACCCAACAAGAGGATATTTACTCCCAATTTTAGTAAAATGACTAAATGCATTAAATCATTTCTGCATTAGCTCACAGTTGTCGGATGGGCTAAAGCACATTAATTAAATTTCTCAGCTCTTTTCCTCAGCTTTTCCAATCCCCTTTCTTTACTATCTTGTGGTAAGCCAGGATGAATGCAGGCGGCCGGGCATTTCTCGGCAGCGGCTACTATCTTAGAATATGGTCCTCCTTTTGGATTGTGTACAAAAGCTTGTTTATTACTATTATATTTAAAAACAGTAGGCAGTGCATCGATACAATCATTACAAGAAGTACATTCATTACTTTCGACCCATGCCTCAGGATTAATCGATTCAAGTACTGGCTCAGATTTAATTTCCTCAGTCTCAATTTCTGAATTGCCTTGCTCTGCTGGATTGCTTCGATCTACTTTAATTTCCGGAATGGATTCTATATGATTTGTCTTGTTTGGTATTGCATATCTTCCATCGACCAAAGCATTGAGTATCCTTTTGATTCCATATTCTAAATCATCCCTCCGGCGTATCTCAAATCTCAACTTGAGTTCTTGATTCAATGTTTCCATTTCCACCTTCTTCTGGGCATCCCATGCAGATTTTAGCTTCTCAATTTCCAAAGTAAGATTATGATGGCTCATACCACTTAGTTCTAGTAAAAATTCCCAGAAATCAAGACTAGTTCTGCATCGGGAGATCCATGACATGGGAACGCATGCTCTCTTTAATATTTGCCTTTCATCTATTAGCCAGATGAAAGGAATCTTTTTGCTTACATCATCAATCTTCGGTAAAAGATATTCATCCAGAACTAGAAGCTCTGCATTTGTATATCCCGAAGGTAAAATTTCCAGCATTTGCAAATTTTTTTCGTTCATAGCAAAAAAATCAGCCATAGTAAGTTTGTACTCTTTTCTAGTTATTCCTGACAAAGATATTATATCCTTTTGGTATGAGGGTAAAGATGCACTAGGTTGTAGATTGTGTTCTAGATTAAATCGTTCACCAAATGATTGAGTTGATGTTACTTGATAAATAAAGCGAGGAAAGAATCTACTATCGACAGCAGTCTTTACTGTTGAAAAATCTCTATTTGTGTAATTTGATTCTGGATCACACGTGATAATATTCCATAGGACAGGTTTAGAAGCTTCCAACCCTTTGGTGAAAGCCTCATTTAACCATTGGGCGTCTTCAGTTCCGCCCTGATATATGTTTGTATTCCTCTGAAACAAAGCCATTGACACGATATCTTGAAAGGCTTCACTTCGCTGCTTATTTTCGAAAGCTGAGATCTCTCTAACATTGTTAATAGACAATACTTTTACAATGGCGTCATCAGAAAGGAGAGCAAGAAGATCATTTGGTTTAGTTACGAGATTTTGGCTTTTTTCCAGAATAATTAAAGTTCTGAAATATTGACTATCTTCTTCACCTAAATATGGTAAATCAAATTTTTCGAAATATATATCGTGGTAATTATCATTGTATTGTTGGTTAATCTCGAGTTTAGCAATTCTTAAGGCCTTAATTATTTTAACAAATTTGGAAATCTCAATTTTATAAGCTTGTCTTGCTTTTTTACATACCTCCTCTGAATCAACTTCGATGACAGCATTACAGAATTTTTTCTCGATAGAGTATTCCTTATTCAATTCTTCAGAAATAAAAATGGTAGTTGAGTCCTTCAAACACCTTTCTTTGGCTTTCTGTAATAGATTAAGACATTTCTTAAGGCGATTTAATCTCGAATCTGACAAACCGGAACTTACAGCTGGTAATTCAATTTCACTAATTTGATCAAAAGAAATGAGATTGCTGGCAAAATCCATTTGTTTATCTGTAGTGTCTCTTCTTTTGTCATGCAACAGAAGTAGTTCTGCTAATCCTGAAATGTGTTCATTCAACATTTCAAGGAATTCGATATTGCGCTGCTTGCGTTGAATCAATTTGAGATTGATAAATTGGAAGAGGGTATGACTGGAAAAACCAATAATATATTTTGAATAATTGGACAGTTGTAGATAAAGTTGGTTACAATTCTTATCAAAATTATCTTGATTTTTAATCAGGTCTACTTTATCTCTAAGCCCACTAATTAATTCAGTGATTTGAGATTTGCAGTCCCAAGCCATATTCTGACTTATGATCCTTTTATGAAATTGTTCAAATACAGGATGTAGGGCTTGAATAAGTGTTGCTTTTTCTTCTTTATTAAAAATTTTGTTGATCATTTTCAGAATAACACTTTTCAAGCTCTGAATATTAAGAGACTCAGGATCATAAACAATTGGATACTGGGAATCAATCGACTTTCCCGTTTCGAAAGTAGGCAGAACTTGGAAAGGGTTCTTAGGAGTGTTGTCAGATATTTTACTTCCATATAGAAAATGATGCCTTAACAGTTTGTCATATTTACGTTGGACATTCTCCTTGATAGGAGATGATTTTTCGACTTTTGGTAATAGATCATCATTTCGCATCGTAGTCATGTCATCTTTCGTTGGTGATAATTAGGACGGAATTACGAATTATTGTTTTTGATTGTGTAGTGATCTAGTAGTTCCCTGATTCCCTGTTTCTTATCTGTTGCATTCATTCCAAGATTATGTGCGCCATATGTATCGTATCGAGGATTTTCTGTGTTTTGATATAAAAGGCCAATTGGAATGCCGTCAGAAATTTCGGCATGTTCTCGTGCTTTATTAATATTTAGGGGGTTATGTTCTATGACCCTTTCAAATTTTCTTTGAGCATTTGGTTCTAGGTTTATTCCATTTTCACTTTTTAGGTAAATGAGATTTTCAGGATTACCTGATAGATCAGCATATAGATCTCTCATAAAAGCGGGGCACCGTTGGACAATTCGAACAAAGGCAAAGCCTGGATGTTCTGCTGCTTTTCTTATCGTAGCATACAAATGCGCCACGTTCCAATCGGTGGTTTGTGCTACAAATGATGCATTGCTAATACCTAATGTAGTCTGGAGTGGATTAATCGGAGGCAATATGGAACCTTCCGGATGTGTATTCGAATGGGTTCCCAATGGGCTAGTTGGTGAGGTTTGTTTTTTGGTAAGGCCATAGATACCATTGTCAAATAACAATGCGACCATTTTCATGTTGTATCGCACCGCATGCACCCAATGACCTGCGCCTATGGAACAACAATCTCCATCTCCTGTAATTGCAAAGACATTGAGATCTGGTCTGCGAAATTTTATACCACAGGCGACGGGGAAAGCTCTTCCATGAAGACCATGGAAGCCATATGTGCCCATATAATGAGGAAAGCGACTACTACAACCAATTCCTGACACGGCTACGGTCTTTTCAGGAGGATATTGTAAGTCTTTGCAGACCCTTTGGACACTGGTTAAAATGGAATGGCCACCACAACCTGGGCACCATCGAGGCATTCCTTTACTATAGTCATTCAAGCCATAATGTTCGTCAGGCATTGGTATGGTACAAAAATCATGTGTTGCGTTAAGCATGAATTTATTTTAAGTGGCTTAAATTACTTTGTTCTTCTGAGAGTTCTTGTTTGATTCTGTAGTAAATTTTATCCGGGCTCATAGGCTGTCCATGAACATTGCTAAAGCAATCTATATTACATAGGGTATTTGCTCTCAAGTACGATGCAAGCTGAGCATAACGCCTGTTTTCTTGTGTTATCATGGGATGACCTGGAGTGTCACTGTAATTTATTTCAAACGTTACTACCTTTTTAAAACGAGCAAAGATTTCTACTAATCCTGGAACTATTGGGAATAGAAACTTTAAATGGATACTGCTCACTTTTAAATCTTCATTTCTGGCTTGTTGGACAGCTTCCTGAATGGCACCTAATGTTGATCCCCAACCAACAATTAACAAATCTCCTTCTGAATCTCCATTAATTTTGGGCGGTTTTAGAGTTCTTTGAAATGATGCCATTTTTCGGCTGCGACTCTCTGCACTATTCTGGTTGACTTCTGGCTGATATGCCACTTCTCCACTTGAGCCATGTGCAAGACCAGTGACCGTATACATACCACCCTTCTGTCCTGGAATAGGGCGCTTGCTTAATCCTGTTTCAGGATTCCAATCAAAAGGTGAAACTCCCGCTTGCCATGGGCTTTGATCATAAGGAGGTGCAAACCATTCTGTTTTAATATTTGGTCTTGTGAAAGGTTGCACTCCAGTTGCCAGGTTAGCGTCGCTCAAAAGAATTACTGGAGTTCTAAATGATTCTGCAAGTTTTCTGGCAAGGATCACAAAATGAAAGCACTCTTCTATCGTTGAGGCAGCAAGTACAATTTTTGGGGCATCACCTGCTTGACCATACATTGCGGCTAGGAGATCACTTTGTTCAACTTTAGTAGGTAATCCTGTGGATGGTCCACCCCTTTGTACATTTATTATAACCAGTGGTATCTCGGCCATAACAGCCAAACCTAAGAATTCTGTTTTTAAAGCAAGCCCCGGACCTGAAGTGACTGTCACCGGAGTTCTTCCTGCAAATGAAGCTCCTATTGCAAAGCCCATAGCAGCGATTTCATCTTCTGCTTGATGGATGATTCCGCCTACTTTATGAAAGTGTTCTGCCAAATGATGTGAAACGGAAGTTGCAGGTGTTATGGGATACATTGAGCACAATTCAATACCCGCTGCCATAATTCCAAGACTCAAGGCTTCATTACCATTCATGACGACCTGATCATGATCAACTGCAATTGGAGGTATTTCAAAATGGTAGCTTAGATTATTTTGTGCCCATTTATATCCAGCCTTTAATAACAAGATGTTCAAATCTATTATCGCTTGAGATTTCTTTTTGAAAATGAGTTTAATCTGATCAGCTGCAAGATCCATATTTCGAGAATACATATAGCAGATTAATCCTAGAGCCCACATGTTCTTACCTTTTCTGGCATCAGGTATTAGCTTTAAGCATTCTTCTTCCATTGGTATTTCAAAGACCTCAATTCCTATTTGACGAAACTCATTTACAGCTTCCTTATATTGAATTCGGATATCCTCAGAAACATGGGAAGCCCATTTATTTTCAAGTAGCATGAGCGTATTTGCATTATATGCATCTTGTCGTAAGCGACCGTATATAACTTGTTCATTAAGCGCGACCACTAAGTTCGCATGGTTGCCCATATTGGTCACCTTACTAGACCCAATCCGTACTCGAATACCTGAGGCCCCTTCCCTTGATCTTGCAGGAGGTTGAATTTCTGCGGGTATGATTTCAACTGTCCATACTCCGTTTCCCATTTTGGCAGATATGGCGCCAAGGCTTTGGCCGCATTTTTGAGCCCCTTCACCTGAGTCACTAACAATCTCTATGATGGTTTCATCAACTTGCTTTAGGTCGACTAGGCGATTTGTATCATCGACATTCACTGTGGAGTGAAAATGCTTGTCCATAGAAGCAATTTTACTGTTAGATACCTATCAAAGGAGCAAAATACTTTTAGAAGTAATAATGATTTTGATCAGGTCCGGTAGTGATCCAAAAGAGTTTGTAGCCTGGAAATGTGATATGCAAAGGACATTATTGCCCGGGTCAGAAATCCTATCAGAGTAAAAAATAAATATGTAGTCAAGAATTACTTGATTTTCCTCCACTTTGTACCAAGCATCGTCTAGGCGTAGGTCATTATTTAGCTCCTTCTTGATTTAATCTTTAGACTGATCGTCCAGAAAATAATCCATGGTACATTTTAAGTTCGTTGTATTTGCATGAGCCCTGCTCTATCAGCCCAGGCTCCGAAAGTGTGACGGGCCACATGGGTAGTGATCTTTTTTCTTATACCTGCTTCTGCAGCAATGATATTTAGATCGCTATTGATCATCGATGTCTTTGACTCTACATGTTTCTGATACCCGATGTCTATTTGAGATCAGAAGGTTTCTGCATAAGGATGGGTAGCAAGTACCACTTTGAGGAGTCTCGATACATGCTAATGATTCTTTGGGCTTCAGGTCTTAAGTGAAGATCCTGCTTTTTGCCTGTCTTTTGCTCAGTAAATCTCAGTCTGCTATCAAATAAGTCCTTTTTCTTTAATTACAAGCAATCACCAATTCTGATTCCTCTCAAAAATACCTGGAGGCAAAAACAATCTCTTGATAGTGGCTTAGATGTATCCAACGATATGATAGCTGAAAACTCTTCACGAGGCAATCTCACCTTGTTGCTCTACACATTGGTGGATTTTAAGACAAAACTTCATTATTATCATAGTTACCTCTTTTCTTCTGAGCGTTCAAAACTGTTTTCAAAAACTTGAGATATCGATTGACGGTTTCTTTGGAGTTGATAGTGGGTTGATCAAGAGCCACTTTTTGAAAGCGTCCATAAAATTAGCGTCCACCTCATCTATAGATACATCACCACCAATGAGTTTAATCTTATCAGCAAGGTCTCTATATTTCCTAGCATTCTTCTAGGATACCTTACAGGCATAGTCAAGAATGGAATCTTCGAGAGAAGAATCGCTTGCAATCGGATTGAAGATATCTTCTACTGAGTACTTTCTACGCTTCTGTTCGAGTTTCAGAATCTGTTGTTGGCAGCTTTGTAACTCTCGGGAAACTAAACTGTTGTATAGGATGTGAGACTTTGACTTGTCCATTTTGCCAGTACGAGGGTTCAATAGAGAATAAGGTCTTGACCTTTCGCTTCCTATTGTGGATCGCAACGATCCGGATAGGACTAATCCCATCTTTCCGCAAGCTGGCTGTATTCAATTCTACCCTTTACTGAAGTCATTTCACAGGTGTTAATGTTGCACTCTAAAATTTCCCCGTGCAACAACTATGCAACAACTTTAGCAAAATGGCGCAAATTACTGAACTGGTATACCCCTTATTATTAGCGCTTTTGTAAGAAATGAAAAGCCCTGCAAAAACTTGCAAGGCCATTTGTGGAGCTGCTGAGATTGCTTTCAGCGATCTCGTTGGCGCACAGGGTCAAAATAACTTTGAAGCTGTCCCTATCAGGGACAGATGTCTGCCCAACTAAATCCATTTACAAGCAAGCTTGCATGGATTTCGCTTGGTAGCCCATATCCTTCAAAGTTATCCTCTGGTGGAGCTGCCGAGATTCGAACTCGGGTCCAGCGAAAGTACCTATGGACCTTCTACATGCTTAGTTGTTATATTGGATTTCCGCAAAGTACAAGCCCAACAACAGGCCACGTACCAGGCGTAGTTTCTTAATTTCACTCAGCTGTCGAAACAAGCAGCAGAGCTAGCCAGCGGTCGGTTTATGTGTTACATCACTCTATCTGGCGTCAAGAGAGTAACACAAAAGCTGTTTAATTCCTAGAATTACGCAGCTAAAGCATAGCTATTATTGCCATGTAAAAAAGGTTAATGTCTTTTTTTAACGAAGCTAAGACATCATGCTTCGGCATGCTAACCCATCGATTCCATTTCCTGTCGATTCCAGTGTCAGCCCCATATGTCAAAACTTCAAAGTAATCTCTAGCACTAAAATGGTGCAAGAAACACTGCTGCAGAAGATCGTACATCTTCACATCTGCAAACGTACAAAACCTTCGGCAAGTTCAATCTTACACGATTCGCCCCACAACCGAAATCCCTATTAGCTAGGTGGATTTGCCTTGCATGGTTATAAGATTGCCGATATTTTAGCCTGAAAGACTAAATAAAAAACATGTCTAATCTACAATCACTGCTGCACAACCACCATCAAGAAGGCACCATCGCCTGGATCGGAGTGCGACCTAACAAGAAAGTGCCTCTACAAGCAACCGAATCAGTGGCATTGTACCCAGAGGATGGCATCGTAGGAGATCACTATCAAGGGAGGAGCAAAAAGAGGCAAGTGACGATTATTCAGGAGGAGCACTTGGAAGCCATGGGCAACATCTTACAACGCAACATTAACCCAGAAGACACCAGAAGGAACCTAGTGATTAAAGGCATCAACATTCTTGCGCTGACAAACCAACGTTTTCAAATAGGCACAGAGGTGGTACTTGAAGCGACAGGAGCCTGTCATCCTTGTAGTAGGATGGAAAGTAACTTAGGTCCAGGTGGATACCAGGCAATGCGCGGCCATGGAGGCATAACGGCCATGGTCATCCAAGGAGGCACCATTAGAGTCGGAGATAAGGTACAGGCCATTTCAGAAGCAGAAACAACCAGCCAGTGAAAAGCTCCCATTGACATCTCAATGGGAGCATATGGTTATGGTAGTGTTCGGGGTACATATGGTTTTGAGAGATTCGTCCATCTACCTCCAGTTGATCTACTCGTCTGAAGGTCGATGGTCAATCATGGGTCGCCATTGGAATACTGCCATATTCAAATCGCACTTGGTTGATTGTGGTTACATTGATAAGAGTCTAATGTCAATGTGATTCCATAAAATCCTCTAAAATTATTTCTATGATGTCGAAATTGCCCTGGGACAAAGGGAATCCGCGTTCTCTGTGATGGTGCATGAATAGGTGGTGACTCTATAAACCATCTTTTAATATGCTATTATAGATCGAATCAAATTCGGATTTTCCAGTACCTTTCCTGATCACAACTTAGACCATGGATATCGAAAGAATACGCAGTCATTTTCCCGCCCTATCCAGAAAAGTGAACAATCACTCAGTAATCTATCTTGACGGACCCGCGGGCACCCAAGTACCCATGCAAGTGATTGATGCCATATCAGCATACTACAAGACGAGCAATGCAAACTCCCATGGTCATTTTACATCATCACAGGAAACCGATGTCATATTAGACCGTACTAGAACGAAAGTGGCTACCATGCTAAATGCAGCGGGTCCAGACTGCATCTCCTTTGGTCAAAATATGACGACGCTCAATTTTTCACTGAGCAAAGCGATTATGCGTACGCTGCAAGCCGGCGATGAAATCTTCATTACGCAACTCGACCACGAGTCAAATCGAGGCCCTTGGCTCACCTTGCGAGAAAATGGGATCGTCGTTCAGGAGATCAAATTGCTCACAAATGGTGAACTCGACTATGCGGATTTTGGATCGCGTATTTCATCCAAAACCAAACTGGTATGTCTAGGATATGCTTCCAACATTCTGGGCACGGTCAATGATGTGGAGCAAGTCACCAAGGCAGCCCATGATGTTGGAGCGAAGGTCTTGGTAGATGCGGTGCATTATGCGCCTCATTTCAGCATAGATGTCAACGCATTAGACTGCGATTTCTTGCTATGTTCGGCCTATAAGTTCTATGGTCCGCATGTGGGTTTGTTGTATTGCAAAAGGGGGCTTCTGGACAGTCTCCGACCTGACTGCCTTCGGACACAAGATCAGCGGGCTCCATACAAGATAGAAACCGGTACGCTTAATCACGCTGCTATCGCCGGAGTAGAAGCTGCCATAGATTATCTTGCATCATTGGGTGCTGGAGACAACCTGCGTGACCAGATCATTCATGCCCTGTCAGTCTCACACAAACATGAGATCACACTGGCAAGAACATTGGCAGCTGCACTATCATCGATACCAGGGTTGACCATTTATGGTCCTCCACTTGAGGTCGATCGTCGAGCACCTACCTTGTCTTTCACGTTGCAAAATGCAACTGCAGCAGAGGTATGCAAGTATTTGGGACAGGCCGGAATTTATGCCTGGGACGGCCATTTTTATGCCATCCGAACGACGGAAGTTTTTGGTCTGGATAAGATCGGTGGAGTGACGAGGATGGGTATGGCCATCTATAACACCGAAGAAGAGATTAGCCGGACGGTCGAAGTACTGAAAGAATTTGTTGACTAACGTCACTGGACATCCAAGGCAAACACGAAGTCGTCGGAAGTAGCACCAGGTATTTGCTCAAACATAACACCCTCCGATGTATACTTGATAACAGATAGTGACACCTCTTCTCGTACTTCACCTTCAAGTCTGGCTATGCGTAAGAAAACCAGATCATTTCGCCAATTGATGTCGGTCAAATCTCCTGATCGAGTCATGCCTTCGCCGATCTTAAATCCTTGCTCCAGGTCATTCATCTGATGAGTCTCGCTATAGATCGGATTGTTATCAGCACGGTCTACATGAAGGGTTACCGCAAAAGTGGCAATGACCGGTTCAACATCATTAGGCAAGTCAGGTGGCAATGCTTCTAAATACAACCCTGATAATGTACTAATTACAAGTATGATAGAAGCTATATATGACATGATTATTACCTTAGTGTTAACTTAATGTAAACAAAAATACAGTAAAATGCACGCAAAATCTTTAAGTCGTAGATTCAGCACCGTCTCAGCAAGAGGGCAGTTTGTCCAAGATCATCTTGTTATACTGCCTCCAAGATGAAGTTTACGACGTAGCTTTAGGAACATAACCCATCTATTTAAGCACTATGAAAATCGGTATTGTCCGAGAGCGAAAATCTCCGAGCGAATCGAGAACACCTCTTACTCCAACACAGGTCTCCTACTTGCGAAAAGAAGGAAAGATGGATATCGTCATCCAAACATCACCGCATAGGTGCTACCCAGATAAAGCATTTCAAGAACTCGAGGTTCCGGTCGTTAGGGATTTGCAGGAATGTGATGTGCTTATGGGCATCAAAGAAGTACCCGTAAAATATCTGCTAGCTAATAAAACTTACTTCTTCTTTTCACACACTGTGAAGAAGCAGCCCCACAATCGGCCGCTACTAATGCACGTACTCAATAAAAACATAACGCTCGTCGACTACGAATTAATTACCAATACACACGGAGATCGTCTAGTGGCCTTTGGTCACCATGCCGGGATCGTTGGGGCGCACAATGCCCTTTGGACCTGGGCACAACGCACTAAGTCATTCAGCCTTCCTCGCCTCAGAGATCTACCTAGTTATACTGCAGCTAAGGAACTGTACAACGAATTACACTTACCCGCCATCAAAATTATCTTGGCTGGCACAGGAAGAGTAGGAACAGGGGCACTGGCTGCATTGCAGGCCATGGGCATTCAGTCTGTGGATCCCAGGGCCTTTCTTATTGAAAACTACACCTTTCCGGTGTTCTGCCAGTTGATGCCCCACCACTATATCGAGGCGAAAAACGGTGATACCTTCGATAAAGGTGTGTTCTATAGTGATCCTTCTACCTTTGTGAGTTCCTTTTTGCCGTATGCAAGGAGCGGCGATGTCATGATAAATGGCATCTACTGGCGACAAGGGGCACCGCCATTTTTCACACTTGACCAAATGTGTGCAGACGAGTTTCATCTCCAGGTAATCGCCGATATTTCCTGTGATCTGGCACCACAATCAAGCATTCCATCGACCATCAGAACTGCCACCATTGATGATCCTGTATATGGTTTTGATGCCTGCTCAGCCACGGAAAAACCGCCGTTTCAAGATCATTGGGTAGATATGATGTGCATCGATAACCTACCGAATGAATTAGCTAAAGAGTCTTCCCAAGCCTTTGGTGAACAACTCATCAAGCAGGTCATGCAGCATCTTGTACATGGAGATCCAAAAGAGATCTTACATCGTGCCACCATTGCGAGTGGTTGCAAGCTCATGCCTGCGTACTCATACCTCCAGGATTGGTTGGCGGCAGGTTGATGCCCTTAAGTGAACTATATTTCAGGACTATGCAGCTGCCCTTTCCATTTTGCGAAACTCCCAAAAGCTGATCATGCGTTGATTGTCCTCATCCCAAAGATGATTGAACATGCACTTTAGGCTTTCCCAGAAGCCCACTGTAGTCACATATTTGGTCAGAACGGGATGTTCTATCGCACATTTGGTGAGGTGATAATTGGGAATCTTTGGATTCAGATGGTGGATATGATGCAAACCGATATTACCGGTCAGCCATTGTACCATCTTTGGCAATTTATAATAGGTACTTCCCTTCACCGCAGAAAGCAGATATTCCCAATTATCTTTCCATTGCTTGTACGTCTCCTCATGCTGGTGTTGAACATAAAAGAACCAGACCGCAATAATCGCAAAGAGCACTACAATCGGTATGTGCACGAGAAAGAATTGCTTCCAGCCAACTATGAATGCCACCAGTGCATATACCAGTATCAAATAGACATTGTTAAAGAATTGTGCTTTCTTCACGTTTTTCCACCCTTTTAGATCAATCAGGGGAAAACGCACATTGATCAAGATGTAGTAAATGGGCCCCAATACAAATAGCACAACAGGATTGCGAAAGAGCTTATATGCCAATCTCTTCATGTAGGGCAAATCCCGATATTCATTGACGGTCAGCATATGTATGTCTCCAATGTCACGCACTTCCAACTGACCGTTGTGGGCATGATGGAAGTTATGGGACCGAGACCAGTACTTATATGGGATGGCACTGAAAAAACTGCACACCAACCCAATTGCATCATTTAATTTTCTCTTTTTGAGAAAAGACTGATGACCACAATCGTGCTGAATGATAAAGATGCGCACTAGAAAGAATGCATTGACCACCGCCAGGCCTAAGGTGATCCAATAGGACCATGATAGGCTTACATACATAAGCACCCAAAGACCCACAAAGGGTAAAAATGTATTAAAGATCTGAACAATGGCCTTCTTCTTGTCTGGTCGTCCATACTGGGATACTATTTTCTGCCAGTCCTTTAAGGCCTCCTTGATCTCCCTATCATCTTGCTCATTACTTGGTGAAATTGTCATTTCGGTCATACGTCTTAAACTTCGTGCGAACAAAAGTACAATATGTTTCTCAGCTGGAGCGGTCCTAGGAGGCTGATGAAGTACCAGATCTGATTCTATCCCTGCTTCTTTGGCCAGCATATCCACAAGAATCCTCCATATAGCCAGGCTATGTCAGCCTACCCACTGACGAGGTTCGCTTACTTTTAGTATAGCTGTGCTCGACTATTTGATCATGTTCACTCATGTTATTGAGGTCTTAAGCGACCAAAATTAGCTGTGCGAGCCAAACCGATCCCGTAATTACGTAACCTCCTAGCCACCCCAGATGCAGCCAGTGTAGTGTTAATACAAGCTAACTGATAAAACTTAGTATTTTGGAATGTACCTTTTCAACTGATTTCCATTATGCAAACGACATATCCACCATTGAAGATCTTGTGTATCATCCTTTGGATTGGCTGTAGTCCACCCTTAGAAAATACCGCTGATCAAGCTGAAGATCTGGAGCCTAATCATGACGTGACTACCCTGCCACTAAACGATTTTATGCCAAAATCAATCTACAATGTAACTAAGACCCGTGTAGCTAAAGCCCGTTATCCAGCCATTGACATGCACTCGCATCCCTATCCCAAGACAGATGAAGATGTGAAAAAGTGGGTTGAAGTCTTGGATGCAAAAGGCATAGATAAGACGGTCTTATTAACCTATTCTACCGGTACTCGTTTTGATTCACTTGCTGAACTCTATGGCGCTTATCCCGACCACTTCATTCTATTCTGTGGATTTGATTATACGGGCTATGATCAACCTGGATATGGTCCTGCTGCTGTAGCAGAGTTGGAACGATGTGTGCGAAAAGGGGCTCTAGGGGTGGGTGAACTGGGTGATAAAGGCAAAGGGCTATTTTACTCACGCCCGACCAAGGGTTACGGTATGCACATTGATGATCCTCGGATGGATCCATTGATTCAACGGTGTGGTGAATTGGGCATTCCAATAAGTATCCATGTGGCAGAACCAAAATGGATGTATGAGAATATGGACGCAACCAACGATGGACTAATGAATGCCTTTAAATGGCGGTTGGATGATGAGGATGACATTCTTTCGCACACAGAAATGCTGCAAACACTCTCCAATGCTTTGGAAAAACATCCACAAACAACCTTTATTGCTTGTCACTATGCAAATTGCAGCTATGATCTTGATCTATTGGGTGGATTGTTTGATAGATTCAGCAATCTGTATGCTGATATTAGTGCTCGCTACGGTGAAACAGCCCCCATCCCTAGGAAGGTCAAAGCATTTTATACCAAATATCAAAATAGACTGGTCTATGGAACGGACATGGGTACCGATGCTGGCATGTATGAGGCTACCTTCAGGATACTTGAAACTGCTGATGAACACTTTTATGACCGGGGACACTTCAATTATCATTGGCCTTTACACAGCTATGATTTGCCTGATGATGTGCTGAAGAAAGTATACAGGAGCAATGCATTGGGCATATTAGGTGAATAAAGATCGACCATTGAAGACCAACCCAGATTACTTCTATTTGGGTACCTCCGAAAACTCGTTCATCGGTTAACCGATTTATCCTCTCTAGTCCTCTGTCACTTAGCTGAGGCTAACCCACCCGGCCTGATTGAAGCCATTCGGACGAAGCTACTTCAGACTACCTTGTCTAAATCGAGTCACTTTCAGCATCATTTATATTCCCAGGAAGTACCCATCAATATATAAGCTTCGGTAGATGTTTTACGAGCACATCAGCTTTCACCCTAGGCTTTGTTTTGGAGGGATTGATTGGAGAACACGCGTACTCAAAGTTTGCATTTGAGTTATACTAAACCTACCTTTATAGGATGCGAATGATGGTTAGCTCGGTATTGGTACTACTCCTACTGGCTGTATCTGTTCGCGATTTTCTGACTGTGGTTTCTTTCAAAATTCATCGAGATTCGATTGCTCAAAAATATTGTGTGAATATCGATGCCCCGAAAGATCTCTGCCACGGTCAGTGCTTTCTGGCTACCAGGTTGGAGAAACAGGTGGACCAGGAACAAAAGCTTCCCGCCATCAAACTGAATGATCAGACGCTATTCGTTGCTGAGCTGTACATATGGTCAGATCAGCGATTAATAGAATCTTCATCTGATCTCATCAGGCAAGCTGGCAGCCTGTGGGAAATTGAAGTGATATACGACATATTCCACCCTCCTAAGGTGATGGTGTAGTATCTGGTCAACACTATGGCATCTGCAATAGTCCGTTCATTATAGCCATTGATCAATCACTTTTTTTCAGTCCTATATTTTGGTGGGGAGATTTATTCTAGTTATCTCAGTTCAAATTTATGAGGCCACATCTCAGAAAATCGTGTATGATCAACCTCTCGTTTCAGCTATTGGAGGCAAAGAAGTTGAATACGACTTCATAGACTCTTTCGTTTTACATCAAGAAAATGGTGTCGAGGCTAATCGAGATTGGACGGTCCGAGCGCGTATATGGGGTGAACAAGAAGGCATCGGAGAGATATCTCAACAGGTACAATTTCGAGTTGTCCCGTAAACAATTGGTATCTACTTTGCTATTATTAACTAAAGAATTTTAACCATGAAAACTAATAATTTTAAATATTTTGTGATTTTAATTTTTTCCATGGTTTTGCTTTTCGCATCCTGTAAAAAGGATGATGAAATCGGACCAGCCCAAGTGACTTTCGCTTTCGACTTCACCGTCGATGGTGAATCCCTCGTCTTTGGCGAAACTTACATCATCAACAATCAGAGCGTTTCCTTTAAAACAGCTAATTACTATATCGGTGGACTAAGGCTTCAACATAGTGATGGATCAACGATTGATCTTTCTACCCAATACTTATTGGCGGGATTGGGAAATACCGCTACACTAAGTGGTGATGTTCCCATTGGTGACATCACAAAGGCTGAATTCTTTGTTGGGGTAGATCCTGTAAACAATACACAATCAGAAGACAGTTTTGTGAGTCGTCCTACCAATGACCCACTTGGCATCAAAGATCCTTCCATGCATTGGAATTGGAATACAGGATATAAGTTTGTTCGTTTTGATGGCGAGGTGGACACAGACGATGATGGCGTTGTGGATACTCCCATTGCCTATCATTTAGGCTCTGATCCACTTTTAACAAATATGAATATTAATAAAACCCTTAATCTGAAGTCCGGGGAAAACACCATCACTTTTGATTTTCAATTGGAACAGTTTTTTAGCTCGGTCGATTTCAAGAATGAACTAGATACACATACAGGCAACAACCTTCCGCTGGCTATGCGTCTTCGAGATAATCTAGATGCGGCCATTACTTTGAGATAGTATGAGTGGAATTAAATAATGGGGACTGTTTGGCGGGCCCCATTATCTCTAATGCTAACCTGCATATCAAATCCGCACTCTTTTATCAATTAGGATCTTGAAACTGTGGTGTTTCAATAAATGTGCTATCGGTCAGGGTGTGAATAAATGAAATTAGGGCCTCCTTTTCATGATTTAGCAATTGCAGCGGTCGGATCAACGGATCCTTATTGGCTTGAAAATGACCTCCCGAATTATAATGATCTACGACTTCCTCCAAAGTCTGGAATCTCCCATCGTGCATATATGGACCCGTCAACGTAATATTGCGTAATGTAGGTGCCCTAAATCTGCCGGCATCAAACTCATCACCTGTGACTTCTGCCCTTCCCCGATCAGGAAAATCACTAAGGTTTTCTATGGGTTCGATTCCATTATTAAAGTAGTCATCGGTATTGAACAGTGGGGCATTATGACAATGGCCACATTCAGCATCTTTTACATTTGGATCCAGGTCAAAAAATAGCACATACCCAAGAAATTCCTCGTCGGTGAATTCTGCCTCGTTGCGAATCCAACG
The DNA here is from genome assembly GCA_013001595.1 of Saprospiraceae bacterium. Lineage (GTDB taxonomy): Bacteria > Bacteroidota > Bacteroidia > Chitinophagales > Saprospiraceae > JABDMH01. The sequence continues at coordinate 6,677 of JABDMH010000002.1, read as the reverse complement.
GTCATATTTGGCATTTCCACTGCTCACCAAAGTTCTCTGAAATTGTGCCAATGCCTTGGCAACCAATTCCTTACTTATCTCATCTCTATCTTTAATACCAAACGCCTTTCGAAACAGTTCTGGATAAGTCTGGTGTTGCTTTACCCGTTCTACCACTGTCGGCCAAGATGTATGCAGTTCGATGGGATCTTCTACTGGTACTAGTGCCTGTTCCTCTAAGGTAGTGGACCGACCGTCCCAAAACAATCCATTATCTGCATAGCCGATATTTAGCAACGACATCGAACTTCGCTTTCCGGCAATCCCATCAATACCCTTGCTCACAGCCTCGTTATCAGTAAAACTTCCAACTGGAAGATGGCAACTTGAGCAGGACATGCTAAAATCCTCTGAAAGCAACTCATCATAGAACAATCTTCTGCCCAGTTCGACGCCCTCAGCTGTAATGGGGTTTGAACTGGGAATGGGCATAACGGGAAACCCTTCAGGCACCTCAATATCAACTGGATTGGGCACATAGGAGATATCTTCCAGGTCACCGGTATTGTTCTTCCAACAGCCAAACATCATGAAAGAAAAGAATAGCACAAAAGTCGCCACAAATCGCATCATTCTAGCTGTTTAAACGTTATCTATATATAAAAGGACGTTGACAAATTTCTCGTTCCAATCCATAAAATAAGGTGTTTTCACCAGTCGTTCTTCTATCAATATTCAAGCTATGATCAGAACTCTGTATCTGAGCATTTTGTTTTGCTTACCTGGCCTTTTTTTGGGGTGCCGCGAGGACTCAAAGACAATTACCATCAACTTCAAATTGGCTTATGATGATGTCCCACTGGTGATGTTTGAAGACTACACCTATCCAGATGGTAAAAAACTGCAGATCACCCGCTTTAGCTTTTACCTATCGGAGCTCTCTATCAAGCAGGGGTCAGAAATAAACCTGATTAAGGATGTTGACTTCATTAATCTAACGAAAAGCCACTCTTCTCTAGAAGGTGCTCGTCAAGGACTCAGGTATATGTCTGAGGAAATCGAGGGAGGCTTTGATGCCATTTCTTTCAACTTTGGTCTCACTGAAACTCAAAACGCGTCGGTACCTGCAGACTATAGTAGTGGTCATCCTATGGCCAAACCGGGAGAGTATTGGGTAGCATGGGATAGTTATATATTTGTAAAAGTAGAGGGGTGGATCGATCTAGACAACGATAATACACCAGAAACGGGAGTAGCATTGCATCTTGGATCCAATGCGGTCAAGAGATCAATGGCTAAATCTATCTCAAACCCTGAGGAGGAAATCGAAATAATTATTGATGTACACGCTCTCTTTGAAAATGCCGAAACCGGTAAAATCTATGACATAGCTGTAAACCCACAATTACACAGTTTAAGTCAACTGCCTGCCGCAGAGGAATTGGCAGATAATCTGGCACAAAGCATCTCTTTGAATAATTAATATTGTATGAAATTTCATAGCCTATTTTTGTGGTTGATAATATCAGTTGTCACCATCAGTTGCAACAAATTTGACGATATTGAACCTGCGGGAAATTCGCTTAGCTTCGCCTTTGTGTTTCAGGTCAATGGTGAAGACTTTGAAATTAACACCCAATACGACATCGATGGCACAGCTGTCTCGTTTGACGTACTTAATTATTATTTGAGTGGACTATATATTCAGCAGGCAAATGGCTTAGAAATTAATTTGCAAAACGAATATCTATTGGCTGGTCCAAATGGAATTGTCACGCTAAATGGCGGGGTCGATGTTAGCAATATAACCAAGGTTAAGTTTTTTATAGGTGTAGATTCTGTTGCTAACAATCAAACTGAAGTCGACTTTCTAGATAGACCATCCATTGATCCGCTTAGTTTGCAAAATCCCGCCATGCACTGGAATTGGAATACCGGATATAGATTTTTAAGAATAGATGGGAATGTGGATACTGATGGCAATGGGACAGTTGACACTGGTGTGGCATACCACTTGGGCACGGATCCATTCTTAAAGAACTTTGATTTCAACACCAATATCCAGATTGTAGAAGGAGCTAATGTGGTGTCGTTTGTACTAGATCTCGGAGTACTTTTCGAAGGAGTGGACATGAGTACCGAGCTAGAGACTCACACTGTAGATAACCTCCCTTTGGCTCAGCGTCTTTTTGATAATCTTTCTAGAGCCATGACTGTTAGATAAGCGCCAATTGATGTATGGCTTCAAAACATTTATTTGTCTTGTGTCCTGGCCCATTCTTCTGATTGCATGTGGTCATGCTGATCTAGAATTGCAATTACCAGCTCATTTTCCACCGATGGTATTTCCCGCAAAAAATGAGCCCACACCAGAAAAGGTTGCTTTGGGGAAAGCACTCTTCTTCGATAAAAATCTATCACTTGACAGCAGTATAGCTTGCACTACTTGCCATCTACCTGAATTAGCATTCACAGACGGGCACGTGGTATCGCCAGGCATCTACGGACGACTTGGAAAACGAAACACACCTTCTCTTCTCAATGCTGGATACCTTGATTTGGTAAATAAAGATGGTGGTGTAAAAAGACTCGATCTTCAGGCTCTTGTTCCGATCGAAGATGAAAATGAGATGGGCATTTCAATCTTGTCTTTAAGTGATCGCTTGTCCCAAAATTCAGCGTATCAAAAATTATCTCAAGAGGCCTATGGAGAAAACATCAGTCCAAAGACGATCTCTCACGCTCTAGCCAGTTTTGTCCGAACACTTTTGAGTACTGATACTCCTTATGATAATTATCTAGCTGGCGACTCTAGTGCACTACCGCCTTCAGCTAAGCGCGGCCTGGCACTTTTTGAAAGTAATGAACTCAACTGCCGTGCCTGTCATGGTGGTTTCAATTTTACCGAAAACGCCTTTGAAAATAATGGCCTCCATGAAAATTATAAGGACCTCGGAAGGGCGCTTATTACCTTAGATTCTCTTGATCACGGAAAATTTCGTGTGCCATCGTTAAGAAACGTTACTATTACGGCCCCTTACATGCACGACGGCAGTCTAGGGACATTAGAGCAAGTAATTGATCATTACGAACAGGTCGGACAAGAACCAAGGAGGGGTCAGAGTAAAAAGATAAAACCATTTGCTCTTTCTACTCAACAACGTGATGATCTTTTAGCCTTTTTACACGCTTTGACTGATAATATCTACGCCGCTGAAGTTCCATGACATCGCCAAACAAATGCTGATAGAGATACGCAGAATTTACGATCGGACGGAGGACGTCATTAAGCCATATCGAATATTGGTCGACAGGATTTGGCCCAGAGGCGTCTCAAAAAAGGTTGCGAAACTAGACTTTTGGTTCAAAGAAATTGCTCCTAGCCATGAACTGCGAAAATGGTTTAATCATGATCCTAAAAAATTTGTAGATTTCTGCCGAAAATATCACAAAGAATTAGATAAAAAATCACAGTTAGTCAATCAAATAATTCAGCTTGCCGAAGAACGAAAAATTCTGCTGCTCTTCAGTGCTAAGGACCGCGAACACAATCAAGCCAAGGCACTTGCACTATATTTAAGCAAGAGCATGGATAGGCTTAACCACCCCTAGTCTGTCTACTTGATTATGCTGAATATTTCTGCGTTCAATTTTGTGATTGGCAAAGCCCACCACGCCTCGGTATGGGTGTCAAAACGTTTGAATGGCCGGAGTCCTGGCGTCCCGATAGTAATCGGGATGCAACGAAGTACTTCGTAAAAAGGCCTGTACGGAGCTTGTCGAAGTGGGGCCAGAATTAACGACAACATTCCGGTAGACAGGGTACTAATGTTTTTTATGGAAATTGTGAGGTTCAAATATCAAATCAGCAGTTGTAAAATCATAAAACAAAGCTGCAAGAAGTGCCAAATTTCTATTAATCAGCAGTTTAGCGAAGATGAACCGTCCTCCCATTGTCAATAGTTCTTTGATTTTCAAATCGACCCCGTGCAAACAAATCAAAGTCATCCCTCATTTGCCATCTCGGCATAATTGGAGAATTTTGCTATATTCTTTCTGCCCCAAGAAGACTCAGTAACTCTCATTGAATATGCAAAAGATAGATTTTTCAGCTTACGAATACGATGGCTTTTTTGATGAAATGTTTGGTTCGAATAGCGAGATAAGACCGGGCTTTAACGTGCTGATGCAGAAGATGGAATCAATGAGTTCCCAACGGATGCTACAACTTCAGTATGCCAGTGATCGTGCACAGCGATCAATTGGTATGACATTTAATGTATATAGCGATCATCAAGGTACCGAACGCATCCTTCCCCTGGACCTAATTCCTCGCATTATTCCTCAGGAAGACTGGGCACATATAGAGGAGGGACTCCGACAAAGAATCTACGCCCTAAATCTCTTTCTCAATGACATTTATGGACAACAAAAGATCCTAAAAGATGAAATAATTCCCAAAGACTTAGTCTTGAACTGTCCCTCCTACCTGGAAAAATGTCAAAACCTGGATGTGCCAAAAGACATCTGGTGTCATATCGTGGGTACGGATTTAATCCGAGATGAGCACGGTGAATTTAGGGTGCTGGAGGATAATTTGCGTTGTCCAAGTGGAGTGTCTTATATGTTGGAAAATCGAGAGATTTTGAAGCGTACTTTTCCTGATATCTTCGAAAAGTTAAAAGTTCGACCAGTCACGGATTATGCGATGCATCTAAGAAAAACACTGGCCCATCTCTCAGATAATCCTAATCCTACCATTGCCGTTTTGACACCTGGCACCTATAATTCTGCCTACTTCGAGCATTCATATTTGGCTCAGCAAATGGCGGTAGAGCTGGTAGAAGGAAGAGATCTGGTGGTTAAAGGTGACCATGTTTTCATGCGAACGACCAAAGGATTGGAACAAGTTGATGTCATATATCGTCGGATTGATGACGATTTTCTTGACCCCTTACACTTCCGTAAAGACTCAATGCTGGGTGTGCCGGGTATTTTTGATGTTTATCGAAAAGGCAATGTGGCTCTGGCAAATGCTCCAGGTAATGGTGTTGCAGATGATAAAGCCGTCTATGCCTATGTTCCTGATATTATTAAATACTATCTCGATGAAGAGATCATCCTAAAGAATGTCGATACCTATTTATGTTCAGTAGATGACCAACGTAAATTTGTTATTGATAATATAGCTGATTTAGTGGTCAAGAAAACCGATGGATCTGGCGGCTATGGAATGTTGATTGGACCAAAATCTACCAAAGAAGAACAGGATGAATTTGTTAAGAAAATCAAGGAAAATCCCAATGGCTATATCGCACAACCGACGATTTCACTTTCGCGAGTACCTACTATGGTGGATGGCGTACCAGAAGGAAGACATGTTGACCTGCGCCCATATATTCTCTATGGCGAAGAAATAAAGATCATTCCCGGAGCTTTAACACGCGTAGCCCTAAAGAAGGGCTCCTTGGTTGTCAATTCTTCTCAGGGTGGAGGAAGTAAAGACACATGGGTTCTTTATTAGTTTATTTTACATTTTGATTCTGAATAAAAAAAGGTATGCTAAGTAGAACCGCTAATTCCATCTATTGGATGAGCAGATATCTGGAAAGGGCTGAAAATTATGCTCGTTTTATCGACGTAAATTTCAATCTATCCCTAGAGCTTGCTCCGGGATTTCCCGAACAATGGAAACCTCTAGTCATCACGACAGGAGGTTGGCCCCTATATGACAAACTATATGATACCGTTTCGAAATCTAATGTGGTGGATTTCCTAGCATTGCATAAGAAAAATCCCAACTCTATTCGAAATTGCATTATACAGGCGAGAGAGAATGCCCGTCAGATACGTCCTGAAATCACCAAAGAAGTATGGGAACAGGTAAATGCCCTATATCACTATATTACAAATGAAGACTTAGTCAATGATTTAATGCAAAACGAGCCAAGGACACTGCTCAACGAAATCAAAAAAGGCTGCCAATTACTCTACGGCATTTTTGATGCAACCATTTCCAGAAATGAAGGTTGGAATTTCAGAATAGCTGGAAAATATTTAGAGCGGGCAGATAAAACATCACGAGTTTTAGATGTAAAATATCATTACCTCTTACCCAACACCAAATCCGTAGGTTCAACGGTAGACCTCATCCAATGGGGTGCTCTGTTAAAATCAGTCAGCGCATATGACATGTACCGAAAGACTTTTGGCACCATTCAAACGCATGATATTGTAGCTTTTCTACTGCTAGATCGTCAATTTGCACGATCAGTGTTGCATTGCCTTATTGCTGTACAACAGGCACTTCATGACATCTCTGGAAACAGGGCGGGATACAGCAATGAAGCTGAACGAAGGATCGGCCGACTTCGGTCGTTGCTGGAATATCGTAAGATTGAAGAAGTCATAGGTGAAGGACTGCATGAGTTTATCGACGATGTGCAAGTCAATATAAATCAGATTAATGATGCCATTTCGGAAACCTTCTTTTTCAATGAAGAGGCTATTCACTAGTGAGCGCACTCTGGAAAGTGCCATTTTCATAAAATGAGTCTATTTTGGATGAGATTTACGCTTTTTCGAGATTGGGTGATGCCTGAGTATCAGCCGATTGAGAAAAATGGAAAGATCGCCAAAAGAATCTTGATTTGGCAATCTTTTGGGAGTGCGCTCACTAGTACCAACATCTGGACTGT
>JABDMH010000143.1 GCA_013001595.1 Saprospiraceae bacterium | reverse complement strand
GGTCTATAGGAACGACCGTGTTTAAGCCATCATTTCCACCACCTAAGTATATCAAGACCAGCACCTTATCAGTATCCACTTCATTGTATCCCAAACCTTGAAATAATGGGGATTTGGTAAAAGCGGCCATACCACCTGAACCTATCAATGGTGGAAGCAAGGCAGTCCTCGTAGCGTGTCTGATGAAATTTCTTCTTTTCATATTGGTGGATTAAACGAGATGGTATTCAGATAATTGAAAAAGAAATTGGAACATGACCTTCAATCGCAGCTCAACAGTATTTTTCTTCATTTCGTCATTTGGGGCATCTAGGTATTCATACCAGGCATTGGTCCAATAAGCGTTGTTTTGTTGGCCACTGAGCAGGATGCCTACCATTCTAGACTTAATGCTCGCATCTGGATCATAGGCCAAGTGCTTGATGCATATTTCGTCCACTAATTTTATCGGATCTTCAGGGTGATCAAGTGCTTTTAGATGAGCGAGGATGTCCAGATTGGTGCGCAGATTACGTGACCAGAATCCCCAATACACAAAAGAGTCTGTCATCAACGCCCGGTTCGTGATCGTGTTGGTGGTGATCCAACTCTTATCATATTGCGGAAATTGGTAATAGGCAGGATAACCGGCCACATTGGGTGGATCGAGTACTTCTAAACCTTGCGTGCCCATACTCCACAGCATGTTGCTCCTGATTTCATGCTCATTCACTGGGCTCGCCTCTTCAGGCATCAGAATTCCTCCTGTACGCCAGAGGCCAATCAGAAAATCAAGAGGAGACTTGATCATCGCACCTCGATTAGCTTCGTCGAAGAAATGAGCAGATCGAAATAGTACGCTTAGTACGGGCTTAATTTCGTAGTTGTTGTTCGAGAAGATCTCGGCAAGTGGTTCAATGACCAACCTTTCCGTCTCATCATCAATATCTGAGTATACAAAAAAGCGATACAGCTTTCGTGCTATAAATCTTGGTAGTTCTGAGGTCTTAAACAATATTGAAATCAATTCTTCATACTCTTCCTTTCCATCTTCTCCTTCTCTTCCTTTGATTACGGCACCATCGTAAAATTCAGAAAACTGCTTGTCGCCAGCGTCGTGCCAATATGGCCGGAAAAGATATTTCCCCTTATCATCCCAATCTATGGAATGACCAGTGAGTACCCGTGCCGCTGCTTGCACATCGCCTTCTGTAAATTTTGCGCCGGCTCCTTTGCCAATGCAAAAAAGTTCCTGAAGTTCCCGGGCATAATTTTCATCAGGTGCTTCCTCCCGATTCAAAGCACCATTCAGATACAACAACATATGTGGATCAAGTGTCACCTCTTTGATCAAATCCTTGAAATTGCCGAAGGCGTGCCTGCGCAGCATCTCAAAATGGTGATAGGTCAGATTGGGCCAGAACACATCCCATGATTGAGTTGCAAGGTGATTGTGCCAGAAAAAGATCACTTTTTCATGTAGGGAAGGCCCTTGATTAAGTACATTATTTATCCACCAGGTTTTGAGTGATACTACTCTTGCTCCAGTGATATCAGAATCCTCTCTGGTGTAGCTATCTATCCAAGTTTCACCAAGTGGGACTTCCGGGTCCTTGATCTCTTCATCATTGTAATGATTGAGGGGTGGCTGCGGATCCTGCTCGGTTTCTAATAGCCTGTCAACCGCTTCGTCCATGGTCATTTCCTTGAACATGTTGATTTGATCCACTTGAGGGCCAAATAGTGTCCGTCGTAATAGGTGCAGCACCTGCTTTTCTCCCCATGGGCCCGTATAAGGTTCAATGCCTGAGGCTAAAGACCTTCCAACATCGTAAGCATTGGATGGTAAATCCGCTATTGATCTCATTGCTCGTTCATTTAATAGCTATATCAATTTTATTTGCATCCGTTATTCTAGATAGCAATTTTTATGCTAACATTGCGACCATATGATATCGTCAGAGTATCTCTCATTTTTTCGGAAGCATTGATTTACTTCATAGCACATAAATCGTGAGGTACCCCTACTTGTTTCACTTTATTATTTGCTTTAGACGTGACATATACTGTTTAGGATACACAGATTGAAGTATTTGTTGTCTGAGAATAGAAGACGAGCCGATAAAAATTAATCCATAAATAAGAAGCCATATGAGAAATAAAATTGTTGCAGGAAATTGGAAAATGAATAAGATAAGGGGCGAGGCCAATGATCTCGTCAATGCGTTGAAAACGGCATCGATTCCAGCCGGTACTCAAGTGATATTGGGCGTACCTAGTCTGTACCTCAGTGAACTGTCTTCGAATCTGCAGGGGCACGCCATTAAATTGTCGGCACAAAACTGTCATCAAGCAGTTTCAGGTGCATACACCGGTGAAATATCAGCTGCAATGCTTGCCGCTATTGATGTCCCATACGTGATTTTGGGTCATTCAGAGCGCAGGGCATACTTCCATGAGGACAATGCCATCCTTGCAGCAAAAGTAGATGCCGCACTAGAAGCCGGTTTGAAGGTCATATTCTGCTGTGGAGAACCCTTGGAAGTACGCGAAGCCAATGGTCATGTAGCTTTTGTTCAAAAACAGCTTGAAGAAGGACTGTTTCACCTTGACGAAACCGCTTTTGCAAACATCACCATAGCATACGAACCCATCTGGGCCATAGGCACTGGAGTTACAGCATCTAAAGAACAGGCGCAGGAAATGCATCTAGAGATTAGGAAAATGGTAGCTGCCAAATACGGAGACGCATCTAAAAGCCTGCATATTTTATACGGTGGAAGCGTAAAACCCAGCAATGCCGGAGAAATCTTTGCACAACCTGATGTTGACGGCGCATTGGTTGGCGGCGCATCACTGAAAGCCGATGATTTTACCCAAATTATTCAAGCTTAATAGAGCCAGTTCGAAAGGATTGAATTACACATTAAGATTATTGATTATATTTGATCTGAACATTCTTAATGAAGTATGCCCAGTCCTGTTACCACCAGATTTGTGGAATGCCACAATAAGTTGAAAGATGATGGAAGGGTTAAGTCTAGTCGACAATTTGCCCTGGCACTAGATTATTTACCTCAGAATCTCAATGATATCATCAAAGGTAAACGTGATGCACCATTGGACCTGATTCGCAAAGGGGTGGAGTTTTTTCGCATCAATCCTGTTTACTTATACGCTGGCGAGGGATCAATGTTTCTGGACGAAGCGGGAAAGGATAATTTTCGCGTACTTACCGTGGGAGTAGATGCAAGTGGTGAAGAGCGCATTGTCCATGTGCCGATTGCGGCTCAAGCAGGCTACGCTCAGGAGCTACATGATCCACAGTTTTTTAAATCTCTTCCCAACTATGCCCTTCCAGATAGAAAATTTCAGCATGGATCTTATCGCTCCTTTGACGTTGAAGGGGATAGTATGTATCCGACTTTGCGAGAAGGTGATCGTTTGGTTTGCAGTGCCATCGACCCCAATGATTGGTTTAGTGGTTTGCACGATTACCATGTGTATGTCGTCGTAACTCGATCCTCGATTTTGGTTAAACGTGTTATCAATAACCTTCAGCGGCATAGACATTTAGAACTAGTCTCAGACAATAACTATTACAAGAATGTAAGACTCAACATATCTGAGATTAGAGAGCTGTGGCATGTCGAAACTAGGATTAGTGCTTTTTCGCATACGCTGGGAGGTTCTACTGAGGATAAGTTGGCAGAATTGGAAGATACGATCGGTAAACAAACTACCCTTATTCAGCACCTTAATGAAACACTAGTACTATGGACAGTGCAAACATGAACATTAAGGGAACGGTAGTCAAAGTGAATCTTGAAGGCGGTTTCTGGGGAATAGAAGATGAATCTGGCACTCAATGGCTGCCGGTGAATATGCCTGACCAACTAAAGGTGGAAGGTGCTTCGGTGGAAATAGCGGCAAAGCGGGTAGACGTGATGTCAATATACAATTGGGGTACCACCATTGAGATCATTTCCTTTCATACGTTGCCGCGATTCTAAGCGGAGACACCTGTCAAGTAGAAGATTCTTTCATCCCGAGTGGTCGTTTCTGAGTGAGTCAACAGGCTGGGACCGATTCTGTCTTATTTTGGGGCCTCATAAGGTACGGGTTTGAGACATTGGTTTTTATGGTGAAGGCCTAAAACTTTTTGGTATAAATGTTGATAAAATTCTACATTTGCGACTGTTTGAAAAAAAGCAAATTATGATTATAGTCAATGTCAAGGAAGGGGAGAACATCGAACGGGCACTTAAGCGTTATAAGCAAAAGCACCGTCGTATCGGTGTCATGAAGGAATTGCGTAATCGCAAGCATTTTGCCAAACCTTCCGTGGAGAGACGCAGTGAGATTCTAAAAGCCCGCTACAAGCTTAAGAAGATGGGGGCATTTGCCCAATAGATGGTTCATTCCTAGTAAGCTAGGTAGTCGTTTTGTAGATAGCTTTTTTTTAGCGATCTTTTCCGTAATAATCCTTTCTAGCCCGGATGGTGGAATTGGTAGACACGCAGGACTTAAAATCCTGTGGCCGTTGAGGCCGTGCGGGTTCGACCCCCGCTCCGGGTACTAGGCGGGACACATTCGAAAGATTGGATGCCTCTTTTGTTTTTCGCCTTTCTAACTTTCTGGTATTCACATAGATATAGGTAAATGCTTCATTGAATTTTGGGATTCGATACTTTTGATTGCTAAACACCAATTTTTCATCTAGTATCGAACTCAGCAGCTTGTTCCTAATTGAAACATCTCCTCTGTGGTACAGTTGTTTGAAGTTTTTAAGTAGAAATACGCCAAATTCAATGTAATCACTCAGATCCTTCTGATGATCCCCTAATAGTATCAGTTCCTCTTTCTTCTCAAAGATATCATTTGTTAGATATTGACAATGTTTCTGGTACATAGTGTTGTCAATTACGTCATCTAATAACTTGTCCAGCAACCGATTCTTTCGCTCTTCCAGCTTTACAATATCCGATTCAATCTTCTTGATCCGGTTGAATTTTGTCTCCTTAGACTCTTTGTATCTTTCTCCAAGGACCAAGCTGAAGAGTTCGCACACCTCAAGACTTGGCGCAAGATCATCTAACAACTTATCAAAGGCCAAATGTGCATCTTTTATTCTAATCCTCTCTGGGCATCCTTTGCTTGCATGACAGTGGTGAAGACTTACCGATGGTGAGACAACTCTAAATTAAATTATTCCATTTGAATTTCACATAGCGACCGCCTCTTTTCTGGTGAAGAAAGAGTCAGGGTCGACGACCTTTGGGAGTCGTTCATTTTAACCTTTACTTTTTCGTAAGCAGAAATTTCTTTGCGTCGTGAATATTCAAATGCTATCGGAGTGAGACCGCCAAGTGACTGATGAGGATGACCTGTATTATAGTTATCAATCCATTGGTTTGTTACTATTTGTAATTGTGGTAGGGTGTTGAAAATATATGCATCCAATATGTCTTCACGGTAAGTCCTATTGAATCTTTCGATAAATCCATTCTGATGGGGTTTGCCCGGTTGAATGAACAATGGATCTATCCCCTTTGATTCACACCATATGCTAAATGCATGACTGGTAAATTCTGGGCCGTTATCTGTTCTGATTTGTTCCGGTTGACCACGTTGCTCGATCAGTTGCTCTAGCACCCTAATTACCCTAGTGGATTGGATGCTTATTCCACATTCAATAGCCAGACATTCTCGATTATAATCGTCTATGATTGTCAATATGCAAACCGTACGACCATCCTCCAGTCCATTACTCATGAAGTCCATACTCCATGTGACATTAGGCATGAGCGGTTGGCTTAGACCTTGCTTGTATGGTCTATTAATTCGCCTTTTGTGCTTACGTCGCTTTTGCAAATTAAGCTTACGATATATGCGAAGAATCCGCTTACGATTCCACTTATGGCCTTCTTGCCGAATCTTTAAATAGTACCAATCAACGCCCCGAGTCGGGTATTTCACAGCTAGCTGCATCAACTTGTTTTCCACCTCACGATCATCCTTAACCGGTTTTCTGTATTTGGTTGATCTGGCTAGCTCAATGGTTCTACATATCAGACTGGTGCTCTGCTCATACTTTCCTTGCAGATAAGAAAATGCATGGCGCTTGGTAGAAGGCCCTACCACTTTTTTCCCAGAACATCTTTAAGCATCGTATTCTGCAAGGCCAATTCGGCATACATCCGCTTTAGTTTAGCATTCTCACTTTGTAGCTCCTTAAGCTCTTTAAGCTGGGAAGCCTCCATCCCAGAATAGCGCTTGCGCCAATTGTAAAACGTGCCTGTAGCTATGCCTAACTCCCTACATATTTCATCTACACTACGTCCACGTTCATTCTCCTTGATCGCTTTGATGATCTGACTTTCACTGAATTTTGATCTTTTCATAACAACTTAAATTTATTGATTTTTACACTTTTAAGTTGTCCACTTTTTGGGGAAGCCTTCAAAAAGGCACCTTTATATTGGTAATCACCTAATTATGATTATTTGTCTTTGAATGGTATAGTTACGAATGGTTGTTCGATTATTGAGGCCGTAGGAGTTGAGAATGTTAAAATTGCTGATCTGGTTGTAGAGGCCAATAAGGAGACAAACGACTATATCAACGGATGCCGTGGAGGTGGAATTTATATCCACAAATCCAAAAACTGCCTCGTGGAGAATGTCAAGATTAATGAATTTAATGGAGACTCTTTTAGCTGGCAGATTACTGAAATGATTACCCTGAAGGGATGTGAAGCATCAAATGGTAATTGACTTGGGTTTCATCCCGGAACAGGATCTGACCATTCGACCGTTGAAAATTGTGTTAGTCATGATAACAGGTAGGATGGAATATTCTTATGTTGGCGAGTGCAAAATGGAATTTTCAGAAATAATAAGGTTTATGCAAACGGTGATAATGGAATTTCAATTGGTCATCATGATACGGATAACATTTTTTATAATAACCATATCTACGAAAATGGTTTCCAGGGCGTTCTTTTCCGTAATGAAACTGAGCAAAATAGTGGTCACCGGAATACTTTTACCAATAATATAATTGAAAACAACGGCATGAAGGAGGAGTCAAGCGGTTTCCTTATTGGTGGAGAAACACGTGATATTGTTCTTACCAATAACACCATCCGTTCGCTTGGCAGGGGAAATCAATCAACAGCAATTTTATTGCCAAGGGATCTTCAAATATTACTGCAGCAGATAATAAAATATCAGGATCCAAGGAGGTTGTTCGCGAAAAACAGGGAAAAGCGAAGGCATTTCCGCTATTAGCGGCGCTAGTGATGGTATTACAAAAATATCCAGTTTAAATGGCAAATTCAGCATGGCCCCCTTGCTGGAGGAGCACTAAACCTGTAATAAATCATTTTCCGGCTTTATGTAAACTTGCCAAAAAAAGCTGAGAGTAGTTAGCACGACAAGCTCCATTATCGCAATTTATTGACTCATTATCATAATCTTCCGGTAATAAATGCTATCGGGAGTTACCAATTGGATGAAGTGGGTGCCTGATAACATTGATCCGATATCAACATTATAGTGATAGTTGCCTGCAGTCAAGATCGAGGACTCAACGTTTTTAATGTTTCTACCCTGGATGTTTAAGAGGTCGATCCGGATTGACATGGCGCGCTCTAAGTTTAATTGAATTTCGATTTTTTCTTTTGCCGGACTAGGGCCAATTTTGAGATCGAAATGCACGGGATTAGTTATGGTCGTGCTGGTCATCTGATCCGTCACTTTGGCAATGGCCCATTGGAATCCAGTGGAAAAATCAGGTATATAGATAAAATTGCTATCCTGATTATAGGTGCCAGCCGTATAAACCTGCCACTCAGCCAATGGGTCTTTGCGGTTGACCACTCCGGTTCTTCCGACTACGGCATGGAGCGTATCAATATTGGAATCCAACTTAAGAATCAAGTCTGCCTGTAATGAAGGTCCTAGATCAAGTAATCCGTCCAGGGACCATAGTCGATTAGGACTAATTTCAAAAATGTCTGAGCTTGAATAAGTCTGCACAGTTGTATTAAAATCAACTTGAGCAGTAATGTCAATTGCATTGAGGGATCTTTGTTTCGATCTAAAACGCACTTCCAGGTCGAGATCACTGAAAGTCTTGTTGCCGACTTCGATTATCGTGTCATTGCAAGTCCGGTTGATAAAATAATTGGGGCACGATAATGTCCAAATATCCTTCCCCAGGTAATGTCGTGGATTCTGTTTAAAGAGCCAATCAAACGCTTCTCTAAACGATATACCTTCGATCCCATCTCTTTCCGCCTCGGGATCTCCGTAACAGCGTAAGAAATTGTTGCTAAAAAAACCAAAGCGATTGATCTTGTTTCCCGCCTGATGCTGGTCAATATAAGCTGCTTTTGTTGCGTTGGCTGCAGTATATATCTCTACATTTTTCCGTAGAAAAGTCGGGATCTTTTGTGCTTCTGGAATTGCCAGACCTGCATAGCAGCAGTCCAGTACAATACAATATTCGGAAGCGTTTATGCCGTCTAGACCAAACATCAAAGAGAAATAATCCAACCATTCGGCGCGCGAGTTTCCGGTGCACATAAAACCACTTTTTGAGCCATGACCCACATAGTAGAAAAAGATCTTTTTGTATTTGTTTTCCAGTGACTTGAAGAGACTAAGGAGAGAATCTGCACTAATACCGCTTCTTTCCAGAATATTGGATTCATTGAGTTTTGCCCCCAATTTTTCTAGAATTAGATTCTTTTTGAATATATCCAGGTCCGATTCAAATGCTTTTTGCTTTCCCAGAGCACGTGGATCATTGCCAGATATAAGCAGGGCACAAACCGAATCCCGGGTAGGTGCTGGAATTGCCTCTTCAAAAACGGTTTCAACAGTTGGATCTGGGTTACTAAGTAATGGCGGCGATGATATGATGCCGATGCTGTCAAATGCATTGTAATCTGGTATCTCCGGGATAATAGGCCAAAAGGGTATGCTGTCGTAAAGAGCTATTTCTCCAGTCTGAGCATCTATTACATAATAGGTGACGGGTTTTCCGAACCTAGATTGTGGGAGCCAATCCACCCATCCAAAATATGAGTTGAGTTCCAAATTGAGCTCAAAGGATTCATCAAATGATTGTACACGAATCACCGAATCAATCCGATGCGGATACAGATTGACCATACTGCCCAATACTGCTGAGTCGCCATAGCTGGAACATAGTTCATCAATAATGGACTCTTCTATTTGAGCAAGTTCGTGACCACGGTATTCGTATTTTTGCGGATCCTTTTCTTTGACCATTTCCCAGTTACGCCTCAGTGTCGCATCATGAGCCTCCTCCAAGGTAATACAGGAATCCTGATTTTGGTCAGTCCCAGTGTCATAAAAGCTGGCATGCATTCCAAATGAATAAACACCACCACCTTGGTTAAATCCAAAATTCTCTGGTTTAATACCGCTACTAGTTGAATCTTTGGAAGAGCTAGTAAATATGCTGATATTTTTATCTATTGGTATCTGTTCCTCTTCATATTCTAACCTGATCTTCTCAAACGCTTCGATTGCCTGTCCAGAAAAACAGGTCTCAAATATGAAACACATTTCATCTGCATCGGCCTCTTCCTCAGCACCATTAGAACCCAATAATGTATAAAAGATATCCCTGAATCGCATCCCAGAACCTTTGGGCCGGATTGTGCCATTTTGCTCGCCATGACCGGTAAAGTAGAAATAGATTTTATTATAACCTTCTTTCAACTTCTGCAGCTCTGAATAAATCTGCTCTCTGTCAATTCCTCTTCTGACTAACACATTTGCTGTATCGAGATTGGGGCCCCAGGGAGCCTCAGTCAGGTTCCGCTTCATAAGTTGAAGGGAATTGTCAAACATAAACTGGGTCCTTTCATTGGGGTCAACCCCACCAACTAGAAGTGCACAGGCTGAATCTGCCTTTGATCTAGTGGTGCCAAATGTGGTATCAATCGAAGGCGTTTCCGTTTCAGGTGGTGGAGTTCCGTGAATAACCTCCCCTGAATATATAGTTGGATTCCATGCCTGGCCATCAATTAATGGAAACCAATTGGCTTTAATTGATCGAATCTCTCCCGTGCCACAGTCTAATAAAAAGTATTCTACCGGTTTCTCAAAATAGTCGAAAGGACTTTTGACCAACATGGCAAACCAGGCAGCTGCAGACAGCACCTCAGAAAACTCTTCGCCTTTAAAGGATTGGATGCCGGTTTGGGGACCGAGGGCCTCCGGAAACATAAATATAGCGGCCAAAGGTGGGAGGGCGTCGAACCCTAAAAATTCCAGGAAAACTTGCTGAGCCTCACTAAAACTGAAACGACAAGATGATAGAACATGTACTAGCGATACAAAATTATCGGCTTCAGTAGGATCGTCATCTGCGCTGGCACCGCAATCGATTCGTATGGAATCTATGGCTTGTCGGCCCGCCGGCAAAATTAATGGATCGGAAGTGAGGATCACCGTATCACCACCCGCAAAATCACGAATTGGCGCCCCATCCCAACTATCGATAAATGTATCGTCGGCAGCATTTAGAAAAGACATGTAAGGTATCAGCAATCCTGCCGGCACGGCACTTTTGTTGATAATTTCCATTTGAACCAACACGGGAAAATCATTTGAGCCATCACCACTTACACTGACCTTGTTAATAGCAATATCTGCCTGAGCATATAAATGGAAATTCAGCAATACCAGATAAATAATTGTAAGATAAATCCTCATTTTACCAAATTAAATAAAATAATTAAAGATTTGGATCTAAGGTCGGTGCCGCTCGACAATTATTTCCGTAGTGAGAAGAATGAAAGAAAGTCGGCCTAGAGTGATAGACAACTTGTCAAGATGATTAAATGAAAATGAGGAGGTGCTCGATCTTGTCAATTCAGAATTTGAATTGTCCAATTGAAGTATTTGGAATTAAATCTTTTGATGTACATTATTTGTCTCAAGCCCTGTATTTGACCCGTTATTCCGAACTAGTGGCCTTAGGTGTACATCTATTTAATCAGACCAAGATTATGCAATGAGATCACTATGTCGCCTAATTTTTTCTGAGATGGCTTTTCTTCCTGGTAATCCTTTGGGTAACCGCAGGCCTAGCTACCCAAGAATACACCATCACTGAAGACTCCCAGAATAAGTACTTCTGGAGGGCGTATTGGATCGTACATCCCACCGTGCCATAACACGACTATGGTATTTTTCACTGTCGTCGAAACTTCTCATTGGCTGAGGTACCTGATACGATACCCCTCTACTTTTCATCAGATCAGTCCTATGTGTTGTACCTCAACGGTAAGGAGATCAACTTCGGTCTCACCAGACGGGAATTGCTGCATTGGCGTTATGAATGCATTGATATTGCTCCGTATGTTCAAGTCGGTGAGAATGTGCTCGCTGCATAGGTGTATCATTTAGGGGCAGGATGCCCCACCGGCCCAAATAACCGTGGACAATGTCATATTTTATTGCTCAAACAGAACCACATGATAATGAAGTGGCCTGGTTTTGACACCCTCTAAGGGTTTGAAATCCCTAGTGGGTTGTAAACGCGCTCTTTTTCCAATAACTCCATCCAACCGTTTGCCTTCTTTTCGATCTCTTTGTTCTCGGCTCGCAGGCTTTTCACAAATTTGTTTTCTTCATAAGTCCCCCTGACTAGGGAAAAATCAGCCTTTTTCACCTCTTCATCACCATCGGGACCAAACCCGATCGTGCTATTTTGATCGAATTCCTTTTCGGCATCTGTCAAGATCATATTGTTGAGCTTTAGCGAATTAACTTTCCATTGCATCACCAGTTCCTGCAGTTGTTCCTTAGTGATCTGACTCAGTTGTATTCCTTCTTCCCGTTCCAAAACCTCTGCATACCACGACCAGGCAAAAGCATCATAATCGTCATGGATGGTTTTCAGGCGTAAATGGAGGTGTTCGATATCATTAATCACTTGATCTTTCAGGTCTTGTAGAATTGACTGAAGAGCGGTTTGAGGAGCTAAAAGACCGGCCAGATCAATCCAGTCGCCACGGCCGTTTTTGGCTGGTTTCAGACAGCTCCTCAGTTCAGACATATTCTCGAAGTTTCCCTTTTCCAATTGGTTAAGGAGCAGTTCCCCAAAATATTTCTTAAGGGCAATCTGATAGAATTTTCGACAGGTTTTCAACAGCAGCCGAAGGATCGATATGCCTTTGTACTTGACATATTTTTGTTTTTTGGAAGTATGGTCATAAAGGGTTTGCAATATCTCGCTTCCCTGGATCATTTTGGCGACGATATAGGGGCTGAACAGCTCAAAGCGGATCAGATCGAGCTTGTCGGGATCTTTTCGCCGGTCCCGATTAGGCCACTTATCGCTGTCTCTTCTGGTTCCGACTGTAAACAGGTTCATAGCTGGTGTCAGTATGCTCTTGCCGTTTTCGGTGGTGAGGTAGGAAAACGGAAATTCGGATGTGTCGAAATTGCTACTGTGTTTATCCATGACCACCGTGAACGCACCGATCCGACTCGGCCACAGCAGGTAGGCAAAAGAGCCGGTCTTGGACCCTCTTTCCAGTATACCCTGGTGCAGCGGTCCTAATTTGTACATGTGATTACTCTGATTGGTTCCACTTCCCGCGTTGAAAAATGAAAACATTCCGGCAATGAGCAGGGAAGATTTGTGATGAGTGACGGTATATGGACCTGCAAAGAGGCTTACTGCTTCTCCATGGAATCCTTCACAATTAGCGAAAAAGACTGAGCTCTCAGCTGAAAACTGCTTCCCGATCCTAACGCCCTGCCCCACAAAACACGTCTCTAGGATGGCCCCTGAATCAACCCGGGATCCGGAATGAATGATGAATTTTTTGGCGATCACACCGTCGCCGATTCGGGCTGGATCTTCTTTGCAACTGACGATTGTGCCCTCTTCCAACAACTGTGCACCGATAATCCTGGCTTCTGGTCCAAAGTTTACGTTTCTGATGGTCTGTACATCCCGAATTAGACATCCTGACTCAATCTTTCCCCTGGAAGATCTTTTACTTTGGGAATAGTCCTGGATCAAATTTTCGAGTTGGGCAATCATCTCTTGTTCGTGGCGATAAAAGACCATCAAATAGGCAATCTGAGAACTGAGCCGGTCAAAAAGTAGCAATTCCCGGCCACCCCCTTCGTTCAGCACTTCGACCTCAAATCCATTTCCAAAAGAGGTTTCGCCCTCGACCATGAGCGATGAGACATTTTCAATCGTTACTTCTTTTTCAATGACATAACCTTCCAGTCGGCCTACCTGGCTGATGTAAACCATATCGCCGATCTCGCAATCTTTTAGGAAACTGTAATAAAGACCGGAAGAGCCGGACGGCTGATCTTTCAGAAGCCCTAGTTTTACCTCTCCTTCGAATCTTACCTGGTGGATATTATCGGTTGTAAACGATTCAGATACCAGAACGAAGGACCAGTCCTTGCAGAAGCAGCCTTGCTTTTCAAGGCTGATAATTTCGTCATTGGATAGGTTTCTGTATTCCATGGTTCTGTTTTTTGGGAAGATTGTCACGTGTTAGCTTGATAATTCGGGAAGATTCTCCAGATGATGCCTTTCGATCTCCTTAAAATACTTTACCGTACCTACCTTTAATTCCATGGTGGCTTCATCGTCACAAACAATAATGCCATGCTGATGCAATTGTAGCATGGATCCGGTCCACATGTGATTGATCCCTAATTCAACGACATGGAATAAAGCCCGGGCTTTTTTATAGCCATTTATAATGATCAGGACCTCCTCGGCTGACATGATCGTGCCTAATCCCACCGTAAGAGCTGTTTCAGGTACCTTGGAAATGTCGTTATCGAAGAACCTTGAATTGGCGATCCGGGTATCGAGGGTGAGCGTTTTAATTCGGGTTTTTGAAGTCATCGATGAGCCCGGCTCATTGAAAGCAAGGTGTCCGTCCACTCCAATTCCGCCCATGAAAAGGTGGATGCCTCCTGCTTCTCCGATCTTCTTTTCAAATTCTTCACATTCTTTTTCCAGATCCGGAGCATTACCATCCAGGATATTGATATTCTTCCGTGGAATATCAATATGCTTGAAGAAATTTTCTTCCATAAAGTAGTGATAGCTTTCCGGGTGGTCTTCCGGCAATCCGACGTATTCGTCCATGTTAAAGGTCACCACATTTTGGAAGGAAACCTTTCCGGCTTTGTTCAACCTGATGAGTTCCTCATAGGTACCAAGCGGACTGGAACCCGTTGGCAAACCCAGCACAAAGGGATTGTCTGGTGACGATCCGTTCAGATTAATTTTTCGAGCGACATAATAAGCAATCCATTTGCTCAATGAATCATATTCCTCATGGATCAATATTCTCATGATTATTGTTTTTAATTAAAAAGTGAAATTATTTTATCCTGTCTGATCCACCCACTTCGTGTTTCTAACCGACTGCCAAAGATGGCGGCTGGGCCAGCTTCTGACTTCTGATCGCTCACCCTTCCCGGAGAAGGATTTTAACATCCGCAGCAAAGCATCCTTTCCCCTCTTGAAGAACGATCAGCGGGTTGATGTCGAGTTCTGTGATCTCCGGATGATCGACAGCCAGCTGACTCAGCTTCAAAATAGTATCGACAATGGCCTCCACATCTTTGGGATGCCGTCCTCTGGCTCCGGCAAGAATCTTATATGCTTTAACCTGCTTTATCATTTCAAACGCCTCTTCTCTTGCTAACGGAGCAACCCGGAAACTGATGTCTCTAAAGATTTCTACAAAAATTCCTCCCAGACCAAACATGATAACCGGACCGAAAGAAGGATCTCGTTTCAGGCCGAGGATCACTTCCTCCCCTTTGGGGATTTGACGAGTTATGAATACGCCTTGGATTCTTGCCTCTGGCTGCCTTTCCTGGACACTTGAAATTATGGAATGGTATGCCAATTGGGCATCTTCCTCGGTGAGGATATTCAATTGGACGCCCCCGACATCCACTTTGTGGAGGATATCCAGGGACTGGACCTTCATTACGACTGGAAAACCAACTTTGCGGGCAACCTGACCAGCCTCTTTTTCCGACGAGATCAAGATCCCTTTCGTTACCGGAAGGCCATAGGCTTTTATTAATTCGGTAGCTTCATATTCCTGTAAGAATGTTTTCCCATCTTCCATAGCCTGCTGGATGATCTCTTTGGCTTTCAACTGGTCAATTGCGATACCTTCAATTTTCTGAGCCGGCGCCTTTTGTAGGAGTTTTCCAAATTGATGAGTAACTGCAAATGCCTTGCTCATAGACTCGGGAAGAGAATAGTGGGGAATCTGGTTCTGCTGAAGGATACGGATTCCGGAGGCAACGTCGGTTTCCCCCATAAAGGAAGTATAAACAGGCTTGTCATATTTTTGAGTGACTTCTACCACCTTGTGAGCTATGGTATCAATGTCGGTCATCGATTGTGGGGTTAGGATCACAAACACACCGTCGACATTTTCATCCCGGAAAACTGCGTCCATGGCCGTTTCATAGCGATCGGCGGTTGCATCTCCGATCACATCTACGGGGTTGTTGATATTGGCTGTATTGGGAAGTGCTTTCTTCAACACTTTAGTGGTCTCTTTCGAAAAGCAAGCCAATTGGAGTCCTTCCTTGATGGCGGTATCTGTAGTCAATACACCCGGTCCGCCGGCATTGGTAATGATAGCCACCCGGTTGGACAAGGGAATGGGTTCGTAAGCAAATGCGGTGGCAATATTGAACATATCCTCAATATGATCACACCGGATAATACCTGCCTGTTGGAAAGCTGCATCGCATATCTCATCCCTGCCTGCAAGTGAACCGGTATGGGATGCTGCTGCAGATGCGCCTTCTTCCGTGCGACCGGACTTGATGATCAGAATGGGTTTGCTAGTGAGTTCAATAATGTCTTTGGCCGCTTTCATCAGGGCCGGACCATCACTGACCTCTTCAAGGTATAAAAGAACAACTTTGGTCTTCTCGTCGCGCATCAGGTAATACATAAGGTCGACCTCAGAGATGTCCGCCTTATTTCCAAAACTGACAAATTTCGAGAATCCAATACCTTTAGCCTGGGCGTAATCCAGAACGGCAGTGCACAAAGCGCCACTTTGAGAAAGGAATCCTATACTGCCCGCAGCCGGCATTTGTCGGGCAAAAGAAGCATTTATGCGTACTTTAGGATCCGTATTTATCATGCCCAGGCAATTGGGCCCGATAAAGGAAATGTCATATTTGTGAGCGATCTCAACGATCTGTTTTTCCCGTTCAATGCCATTACCTCCCACCTCCCGGAAGCCTGCCGAGATGATTACTACCGATTTTATTCCTTTCTGCCCACATTGTTCCAAAGCCATGTGTGTAACAGTACTTGGGAAGACAATAACACCCAGGTCGACAGGGTCCTCTATATCGACTACATATTTGTATGCCTTTAATACCGAGATGTGTGTTCTCCCGGGACTAACCGGATAGATGACCCCGTTGAAATCACCGGACAGGATACCACTAAGAATGTCGAAAGGAACAGTCCCCTTATTTTGATTGGCGCCAATAATGGCAACGGATTGAGGGTTAAAGATCTTTTCGAGGTTCTTTTGGTGAAGTTCTGCTCTGTCAGACATAAGACGATTTGGCAATCATTTGAATTATTAAAATACCTTATTCAGTCATCTATTTTTATTGCTATTTGCATCATACATTCAAATTATTGAAGATGCTCGTCAAACTGCTGGTTTAGTAGCAAATATTTATTCAGTCAGCCAAGCTTTACTTCAGAGCTATAAATATTCGATAATAAAATCTACGGCGTGACCAACTGTCTGAACCTCCAGAGATTTATCTTCGTCCATTTCGATTTCAAACTCTTCTTCAAATCCCGCAACAAGTAGTAGGCTTTGCATAGAATCGGCACCCAGATCAAAAACAAAGTTGGCTTCGTCAGAGATTATTGCCTCTTCAATTTCCAGGACATTGGCAATGACGTTGACGACTCTTGCTTTGACTTCACTTTTTTCCATAATTCGGCTATTTTAGTTAGACTGATCAGTTCAATTTTTGAAGGTAAAGTAGAGATTTAAATTATAGGCAAAAGGAAGATGGGATGATGACGACTATCAAAGGAGGGAATGATAAAGCTCATCGCGCACAGGATTGGAATACCATTATCAAGCGATTGGACACGAATGGAAATACTTTCGCAAGCAGGGCATAATGTAAGAGTGGAATTCGCAGCAGGTGTTGAACTTAACTTATTCTACGCAAAAAGATGCTAATCGTATGTACCGTACAAGTTCTGTTTTCCAAGATTGTCAAGTAAGAGTGCTTTAAAAGCATCTTTCAGAATTATGACCGAGACAAGTAGATTCTCCTTACCGAGGATGCCCATTTCTTGAGGATCATATTCTGATTCTCACCTGACCACACGACCTACCGATCGGCATAAACCAGCAACTTATCATTCATGATCCCTACAAGGGAACCTTTTAGATGGAATTTCGTGAAAACGTATGAGATATAGCCTGGATCTTCCGATCCACGACCCATGCCATCAGAATCACCACTCGCACAGAAGCCAATGCTTTTCATCTGATCCTATGGTGATCAATAGAACTATTCTAAGAGGCTTGAATTTGGTTTTCTATCTTCAATCCATGCTTACGTTTCTGAAAAAGATAAGAAGATCGTTGGTTGAATCTGGAGCCACAAGGAGGTACATTCTGTATGCGATTGGTTAGATAGCTCTGGTCGTGATTGGCATCCTAATCGCCCTACAAATCAACAATTGGAATGAGCGGAGGAAGGAAAGGATCTTGGAAAGAGAAATTATAACGGAAATTAAGAACACGATCGAGTTGAATTCTAAATTGCTGACCGATCATATTTCAGTAATTGAGGGTCTTAATAGCAGAAGTGACAACATAATAGCACTCCCGAATAATGATGGTGAATATGATTCAACCTATGAAGATGACTTCTATTACTGCTTTTATTCAGGAACAAATATTTACCTCCTCAGTGATGGCTACGAAGGTCTCAAGAATACCGGATTTGAAATCGTACAAAATGTTGCGCTGAGAAAGTCCATAATCAATCTATTTGGTATTCGCTATGTGCAAAATGCTGAATTCATAAATTTCATTAAGGAGCGTTCAAGATATATGAGTCAATCTTAGTTCAGAATTTCATAGCCGGAGATAGAAGCCTGGTACCGATGGATTTTGCTGACTTGAAAGAAAGTGTTCACGCTATTTCCGTCGTTAGGAGAATGAATGAAAGAAGGTATAGGGTGATAGATAACTTATCAAGATGTTTATCTGAAAATGTGGAGGTGCTCAACCTTGTCAATTCAGAATTAGCTTTGTTGAATTGAAGCATTTGAAATTGGATCTTTTGATGTATATTATTTAGCTTAAGCCCTGCTTTTGCAACATCATTTGGTATGAACGTCCAACCAGATACAAAAGTGCACTATTTAATAGACTAATGGTTAATGTGATGAGATCCCCTATTCACGTATCTATATTGTTGAATAACTTTGTCTTTCTATTGATTCTTTTAGAAACGACGAGATTACACGCTCAGGAATACCATATCACTCAAGACGCTCAAAATAGAGACTTCTGGAAAGCATCATGGATTGCGCACCCAACAGCTCCGTATCATGACTATGGCGTTTTTCATTACCGGCGTACTTTCAGTATGACCGAGTTGCCAGATTCACTCTCCCTGTACGTATCCGCTGATCAGCGCTATGTACTTTATCTCAACGGCCAGGAGGTTAGCTTTGGGCCGGCCCGGGGAGACTTGTTGCATTGGCGCTACGAAAACATTGACATTGCACCTTTCTTGAAGGTTGGTAAAAATGTGCTCGCTGCTCAGGTATTTCACTTGGGTCAAGATGCTCCAGCAGCCCAAATAACATTGCAAAATGGATTCCTCTGTCAAGTAGGAGAGGCGGTATCCAGTTCCATTTATACAGGCGATGGAAAATGGAAGGTCACTAGCAATCTCGCCTATTCGCCCATACCCTACAGAATTCAAGTACGTGGTTACTATGCTGCTGGTCCTGGTGATAAAGTTATTGCAGCCAAGTATCCTTGGGGTTGGCAGTCAATAGATTTCAAAGATGCAAGCTGGTCAAAACCCAAACGAGTGGCAGCAGGTAAAGGTCATGGAGCTTCCCTAAATGCTATGTGGGTATTGACACCACGTACCATACCCCAACTAGAGCGTATCGAAGAACGTTTGGCAAGCATTCGTCGCCATCAGGGAATTGACAACCTGACTAATTTCATAGCAGGTGACGATCCACTGATCGTTCCGGCCCATACCAAGGTTCAGATATTGTTAGACAATGGTGTAGAAACAGCTGGTTTTCCGAATCTGATGATCTCTCGAGGTACAGGATCGGAGATCAGAATAACGTATGCGGAGTCTCTATATGACTCCACGAAATCTAAAGGGCACCGAGATGAAATCGAAGGCAAAGAAATCTTGGGATATCACGATCTGTTTATGCCAGATGGAGGCCTTGAAAGATCTTTCACACCGCTGTGGTGGCGCACCTATCGATATATTCAGTTTGATATAATGACAGGAGAGGAGCCCCTCGAGATCACCGATTTTTATGCGCATCGCACCCTCTATCCT
Source organism: Saprospiraceae bacterium (assembly GCA_013001595.1). Lineage (GTDB taxonomy): Bacteria > Bacteroidota > Bacteroidia > Chitinophagales > Saprospiraceae > JABDMH01. The sequence goes on along the minus strand of JABDMH010000143.1, from coordinate 1,483 downwards.
TTTCAACTCAAAGCTAGGTTCAAGACTAATGCGGAGCGATATGAAAAGCTATGGGAGATGTGCTGGAGGACTTCACGGCTGTGTGCCTTTGAGACATATATGGATTGCCCTTACTATGAGCAACTCAACTATCCTGGTGATACACGTATTCAAGCGCTGATTTCGCTATATCTTTCGGGTGACGACCGGTTAATGAGAGACGCCATTGAACTCTTTGAGCAGTCCCGAACTCCAGAAGGCATAACCCAAGGCAGGTATCCCACACGCACCATGCTGTTCATACCTACCTATTCACTTGTGCACATCGGTATGATCCACGACTATTACATGTATCGTCCTGACAAGGGATTTATTGAACCCTTCCTAAGCGGCATAAGGTCTACATTGGAGTACTATGAGCAGTTTATCGAAGATAATGGATTGCTTGGACATTTGAAATGGTGGCAATTTGTGGATTGGTCTGAGAAGTTCAAAAGGGGAACGCCACCAGGGGTGCACGAATCTTCGACGGCCAATATTTCATTGCAGTATATTTATGCGATTCAAATGGCTCAGGAACTATTTACAGCATTCGGATGGACGCACGAAGCCGAAAAATGGAATGTAGTAGGGACGAAAATGAAGCAAGCGGTTCGCAAATTCTGCTACGACCGAGATCGCCAATTATTTGCTGAGACTCCAGCAAAACATGATTTCACCCAACACACCAATATTTTTGCCATCCTCACAGAGACCGTAGATAGGGAAGATCAATCTGCACTCCTTAATAAGATACTGGCAGATGACGCCCTGCACCGAACTACTTTGTATTTCAAGTTCTATTTGTTTTTGGCACTACAAGCATCTGATAATGGGGATCTGTTTGATGACCAGCTTAACATCTGGTTCAGAATGATGGAGCGAGGATACACCACTTGTGGAGAAACTGGAGAAGATCATCATGACCGTTCAGATTGCCATGCCTGGAGTGCGAGTCCCGCCCTGTTTTTTATTAGACTGATGGCAGGCATTACCCCTGCTTCACCTGGGTTCTCGACAGTAGACATTCGTCCCAGTCTGGGAAAACTTCGGCAGATGGAGGGATCCATTCCGCATCCAGAGGGTGAGATCATCTGGCAATATCAAAAACTGGAAGATGATACGCTAGAAGTTAGTATCACCTTGCCCCCAAGTACGAGCGGAAACTTTTACTGGGCTGGACAAACGCAAAGGCTACATGCTGGCGAGAATGCCTTTCAGCTTTGATCAGGACTAAAACTGTGTTGTCCTCGTGATCTATGAGCTTGGCACCTACGAGTCTATTGAGGTATTGCACCTAGTCTTTCAATCCTTCAACTCAAAAGATAAACCGGCATTTTTTTGCAATCGCGCCAACAAGGCATCTCCCATTGCAGATCCAGGTGTCAGTACTCCATGGTTGGTGGGTAGGGTATCTTTGGCAAGGCACACGGCAGCTTCCCCCAGCATTTTGGAAGTGGAGCCA
>JABDMH010000150.1 GCA_013001595.1 Saprospiraceae bacterium | reverse complement strand
TGAACGACGTAACATGGTGCACCTTGCTGAGATGATATGGTCGGATTAGTTACAAAAATCACGGGATTTGTTACATTTCTACCAGGCAACTTTGCCAAATAGTGTCATTTTAGGTTTGTAAAAGAATCAAGATGTCATGCTAGCTTTAATACTAATTTCAACCTTGATACCGCTGTACTGCTATGGGCCTGCCGTTGAGAAAGTCAATCTGCAAATTATCCATAGGCACAAGATTGTTGGTCAATTTTCAGCACAAAAAAGTGAGATTGGTGATCTCACTGTCTACGAAAGTAATAGTTCAGTGACAAGCAAGTTCATCCGTGTCCGCATCTCCTACCAGATTATAGTAGTGCTCAAAAACGGGGTCCTTGAGGAATCAGATCTTAAAATGACTGTCAATGGCAGGTTGAGGACCCATAGTCAAACAACGAAGGATGGTGACAGCTATGCCTTCTTTAAGAATGGCAAAGCCAAGGGAAAGTTGCATGATGACATTACTCATACGACAATCATGCTTTACTTTGACAAACCGCTCGGAATAGGTCGAACATACTCAGAGGAAGAAGGTTTGTTTTGTGAAATCCTGGGCGGTGCCCCCGATACCTACCATAAGATTAATTCAAAGGGGAAAAAGAATACCTATCGGTATGATGGTGAGCTATTGAGGCATCTTCTGATTGAAACTACCTTCATGGATTTTGAGATGATGCTAGAATTGGGTGATGGTCAGGCAGCTAATACGATTAATGCATCAGCACCAACAGTGGCGATTTCACCAAGAACGTTCTTGTGGCACCCGAGTCAGTTTGTCAAGGGTATTCGGATCTGTACACCTCCATATTTGGAAGATCAAAACGTTAGATGCAAGTACGGTGAAAAGGAAGTTCGGATATACCATTCGCGAGCTCATAGTTAATGCCCATTTGACGAAGATTTAATATCGTCGTCTAAATCTCCAGGACAAAAGCAGCTTGTGATCCAACGTTAGCACCTGTTGAAAGGATTAAGTCTGAACAAGTATTTCAAGGAAAAAAGGGGCAAGGATAGCCATAGTAGTCAATGGAAAGGAATGGCCGTTTATGATCATATCTTTGAAAAAGTGTGTTTCCAAAAAGAAAAAAAACGGCTTAACCAAGTCATTCATCTGGTAGGTGGTGCGATAGATGAGCGATCATTTGGAGGTTCCTTTCGAGGAGGAATCTACCAGGAAGCTCCGATTTTTTTCCTGAATCTTCCGTGCTAATCTGGTGACAATGCGTCGAGGTAAAAATCGATGCAAGTTGGCTAATATATTATTTAGGATTCCTGGGATTACCATCACTTTTCCAGCTTGCATTCCATTGATCCCCAGTTTGGCTACACTATGGGCTTCATCACTAAGCCACTTTTTTCTGGTGAAATCCGGATTGCCAACACCTACACTTTTTTGAAAACCCGTCTTAGTTAGTCCCGGACAGAGCACAGTGATTGTTACCCCGGTGCCTTGGACCTCATTGGCAATGGCTTCTGTAAAAGATATAATGTAAGATTTTGTTGCATTGTAAACTGCCATCAATGGGCTAGGTTGAAAGCCAGCTACAGAGGCAACATTGAGAATCTTTCCCTCAGACTGATTGAGCATGTCCTTTAAGAACAATTTAGTCAGGTGCGTTAACGTCTCAACATGAAGTCGAATCATTCTTTTGTCTCGTTCCCATTGCACCTCCGGGAATAATCCGAGGGTGCCAAATCCCGCATTATTGATCAATACATGCAAATTTATTTTTTCATTTTGTACGTGTCTATAAATATCGATTGCTGCTTCTTCCTGACACAGGTCGACGATGATTAAATTGGTGATGGTATTAGGACTGGTGTCAGCGACAAGTTGTTGGAGATCCTGCAGCCGCGTTTCCGATATGTCGACCAAAAGAAGATCATACCCATCCTTGGCCAGAATTTTAGCCATTTCAGTACCAATTCCACCTGAGGCACCGGTAATTAATGCCCATTTATTCATGATTGATCCATGCCAATGTTTTCTTTAAACCTGTCTCGAGATCAGTGGGACGATAACCTAATTCCCGGATTGCTTTTTCACTACTTAACTTCCAGTTGTGTGACAATTTATGGACGAATGCGGGTACTACCATCGGATTCTTACCGAATACATTAGCCAGTAGTACTTCAAAATAAGACCAAAGTAACAACACTATTTTCGGCACCTTAAATAATTTCTGGTGTCGCTTAGTTATTTTATTTAGCAGGGAAAAAAAATCATTGTAGGACATGTTTTCTCCGCCTAGGATATATCTTTCACCTGATATCCCTTTTTGCATGGCAAGTATATGTCCAGATACCACATCATCAATATAAACATAGTTTCCCTGGCTACTGCCATTGCCAGGTATGAAGCGCCATTTGCCCTGGTTAAATAGATCGATCAGCTTTGATACCGAGTTGCTTACACCCTTGAGGCCAGGACCATAGATCCGGCTGGGATTTACAATGACCACATCGATGCCCATTTCCAAAAAGCTAAATGCAGCTTTTTCTGTCTCATATTTAGAACGATCATAGCGCGAAAACAAAGGGGGGTGTAGTGTCGTGTGCTCTGTGACGGGATTTGAATTGTCCATGCAAGGTCCCATCACACCCGCTGTTGAAGTGATGATGATCTTTTTGACCCTTGCCTTGATTGCAGCTGAAAGAAGTTTCTCTGTTCCTGCGACATTGACATTATGATATTTTTTGGGATCTTTTGTCCAGATCCCCGCAAATGCAGCAAGGTGATAAATTTCATCACATCCCTTGATGGCCTCACTTAGACTTTTTGCATCAGTAAGATCACCTTTCACAAATTCTATGTGAGGATGATTCCTCATAGCCTCGCATCTTGAATGAGACCGAATCAAAGCCCTGACCTTCTTGCCTTGTTTGGCAAGAGTTAGAACGAGTGCCGTACCAATATATCCAGTAGCTCCTGTGACCAATGTAATCATCTGGTGTTTATTATGGAAATGTCTGGGTGAAAATAGATTGAAAACCATTCGTTTGACAATGCCAACAACGAATGTAGCAGAAAAGCTATCCAAAAAGAACCAGCTTCAATGGTAACTATACATAGTATGATACCAAATGGAATAGAAGCCAGTGTTTCTTTCATGCCTTTGGGGATATGGAAAAGGGCATAAATGCTGACATTCAAGGTAATGGAAGTCATCTCAGTTAGTGCGGTGAGACTGGTAAAAAGCAGGATGCCACGAAAAAGGAACTCATAAGCAAATAGATACACCAACCAGGTAATCGAGCTTCCGATAACGAGTGAGACTGACCATTGCCTTTTTCTGATTTGTGGATACATAGCGAGATTGTTTTCTCGTGAGGCATTGAAATAATTGACCATCAAAATGGATATTATCAGCGCCAGCAGCAAGAAAGCATTCAAATCAAGACTCCATCGAAACAGCTGATTAAAAACCAGGGTGTTGATGTCAAAGATCATCAGAATAGTTCCTGGCAAAATACCCAGCCAAAGCACACCGATTAGCCTCTTAGAATATATTGACCATACATCCCGATCACATGGAAGTCTTGCAGACAGGTGCTTAAATATCCCTACGGTCTTTGAATCAAAAAGATAAAGTAGGGTACCAATTATCACGCAGATCAATCCTATTGTCAACTCGAATCCTTGCATAGTTTTGACAAGAAAAGTTAGTGTCGAATCTCGGAAGAATCACTTCAATCAGTGCTCGCTTTTGCTGGTGTAAATAAAGTTGTCCAATTATCTAAGTATTTGATGTGCTTCTCCATCTTCATTGTATTTATTTTAAGCAGATAAGCCAGGTAATACCAGTTTAAAGTCTCTTTGTCTCTTTCTAACTCAGCTTATCGCATCATGCATCCCTTCATTTTATTTGTACATTCGGACAGCCCTGTCCACTGATCCTTAGAGTTCTTTTTGCCCAAAAATTTAATTTCAATCTTCGGTAAATAATGTCATCATTTTGATGATTGATAGCCACTTGGGTCGGCAGCAATTTTATTTCATCAATCTTGGGATATAAATTGGTTCAGTACATACTTGCTTGGAACTAAGTACAACAATTTGATTAGAAAGGCAATGATGCATGTCACCGCTGAAATCGAGAAATGATCGAAAATAGAGGCGAGAATGGTGAGCATAAGCGCGTCACTTTGAAGGGTCTAGATACGTCGGAGCAGAATTTGTGGCTGTCATTTGCTGCTGAGGAGTGAACCAATCATTTGCTTCGGCAGGCAGAATATATTATGGACATGTTAGATCCGGATGTCGCGTATTTGATGAGACCTTCGTCTGTTTGGGATATGACCATCATACCGATAAAAGAGGACTATTGTCAGATCATGGCATCGAATGCTTCAAAAAAGTGAGACAGCTCCTGCGTGCCCTTTGGAGATGATTGAGCTCTTTTGATCAGTGACTGCGGTGGCTCGAACATGGTTATGTGAGCGGATGTTGATGCAGGAGATCATCTTTATCTATCCCTACTTGGTAATCCCTTATACAGAGAAGAACCGCTATATTGCAGAGCTGCCATTGGTCAGAAACCGTGTGGATACCTTGTAATGGGCATTTCTGAAAATGTGGGAGGAGGAAATGAATCTGGCCAGTAAGATGGGTACTGGAATAAGCCTATCGAGTTAAATGGGTTGCATGGCCTGGATCGTGAAATGAGCAATCAAGTCATTCAAGATATCGGTGATTTGTTTTAAATGATTTCATGTTGGCAAGACAAGGAATGTACTCACGACGAAAATATACTTAGATCAATGAAAATCAAGATGTACTATCATGTATTGTGGCTGCTCGGCATGATTTGTCTACCAGGAGCTTGTGCTCAGAATGAAGGTGTAGAATTAGAAAGTCCCAATGGATCTTTTGTGTTCAGTATTCAAATGGATGCTGATATGGCGCTTTCTTATTCGTTAGATTTTTTGGACCAGACGATTACAGATCGAGCAGTTTTGGGTTTTGAGTTTATGGAAGAATATGTTTCAGATGAGATTATGACATTCGGTGATGTGACAACACATTCAATAAGCCGGATGTGGAATCCGGTATATGGCGAACGAAGCGAGTACAAAGATGCCTACAACGAAGCCTTGGTGGCTATTGAAGGAAGCAATCCATCATTTTCCCTTCGCATTCGGGCCTATGACGAAGGTGTGGCTTTTCGCTATGAATTTACAGACAATGACCGGATTCACATCACGGCTGAGCGGACTGAATTCGTACGACCTGAAAACGGATATGCTTGGGTTTCTAGCCGTGCGCAAAGTGAAATTACCAAGGTCAAGGTGTCTGACATAAATGAAGCCAAAGAGCGACCACTTCTGGTTGAGTATTCAGATTCTTTGTATGTAGCCATAGGGGAGGCGGCGCTAGTAGATTTTGCCAGGATGAAGATTGGTGCTGGATCCTCGGATTCAGGATTATTAAAGGCTCATCTGGATGGACCTGTGCAAAAGGATGGACCTTTTCACAGTCCTTGGCGATACATTATGGCAGCAAGAAGGCCTGGGGAAATACTGGAACATAATTATCTCTTGCTCAACTTAAATGAACCCAGTGAGATAGAGACTACATCCTGGATCCGACCCGGAAAAGTGATACGTGAAGTGACCCTCACCACTCAAGGTGGAATGGCTTGTGTGGACTTTGCCGTCAAGCATAATCTGCAGTTTGTCGAATTTGATGCGGGATGGTATGGTAATGAGTATGATGACGCCTCGGATGCAACTACCATCACAGTTGATCCTAAGCGATCGCCAGGACCGCTGGATTTGCACAAGGTGATCAACTATGCCGAAGAGCATAATATAGGTGTGATTCTATATGTGAATCGCCGCGCATTGGAAAAACAACTGGATGAGGTGCTTCCACTATTGGCATCTTGGGGAGTTGCTGGAGTGAAATACGGATTCGTTCAAGTTGGTCCACAGGAGTGGACCAGTTGGTTGCACGATGCCATACGAAAAGGAGCAGACCATCAGTTGATGTTGGACATCCATGATGAGTACCGTCCCACCGGCTATTCGAGGACCTATCCCAACCTAATGACGCAGGAAGGGATCCGTGGAGACGAAGAAAGCCCAACGAATGCTATGGTGATTAATACACTATTTACTCGAATGATCGCGGGTGCTGGAGATCATACCAACTGTTATTTTGCCGACCGGGTAACAGAAAAGATGGGATCACATGTGAGCCAGATGGCAAAAACCATTTGTATCTATAGTCCTTGGCAGTTCCTGTTCTGGTATGACAGACCGATGGGATCACCGAGTAAAAAAGGCGGAGCTGGCAAAGTGGAGTCCGGCATTCCGGAAATCGCCGACCTTTCTTTTTATGATCGGGTTCCTACCGTTTGGGACGATACCAAGGTGCTCGATGGGTACCCCGGAGAATTTGCCACCGTTGCTAGGAAGAAAGAGTCCACATGGTACCTTGGAGCTTTGACAGGAACGAAAGCTTATGACCTGCAGCTTCACTTAGACTTTCTTGATCAAGGTAGGAAGTATAAAGCTACTGTCTATAGTCACGATGCCTCCCTGTCCTCAAAAACGAAAGTGAGGATCGACACGATGATGGTTGATAATCATACCATCCTGCATCAAGAGATCATGCCCCAGAATGGCATAGCTGTCATCTTTGATCCGATCAAGTGAACTTAGATCCCTAAACGGAATACAGCATCAATATACAAGCCCATTGAGCAAATGCACAATTACACAGAGTACTAGTCTCAATATTGCTGAGCCAACCAGTCTAGACCTACAGCGGATACCTGAGCGTCTTGCTCTCCAGTGGCACCCGAAAACGCGCCTACCAAATAGCCGCCATCTACCTCACGAATAACGCCACCTTGGTAACCAAATTCACCCTTAATGGAAGCCCTATCGGCATTGCCACTATTTTTCAGGGTTACTGCCATTTCTGAAGCCTTGGTATATGCTATGCCCAAATAATTGGCTTTGTCGTTGGCTAATCTTCCCATAACCTTCATTTTTGATACCCAATTCATGGATTGATCGCCAGGAATAAATGCGATCATGGCTGAGCCTGAAATGTCTAGTTCTTTTGCTGCAGCTTCGATTTTTGCTAAGCAGGCATCAGCGTGTTTCAGAAAAATCTTTTCACCTTTTTTATTCATCAATATGGGAGGTGCCTCGTGAGTGGTGATGTCATACGTAGCATACATGGGTTCCGTAGCTAAGCAAAATAGGACGAGAATAGAAAGCGATATGAGATTATTCATGAAGATTGTTTTAGAATTTGCAAAAGTTGTTAATGGTAGAATATGCAGTCGAACGGAGCAGACTACGGCAGGTAAGTTAGTGCTTAAAAACGTATTTATCACCTCAATTTTGTAGGAATCCATGTCAGTCTTGAAACTGAAAACATATAGATCGGATTAATTTTTGATATCTATTGCACTACTCCGAAAAAGTCAGCAGATAAAGTGTACTAGGACTCGGCCATGGTTTTGGTCGAGGTCTGTCTCGGTTCCGGTTTAATGTTTCCCATTTCAATATATAAGTTTTTTCTGAAAATAGAGATTGGCCAGTATCTGCACTTGTTTGCACAAGTAATCCCGGGAAATCACCATCCACATCTTCTAAAATCCGAGGATTATCGGGAGGCAAAATCTTACCGATGGGTTCAAGATCTTGATTAAGTAATAGATTACGTTCTCCATATTTGATATGCCAAAAACGAATAAGGTAGTACCCATCTGCTCTCTTTGTAAAGTCATGTAAAATAAATTCACTATTTATACTTCCACGCCCGGAAAACTCCCATCGGTAGTCCCAATTTGTAAGTTGGCTAATGTTCCATTTAGCGCGGTGGTGATGTGCCATATAAAGCTGTAGCGATCCGTCTTCATCATATTTATGATAAACGAAAATCGGATTATGATCATCATCCAGGGCTAATTTCGCCGCTAAATTAATGATGCCTCCATGAGGTGGGATGGGATCTACTATCAGAGGTGTCTGATCAATGGTGGCAGGCAGTGTAATGGCCCTGCCATTTACATCGATCCAATTTTTCAAATCCTTACTCTTCATATAAGACAGATCATGGTTGGTGGCACAATCTGGCGTGTCTCGCCAGACCCAATACAGATGGTACCATCCATCACTGCCCCAACGAGGACCAGACGCATAGGCATTCATCTTACCTTGTCCATCGGTTAATGGTACATCTAATAACCTGCTCCATGATTTACCGGCACAATTATAAATATTATAGATTTCATTTCCATTACCACTGCCCCCATCGCGATAGTGAAAGACCAGTTGACCATCTTGTGTATTTAGAAATCGTGGGTAGGTACATCGATCTTCTTGGGCTCCAGTCATCTTGATTACCTGCTCTATGGTAGTGATGTCATAGGCTTTTGTACTGCGAAAGTATGTCAGACCATTTACATGCATGTTGCCAGCCAAATGAAGATAACCCTCTTTGTCGATGGCAAGTGTGAGCGAATTATGACTGTCCCACTCCACAACGGTACTGGTACCACTTTTCTCTAGACGTTCCTTTCGTGGTAGGGTATTTAACTCAAATGCATCCTCAACGAGAAAGCGTTGTCCAACGGTAATCACTCGCTGAGCATTATAGTATGCAATGTATTGCCTATCTAAATGGGTGAGAAGTGCAAAACGCACTGGGTGTCCTGACCAAACAGAATCAATCTGTATCTTTTGCACCAGATGCCTACCAGTGTGGCGTTCATCAAGAATCAGAGCATCCATATCCTGGCCTGGTACTGGTAGCGTAGCAAGCACTAGGAAGAAACACGCTAGTATTTTCATATTCTGTATCATTTGATCACCCAAAACAAGTAATACAAATGCTGATTACAAAAATTATAGATGATCTTTTCTTGAATCATCTACCATGGTTTGATGCACCATCATCCCAGTTAAGGATCGTAATTCATGGATTTATGGATGAACTAAAGATGAGAATGATGGAACTGGTCACCCGGAGGAGCTCAATTCCAGAATTATTTCAGACTTAGCAAAGTTGCTCTATTGTAGATTGCAGGCGGTTGCCAATATGGTGATGATTTCTCCCTATAGGGGATTTCAACTTGCTAAACTTGGTAAAATCGGAAATTTCTAGTTTCTGATCGCACCTGAGCAACAAGTTGATGCACGTTCAACTATTGCTATATTGCCGCAAAAAAGAACATGGTTCGACTGCTCCTATTTGTAGTATCGATATTGAGTATCCAATCGTGTGTTGATCGCAAAGTGAAAGAATCTCCAAATTTTTTGGTGTTGCTTTCTGACAATCACTATTACGAACATTTAAGTTGTTATGGAGATGCAGTTGTGCGGACACCCCATATTGACAGCATTGCGGAAAAAGGTGTACGCTTCACTCAGGCTTTTTGTGCTTCGCCTTCGTGCACACCTGCCAGAGCTGCGATGTTGACTGGTCAGGATATCTGGAGATTAGGTCAAGGTGCTAATCTATGGAGCACACTTGCAGATGATATTCCTACTTATACCGACTTGCTGGAAGGCCATGGATACTTAGTAGGGCATGATCGAAAGGGTTGGGGGCCTGGCAATTTTAAGGCAGGTGGACGGACTCGAAATCCAGCGGGTCACACCTTTAAAGATTTTGCCACCTTTCTCGAAGAAGGTATGGGTGAACGGCCTTGGAGTTATCTGCTATCCTCACGTAATCCACACCGTCCATTTGAGTACGGCAAAGGTGTGGATTCTGGGATGGATCTAAGCAAGGTACGGGTACCTCCTTACCTGCCTGATGATTCAATTGTTCGAGCAGATATATGTGATTATTACTACCAAATACAAGCATTTGATGTAGAGGTTGGTGAAGCGCTGGCTTTATTAAGAGATGCTGGTCAATTAGAGCGTACCATCATCATCATTTGTGGAGACAATGGTTGGATGATGCCTCGCGGGCTGGCCAATCTATATGATTTTGGCACCCGTGTTCCACTTGTCATTTCCTGGCCAGCGCAATTTCCCGCTAGACGAGTGGTCACCGATCTGGTATCGCTTAATGATATTGCCCCAATGATACTTCAAGTGGCAGGGGTATCGATACCGGAGGAGATGAATGCCAGATCGCTTTTACCGCTCTTGACATCACAACAACAGGGTAAGACTTCATTTTCAAGATCATTTCTGGTTATGGCCAGAGAACGCCATGCCATCTGCCGACAAGGAGGGCTCGGATATCCAGGTAGGGCCATCCGAACAGACAGCTTTCTTTATATCGAAAATCTTTTTCCTGACAGATGGCCTGCTGGAGATCCGCCTCTATTTGGAGATATTGATCTGCATATGTTGCAAGGAAAGTCACCCACAAAGGAATATATGATGCTGAACAAGGATGATCCCAAGGTGAGACCACTGTATGAATTGGCATTTATGAAAAGACCTTTGGCAGAACTTTACAACCTCAAAAAAGATCCCTTTCAAATGAAGAATGTTGCAGCATCTCCCACATACAGCAATGTTAAACGACGATTAAAGGAGCAACTATGGAACTATCTGCAAGAGACCAAAGATCCGAGGGCCTTGGGCAAATCAGTTACCTGGGATACCCAACCATATTATAAGGAACGAGATTGGATCGGAAGACCAAGACCCAAAGCTCAGCAATTATTTGGATTAGAAGAAGCGTATCCCTATAGATAGACTTGTGGCTAGTAGTCGGCGTTACATAAAATAGGAAGGGTTTTATGGGTATCATGACGATCATATAATGGCATCGTCTGAGCATACGCAAAGAACGCATCTAGAGAACCATCGATCATGAGTTAGAGCTAGTAGAGGGCAGCGTTCGCTACAAGATGTAATCTCTGGACTTCAAGAAAAAGATGTGAACCGAAATGATTTTATACTTTGACAAAATGAATTTGATGTTTTTCAATAAAATAAAGGGGTGCTGGCTGTCGGCGTTACTAGGAAGTTATTTGCTGTTTTTGGGTTTTAATGCCGAAGTTGAAATCCTAAATGGTCAGGTTCGTTACCTGGATTTCTTAGAAAATGAACTCATCTATTACACCGATCATGAGAGTAATCGGATTCCTGATTACAGCTATGCGGGATATCAGGGTGGAACCATTGATCTACCTGAATATCCAGTCGTTAGATCCATAGATCCGATAGAAGGAGATAATACAGATCATATTCAGCAGGCCCTTGATGAACTTGCACTACTACCACTTAATTCATCGGGAATAAGAGGTACACTACTCCTTAACCCTGGAACATACACCATTCGTGGTCAGCTAAAAATCGAAGGGGATGGGATGGTCTTGCGCGGAACAATGTCTAGTGATGGTAGTCAACATGAAACCTTGATCTTAGGTGAGGGAAACGAGCCAGAAGAAAGGGATTTGATTACCCTGGGAGGCCGCAGCGATGCATCTTGGAGAAACGACCTGAGCTCAACTCGTTACCAAATTATCAACTCATTCTTGCCCGTTGGGTCCAGAACCCTTCAGCTTGCATCCATCGATGGACTTGAGATCGGTGATAAAGTCATAGTTAGACATCCCAGCACAGACGCCTGGTTGTCTACGATAGACTATGGGGCCACCGCGACAGATGACCCTTGGCAGGTAGGTAACTTAGATATGTACCTAAATAGAACCATAGTCGATGTTTTTGTCAATGACCATAAGGTTGTTTTGGATGCTCCGATCTATGACCATTTTGATCGGGCACTGAGTGATCCGATCATGTACAAATGGGATGATCGCAACATAGTTCGTGAGAGTGGCATCGAAGATTTGGAGATTAGGATAGAAACTGGAGGTGCTGAGAGAGAAGATCATGTACGCACTGCGATTCATGTAAAAGGAGCCATAAATTGCTGGGTCCAGAATATAGAAGCATCACATTTTGCTTATGCGGCAGTGAATGTATCGGTGGGAAATCAAATTACCATTAAAGATTGCCAGGGTTTAGAACCGCATGCACCTGTCGAAGGTGGTTGGCGTTACAACTTTGCGGTCAATAGATACGCAAACAATGTTTTGTTTATCAACTGTGAGGCATCTTACGGGCGCCATGCTTATGTGTGCAATGGAGCCAGCTTTGCATCTGGTATTGTTTTTCACAACGTCTTGGCCACGCATGACCAAACATCTTCGGAAGGACATCGCCGATGGAGTCAAGGTCTACTTTTTGACAATTTTGTCATCGATAGTCCCGATACGGAAAGAGTGCTGGCACTGTACAATCGTGGATCCTTTGGCACAGGGCACGGTTGGTCTGCAGTGCATAGTACAGCCTGGAATGTGTCTGTACCCACTGGCAGCAGTATGGTTTTACAAAAACCTCCAGGGAGACAAAATTATGCCTTCGGTGTCCATGGAAACGTCACTCGTTTCGGACCCTTTGCACACCCTGGTGGATACCAGCATATGATTAATCAAGGGCCCGAGCCCTCTTCTCTATATCAGGCTCAGTTGTTGTCAAGAATGCAAAATGGTGCATTACCTGACGCACCAGCAAAACTAAGGCTACAAACCCTAGGAGAATCCTTTGTGCTAAAGTGGCTAGACGTGTCTGCCGAAGAAGATCAATATATAGTGGAGTTGCGCCACGCTGATTCAGCTGAATTTCAAGAGCTAGTGCAACTACCTGCAAATCAAGATTCCTTTCTTTTGTCATCGCAGGGAATTGCAGAAGGATCAACGATGCGTGTGTATGCCTTACAGGATGGAAGGAGCTCTCCATACAGCAACATTGTGGAGGTGGAACAAAGTACTGCAGTGGTTGAGATTTCCTCAGAATCTGTCAGTGTATTCCCTAATCCAATTCGGAACAGCATCATAGTACAAGCTTCGCATCGCATTGCATCGGTTAGTATTTACACTTTAGATGGGGGGCTATTGCAACAACAGCATTTTCTAGGAAGGACCAAAGTTGCAGAGATGCAGTTGCAACATTTACTGCCTGGAGTTTATATGGCATATGTTATGCTAGCCAACGGTGCCATTCATTCAGAAAAGCTGCTGCGACTTTAGTACTTTTCGACGAGAAAATTTGGCATATCGGACATCTATCGCAGATTCAAAGGGATAAAATTATACTCCGACGAAAATATGCTCGGAAACGCGATGCGTTAATGGCTGAGGACAGGCAAATCTATTCGCAACAAGTCTGTGCACAATTGCGGCAGATCGCGGCCTACACCGACGATCAGGTTTTGCATTCCTTTATTCCGATAGATAGTGAGGTTGACATTAGTCCCTTTTTAAGACATTGGTTGGCAATGGGCAAGTCCTTGGTAACACCCCAGACTTTAGCAAATCGAAGATTTCGCAACCTAGTCACGACAGATTTGGATGGTCTGCATACCGGAATTTTTAATACGAAGTATGCCAGCGGTGCAGATCAATATCTTGGATCTTATGACATCATACTGGTCCCTGGATTGGCTTTTACACAGACTGGCTATCGCATGGGTTACGGTGGAGGCTACTACGACACCTTTTTGGCACAGCAAACCTCAACGTTTAAAGTGGGCGTGGGATTCCCTTCACAATTGGTCGAGACCTTACCGTTGGAAGATCATGATGTTTCGTTGAACCTGCTGCTATTGGGTGATCAGCGCTATAAGGTGGACAGAAGGAGCTAGCTCTAGGTAAGGACGCTTAGAATCGCAGATGACAAAAGGAGGCATCTTTCTCAAGTGCCGGTTCATAGCCTAGTTGTGCAGCTCTCTGCATATCTATACATCCTTGTTCAAATTCATATTGCAAGAGATGGGCAATGGCCTTATTGTATATTGCCTCAGGGAAGTTGCCATCGAGTTGGATGGCTTTTTTGTAATCTTCAATCGCTGACTTATACTCACCTTCAATAAGGTATAAGTTCGCACGATTTTTAAATAAAATGGCTTCGTCAGGGTGGATTTCCATCGCCAGATTTATGTCACTTAATGCACCTTGAAAGTCACCGAGCATCTTTTTGGCCAATCCTCGATTGACAAGGGCTTCGATATATAAATTGTCGTTCTGGGTTAAGACTTTGTTATAGGATGTAATGGCTTTTTCGTATTCCCCGATTTCACCATAAAATTGCGCATGATCAAAATGGGCTTTACTAAAGCTGCTATCCAAGCGAATGGCTTTTTCCAGTGCAATTTTTGCTTCTTCTATAGCACCAACCTTAGCTTCTATGGTACTTAAATTATACCAGGCATGCGGCAACTCTGGCTCATTGAAGAGGATCTGCTCCAATAAGTCACGCGCTTTGTCCAGTAAGTCGTTTTCAATAAGCGCAATGGCATAGAGCAATTGACCAATGCTATTGCCCTTATTTTTGTCATTGATTTGTTCAGACATAGTGAGGGCGCGTGGAAAGTCATGCCTTAGCAGAAGATCTATAACCTCTGAAAGCTCAGAAAAATAGGTATAACCGATTTGATTGTGGGCATAGTAGTATTCTAGGTAATCACTGTAAAATAGCAACCTACGCGCAAGGTCTAAGGTGATCATGGCCTTCTCTGGCTGAATTTCAATCAGGTGTCTTCGTGCATCTCGACCCTCTTCGAAATAGAGGTCGATCATAAATGGAGATAGTGCCGCCGCCCTCTTTAAGTCACGTTCTGCATCAGCTGTTTGTCCATGCATTTGCAAATACTTAGCTCTATTGATCAAATGGATAGGGCTCGTTGGATTGTCCATGACATCATGATCCAACTGTTGCATTGCTGTCTCATAATCGTAATACAGATAGTGCTGTAAGTCGTGAAACTCAAAGTCTTGACTCCAGGAATCAGTTAGAGCACATGTTTGTAGCAACAGAAATATAAACAACGCTCTCATTGGCATCAGATCTGGTTTAGAAGAGTAACAGCTATGCTATTAAAATAGTTTCGATTGTGAAATCTATTGATAGTATTACTATCATTTGTGAACGATCGTGAGGTATCCAACGTGTATCTATGATTGGCATCCTACGCACATGGATTGCAGAAGGGTTTAGTTTTCCTTCCAGTCAATGCTTCAACGGTCGAAAGGTGATGAGATAGATATACTGATGGGAATTGTAGAGATTTACTAGTGATCGTGTCCATCGTGATCGTGCCCATCGTGATCGTGGTCATGATGATCTAAGTTTTTTACATAAGCCATATCGCATACAGGGCATTTTCCAGGTTCTTCACTTCCGCTGCCCTCGCAATGCATAGGACAAACATACGCCGCAGTATAAGCTTTAGTTTGAGGTTGCTCCATTTCGGAAGGCTCGTCTGTCTGGGTATTACTACTTCCACAGGAGGTAGAGATGGTGATCATACTCAGATAGAAGACTGACAAAAGAACTATGCGGAATATTGGCATAATGAAAAAATTGCTTTAAGAGTAATGTTTAACAAAAATGATAAACGAAATAAAATGTCGGCTTGTTGCCTGGAT
Source organism: Saprospiraceae bacterium (assembly GCA_013001595.1). Lineage (GTDB taxonomy): Bacteria > Bacteroidota > Bacteroidia > Chitinophagales > Saprospiraceae > JABDMH01. Next base: position 19,345 of record JABDMH010000150.1, on the reverse strand, counting down.
CTAAACATTGCCAAGCGCGATGTATATGGAAATTGTAATAACTACCAAAACGAGACTCATTGGTTTAGCATATTTCCATGATGCAAGATCTACAGCACCCACATTTGAAATCGTAAATCGACCTGTTACTGGGAATCGTTTAGAAACCAAGTACATCACTATAAGATTAAGTACAAACTCCATACCCCATATGTGTACAAAATGTAAATCTACTTGGAGCCAGAAGTACAAAATGAGATAAAAAGCCAAGCCGAAAAGCAGCCCTGACTTCGCACCGATCGCTGATACAGAGGGCATAAAAAAACCGGCAAGGATCACGCTTGCTATGGGTATGAAGAATAGTCCATTTAATTGTTGTAGCAACTGGTAGAGTCCTTCAGATGCATTGGCTACCATTGGGGCTACAGTTATGGCAAAAATGGCCAGTATGGCGGACACAATTTTACCCATGTTGACTAATTTTTGATCAGATGCTTGGCGATTGAAGTAACGACGATAAATTCCTAAGCTAAATATGGTGGCTGCACTATTTAAGGCACTGTTGAATGTACTGAGGATGGCTCCCACAATAACCGCAACAAATATCCCTGTCATCCAGGTTGGAAGCAACTTCTTGACCAGTAATGGGTAGACCATATCCTGTTGGTCATATAAGCTGTCTCCAAAGTAATAATAACCGATGATGCCTGGCAGGATAATCACCAGTGGAATCAAGATTTTTAGAACCCCTGTATACAGCAATCCCTTTTGTGCTTCCACCAAGCTCACAGCTCCCAATGCTCGTTGTATGATGGATTGATGCATGGTCCAGAAATAGAGTTGGTTCACCATGAGACCTGTAAAAAGCACCTCGAAGGGTAGGATCGAATGACGACTCCCTGGGCCAATTCCGACCTCATTGCTGATTACATTAAATTTTTCGGGCGCATGGTCATAAACTGTTTGGATTCCTGCAAAAGGATTTCCTTGTCCAATTCCATATAGGGCGATGATGGGAATAGCCAAACCGGCGATCAATAGGCCAAATCCATTGATGGTATCCGTGTGCGCAACCATCTTGAGGCCTCCAAAAATGGCGTAGATTGCTCCAATCCCGCCCACTACCACCACGGTAATCCATAGCCCTTGATCTTTTGCTACTCCCAGAGTTTCCGAAATGTCAAAGATGCTTTCGATATTTAAGGCACCGGTGTAGAGTACGATGGGTAGTAGGGTGGATACAAAGGATACAATTAGTAAGAAAGCAACCATGGTCCGCAGTAGGCCATCAAATCGCTGTTCGAGAAACTCGGGAATGGTAGTCAATCCCATTTTGAGATAGCGAGGTACAAAGTAGAGGGCAGCTGCAATCAATGCCAAGGCCGATGTCACTTCCCAAGCAATGATGATGGCCCCATTTTTATAAGCAGAACCATTCATGCCGATTAAATGCTCGGTTGATATATTAGTCAGCAGCATTGAACCCGCGATTACGATCCCAGTCAGACTGCGACCACCCAAGAAATAACCCTCAGATGTATTGAGCTTATCTTTTCGTAGTTGCCAGGTGGCATAGACGCCTACGAAGAGCGTGAATAGCACAAAGCTTAAGACTTGCATTTCGCAAAATATGCTTTCTCAAGCCCTTTCTTTGTCTATGGCCAAAAAAAACCCCATCAAATTGCTTTGATAGGGCTATAAGATATGTTTTGCAGTCCCGATCGGCTGCAGATTTTTTCTATTTGGTCAATTCGTCTGCCTTGTATTTTGCCACTTTTGCGTATTTTCCTGTAGTTACTTTTGCATAGGCTGCAGCTGCTGCACTCTTGTTACCAGTTGCCTCAAGGCTTTCAGCGACTAACATTTGATATTTACCTTCGTCTTCCATTCCACCTAGCTCAAATGCCTTTTTTGCATGGTCCAGTGCGTCAGATGGTTTCCCTTTAGCTGCCAAAGCTTTGGCCACATAATAGCGTACATCAGCATCTTCTTGAGTGGCCAGAAAGTGTTCACCAGCGGCAATGACATCATCGTAATTTTTATCGCCATAGGTAAGACCTACAATGTTTCCAGCTCTACTCACATAGCGCTCTGCTCGATCGGCTTTACCAGCAGTGGTAGCGATGTTGGCGGCTTCGATGTAGGCGGCAACAGCTTGTTGTACGCTATCTTGTTCATCATATGATTTTGCAATGCCATATGCACAGGTATAGGATGCGGGATTCCAATCTAAACCCATTTTGAAACTGGCCATAGCCTCGTCAAACTTTTCTTCTTTGAGCAAGCCATTTCCCTTATAGTAACTTCCAATTGAACCATTTTTCTTTGCCAAACCAAGAACTTTGGCATCTTCGGTTGTGTCTGCTATTTCAATGGACTTGCTGATCAGATCAACGGCCTCATTCCATTCCTTGGCTTTAAGTTTTGCCAGCGCATCGTTATATAATCCTGCAGCGGTTTCCGTGGCGGCATCTTGGGCCATCGCCATACAGAAGCCAACTATCAATAGCAGTAGAGTGTGAAAGGTTTTCATATTATTTAGAACTTTTATGTACTTATTAATAATTTTCAGGATGCCGAAAATAATAAAAAGTTGGGTACTCCGGGAGAATGCGGTGAAAAAATCTGATTTAAAGGCTTTATAATCAACCGGATAGGCTTAGTTAGGAGCCGAGTTGGTAAGCAATCATCGTTTGATATCTCAAGTGAGCTTATAGTAGTTCAATCTAAGGCATTTGCAGTTTTGACGGGGTCTCAATCCCTTTATAAAGGTGAACACAGTTGTTGTGATTATGAAGAACATACTGATTGCCGCTGGACATGACCAGATAAAAGATGGTGGATTGTCAATCCTTTACCGGTTCCCACTTCGGGGCCAGGTCCAATGCTGCCTGAAGTTTGCTGCGAATATGTTTGGTGCGTCCATCATCAGGGGACAAGGGTGTTAGTTCCAGGGGGTCATCTACAATGTCAAACATAGATCCATCCTGATAAAGTTTGTAGCGTATTGTCTGGACAAATTGGTTGCGAAATTGATTGACCCTAGCCCCCCATTGTGGATCGTAATGTACGAATGCAGTTTCTCGCGTGGATTGACCCTGACCCTTTATGACGGATAAAAAGCTTTTCCCATCGACCTCGTAGTTGCGGTCGACTATGCCTGCAAAGGTCGGGAAGAAATCACTAAATGAAACCAAGTCAGAATGAACACTTCCTTGTTTATGGTATTTGGGCCAGCTGGCGATCATGGGCACATGCGTCCCTGCCATGATGGTGTTTCCTTTGGCACCCTGCACAGGGCCCGATTTGGTATGGGAGATGATGCTGGGATGGGTGCCATTATCTGCCGTGAAAATAAACAGTGTGTTTTCACCAATCTCAAGTTCTTCAAGTTTGTCGAGAATCCGTCCCACAATTTTATCGGTATAGCTGACCATTTCGGCAAAGTACGCCGTATCTTTTTCGTAACGTCTGCTAGGATCTTGCCATGCTGCATTATCTGGGGTAGGCACAAACGGATCATGTACCAATACCATGGGATAATAAAGGAAAAAAGGCTTCGATCGATTCCGCTGGATAAAGTCAAGCGCATATTCGCAAAAAATATCTGGACCGTAGGCATTGGGATCTCGGGGCAGTAATTTCCCATTTTGTTGGATTAGTGGATTGGCAAAGCGCTCACCTTCCTTGCGCGCTTTTGTCAATTGCCATAATGAGTATTCATCAAATCCAAAATGTTGAGGCCGCTGCACATCTGTTTTTCCCGGCAAGTCATATGCCAGGCCATTTAACTGCCATTTTCCAACAATGCAGGTGGCATAACCTGCCTGCTGCATTACGTGGCCAAATGTTTGCTGGTCTGAATCCAAATATCCGAAGTAGGTATAGTTGCGATAATTACGCTGACCAGTCATGATTTTTACGCGTGAAGGCGTACAAAGTGGCTGTGAGATACAATTGGTAAATCTTATTCCTTCAGTAGCTAGGGCATCCAACCTGGGCGTCCGGTAAGATGTACTTCCATTCACACTCAAGCATTCATAACCCATGTCATCTGCCATGAGAAGGATAACGTTCGGCTGGTCAGCGGGAGCAGATGGGGTAGGAAGGTAGGACAGCACTGCCGCACAGCACGTTGCAAGAAGCAGAACAACTAGGGCATATCTAATCATAGTTTGCAAAACATCAAATCTGTGAATCCACTAGTGGCTGTGATGCCCATGTTCGTCATGATAGTGTGCTTTCAGCAGATCTCTACCGAAGTCACCATCAAAATCTCTCCATACGGTATGCACGTGATTTGCATCGTTTTGGGTGTTGTCAAATTCTATGAGGAAGGTCGGCCCTTGGATTCGGTAATAGTGTCCCGCCGATCGATTGGTCACGCCTGCCCAGGCAAAGAGGATGTCATCCCAGCCAGCTTTATGGATCTTATCCATCCTTTGTTGGGCAAGTTCTGCCGGCATAGCGTTTGCATATTCTAGAATAATGTCGTATAACATTTTTTGATGTTCTCTTGCCAACTCCGAAAATTTGATCCCGACCTTATCCAGGGGATCGACCTTGCTCTGTGCGGCAGTAAAGATTTCTCTGGGTGCTTCTGATAGTATGATTGCCTTATTTTGCTGATCTGCAGGAAGTGCATTGATGAGTGCGAGGCCCAAATCTTCTTCTGCTTTCAAAACCCGCAGACCTTTTTTTGGACCCGACTTGACCTCACCCGGATTCGAACCCATAAAAGTGGGTGTGGTAGACATCTTCCCATCTACCATGGTAAAATGTAAAGAAAGGTGATGGCCACTAATTCCCCAGCCCCACATGTCATCCTTGGCTGGTTTCCCATATATGGCTATATGATATTGGTCTGCATCTCGCGTTGGGTTATCTTTTTCCAGTACTTTGAGAATGTTCTCCAAAGCGATGATGGCCTCTGCTTTTTCAAATCCTTTTTTACTCAATGCCGACCGCATTAGATCGAAAACCAATTGGTCTTGCTCATCAGATAATTCGCCTAATGACATGCCATATCTGTCAAAACTGGCCACAGGTAAGAAATGCCAAATAGTTCGAGTAGAGTCTGAAAGAGTCATGACACACTGCTCCTTTTCCGTGGGGCTAAGGGATTCAGTAAATGCATTGGCCGCGGCGATCATGGCATCATCTGCCATTTGTCGGGCAATAAACGCCACTCCAGCAATAAGCACCAGGGCTATGAAAATATAGGAACCAATTCGATGTATGCGGGCCATTTCTTAAATGCTTTGTTAGGCTAGGAAGTTAATGAAAAATAGGGAATCAATCCAGCTACTTAATTGACAGCTTCCAGCTTTTCGGGATCTTGATAGTAGCGAAAAGTGGGCTTCCAATTGGCTTCATCTACACTTCTATTCTTAAATGAAAAAGAATCCCATACTTTTCCATCAGAGTCAATCATCCTTATCTTAATTCTATTGCCTTTCACTTTTACGGAAACTAAGTAATATAGGGCCTGGTCTAAGAATGTCTCGTGCCCACTCGCATGTCGGTATTTGAAGCTGCTGAACAGTTTTCCGTCTGCACTACGTCCCGGCATTCTTCCATAGTACACGTCGCCGCTAATGGCCTCTGATTCTCTGTCCAGTGGATAGATAAAGGCCCCAGCACCAGCTGAAATGACGTAGTACACTTGATCTCGAAAAGTTCGGTAATAAATGTGATCATGTCCTGAAAAAACAGCTGATACGTTGTACTTTTTAAAGAGCTTGGTACTCAAAGAAGGTTTTCCATCAACTTCGAAGTGGCTTTTGGTACCCACCGTATAGAAAGGTCGATGGCGAAAAATAAAGATGTGTTTTCCCTCAGCAGATTTTAATTCATTTTCGAGCCAGACCAGCTTAGCTGGATCTTTATCGATCTCTGGCCAGTCCATGGCTATAAACCTGGCATTGGCGAAATCAAAGCTATAAGTGGGATCTGAAAGCCCAAAAAAGTCAGCAAAATTTTGTGCGCCACTTTGGTAGTTTGCGTGCTTGTTGCTATCGTAGATCTCGTGGTTACCTAGAGTAGTCCAGGTCGGATATTTTCGAAAGAACCACCCTGCGGTATCTTCCAGCATTTGATATTCAAGCACTCCCCGGGGACCGGCTCCCTTATCTACTAAGTCTGCAGTGGTAAGGCAGAAATCAGGTTTGAGCTTGTCCGACTGTCCCAACACATCTTGTAAATGAGCGCTGTGCTTAGAATCACCAAATACTAAGAAATGATAGCCTTTTTTTTCATCAAAATCCATAGAGTCCATTAGCGGAATCGGATTGTAAGGAGCCTCTATTTGGGCATTTGATGGATAAAAAGCAATCCATGTGAAGATGCAAATGTAGACATAGCCGCTATTGTACATGCTCGAATTTTGTCCCAAGATTTATGTGCGCGCAATTCTGGTAAGGCACCTCACTCGATGAGGTAAGTTCCTAGGAGTAAGGCTTGAAGATGCAAATAATTTCCTCTTTTCCGAAGATCAACGGTTCTTTTCTAGCAAAAGTTTCCCTGACCTACATGGCATGCCTATACGCGACGCTAGGGTTGGACAGAACACCTTTGTAATCTACGTTTGAAGAGTTGAGTGACCATAGGGAATTTGGAGTGCAGGGACTACGAACCATTATCTTAGGCACATGGGCTCTTTGGTATGAACTCGTTTCCGAGTTTTGGTAACAATTTTACGGTAGATATATTACTAGTTTACACATACATTATATTAACAATTTTAATATATTATCCTACCTTGTCCCTTGCTAGGCATCTCATGTCCCTATTTGCCCACATTATTCGAAAAAGAAAGGCTTATGAAAAAAATGCGAATCTGTTTATCTCTCAGCTACTTCTGGATGATATGTACCTTTCCAGGTGCATTAGCAACGAACGTACATGGTGAAGGCTTCGTCCCAAAGGAGGATGTGATCCGTAGTTATGAGAAACCTATTGATGGTACCATTACCAATGAAGATGGAGAACCACTGATTGGTGCTACCGTTCAAATAAAGGGGACCGCTGTTGGCACCACGACAGATGCCGATGGTAGCTTTAGTCTTTCTGGGGAAGAAGGAGATGTTCTCATTGTATCCTATCTGGGTTATGTCACTCAGGAAGTCGTGATTGGTAGTGCTGCGATTGTCCAGATACAGATGAGATCAGATGCAACGGAATTGGAAGATGTGCTTGTTGTGGCTTACGGAGCTCAAAAGAGACAGGACGTGACCGGTGCCATTGGATCTTTGAAGAATGAAGATTTTAACCAAGGTGTGGTTGTCAATCCAGGGCAGCTTCTTCAGGGTAAGGTCGCTGGTGTGAATGTAACAGCTGCTAGCGGAGAGCCTGGTGCCGCCCAAAACGTCATCATTCGTGGAGTGGGCAGCTTGCGATCGGGCACTACCCCGCTCTATGTTATTGATGGTTTTGTCATAGACAATGCTTCCACTGGAGTTGCCACGAATCCACTAAATTTCATCAATCCGAATGACATTCAATCCATGAGTGTGTTAAAAGATGCGTCAGCGACTGCCTTGTATGGTGCACGAGCAGCAAATGGCGTGGTGGTCATCACTACAAAAAAGGGGCAGACAGGCAAGACAGAAATAAATCTTAATGTATCCACGGCCTTTTCTTCACTGGCTAAGAAAATGGACATCTTCTCGGCTGATGAATTCCGCCGTCAAGTACCCGCTGCCGGAGGCACATTGGATGACCTGAGTGGCAACACAGATTGGCAAGACGAATTGACGCAAACAGGTATTTCCAATAGGGTGCATCTATCAATGAGCGGCGCTGCTAGTGAGAAGTTCTCTTATTTTGTTTCTGCCGGCTATGATAATCAGGAGGGTATTTTCGCCAACAGTAATTTAGAACGCACATCCGGCCGTGTCAATCTTAACCAGACTGCGTTTGACGGCAGATTGAAGATTGACTATAATCTTACTGGTGCACGTACCTTTAATGCTCGACCAGATGCAGGTGCTACTGTTCAAGATATGTTGCGACTAAATCCAACCATCCCTACGACGACGAATGGTGACCTGACCTTATTGGATGGGATATTGAATCCAACCGCACGAAATCAGATTTATAAGGATGAGGCCATAAACAATAGAATTCTAGCCAACATTTCTCCATCATTTGAGATACTGGAGGGCTTGACTTATAAACTAAATGTGGGAGTGGATTTTTCAACGACAGATCGATTTATACAGCTCAAACCTTATGCATTTCTAGAAGGCTTAGAATTAGGCGAGCTCACATCCATAACCGCTAGAAATAATAACCGCCTGGTGGAAAATACGCTCACTTATAATCTTGATCGAGGAGAGCATGGTTTTATTTTCCTGGCTGGACATTCATATCAGAAGACCTTTGAGCATCAGCGGCGTTTTGCGCTGACTGCTTTCGCTAACAATGGCATCGAGCCGGTCTACCAAGACCAGATCAGTACCACTGAACAACCTACCGAGTTCAGCACCTTTGCCATCGAGAATGAATTGCAGTCATTTTTCGGAAGGGTGAATTATGGATTTGCCGACAGGTATTTGGTGACAGCGACATTGCGGGCAGATGGATCTTCTAAATTTGGTGAGAATAATAGGTATGGATACTTCCCTTCCGTGGCACTGGGTTGGAATATTATAAATGAGGATTTTATGGTGGGATCGGGTTTTGACAATTTGAAATTACGTGCCAGTTGGGGGCAGACTGGTAATCAGGAAATACCTTCAAAGATTACCCAGGCCAGTTTTATTGAGAGCAAATCAAATAACGATACCTACCCGCTAAACCCTAATGCAACTACCTTAGATGACTACCCTTTTGGGTCTATATTTACAAGATTGGCCAATCCAGATATTCAATGGGAGGTATCCACTCAGACTAATATCGGTATTGATTTCGGTCTTTTTGACTACCACCTGACCGGTACCTTGGATTATTTTAATAAACAGTCTGAAAATGTACTTCTTGAAGTAGTACCCGCAGATCCAATCCAGCCAACAGCCACCTTTTGGACCAACGTTCCCGACATGGTTATTAAGAATTCCGGATTGGAATTGAGCCTAGAATATTCAAGTGGAGATCAATCTAATTTGTCTTACAGTATTGGTGGCAATTTAACGTACACCAAGAATAAGGTGGAGAATTCACCATTTGCAGTATTAACAACTGGAGCAGCTTCTGGTGCTGGTCAGACCGGTGCTACGATAAATGGATATCTCAATGATGAGGCGATAGGTGCATTTTTTATGAAGGAATTTGTCGGCATAGGTGAGGATGGCTTAAACCGATTCAAAGATCAAAATGGAGATGGTCAAGTGCTTGAGAATGACCGTCTGGTGGTGGGGAGTGCATTACCAGACTTATTGTATGGCTTTTACTTCAATCTTGGATATAAGAAGTTCGACCTGCAATTGAATTTCAATGGGGTATCAGGGAACGAAATCTACAACCACACCACGATGTCTCTTTTCAATCGTGGTAATTTGGCTTCATCATTTAATACGACAGATTTTGCAGTTGAATTCGATAATGAAGCAATTACCAATTCAAATGAAGTATCGACTCGCTATCTCGAGGATGGGAGTTTTTTAAGGTTGAATAACGCAACCCTATCGTATTTACTCGTGCCATCCCAGGTGGGATCAGGCAACTGGTTCTCCAGTATTAGGGTCTCCTTGACAGGCCAGAATTTATTTACCATTACTAACTATTCAGGCTTCAATCCGGAGGTGAATACTGGTAGTTCGATCAGCGGTATCCAGACTTTTGGGATAGATCGTTTTACCTATCCATTGGCACGCACTGTTTTGTTAGGATTAAATGTGGCATTCTAAAAAAAAATTGGGAAAATGAATAAGAAATTCAAATCTATAATCTATCTGGCAGTTATCTCCTTACTCTCTTGGAATTGTACAGATCTTGAGGAAATAGTACTGGATGAATCATTGTCTGGTTCCGGCTTAGCTGAAACCGTTAGTGGCTCCATCGCACCAGCCTATGGACAAGTTTCTTGGACATGGAGGCACACCAACTACTATGGATTGCAATTAATCGCATCCGATGAAGCAATCCTGCCATACAGAGGAGGAACGGATTGGTTTGATGGGGGCAAATTTTTAGATGTTCACCGACATTCCATTACACCTGGAAATGACCTCGTCGGAAGTTCATGGAACGAACTGACCAAGAATATTTCACGTGCGATTTCTGCCATCGAAGTACTGACTCCTTTGTCGGAAAACGGTGACATTGAGGCAACAGGTGCCTTATATGAAATGCGGGCTTTACGTGCATATTTAAATATGTTGACCCTCGAAAGCTGGGGCTTGGTGTTTAATAAAGAGACTTCTGATGAGCTATCCGAAGTTTTAAGAGGAGAGGATGCGATCAGCTACATCAGAGACGAATTGCTCTCAGTGGTTGATCTTATTAATACGGACAAGGGTCCTGGCCGCCTCACCAAAGCAGCAGTTTGGGGATTTTTGGCCAGATTACACTTGAATGCGGCGGTCTATCGCGATCCCTATGGCACACCAAACTTCAGTCAAGAGGATATGAACAAGGTGATTGAGTATACAGACAATATCATTGGCTCGGGGCAATTTGCTTTGTCACCTGAATATTTTGAATTATTTAATGATGAAAACAACTCAAATCCTGAGCTAATCTTTGCCCTGGATCAGCGTGGTGTATTACGTAGAGAGCACAGTCGCTGGGCATACTGGTCTTTACCAGGTTCTTTGTTTCCCAGGCCTGAACATCCCAGCGCAGACGGAACTGATGGCCCAGCCATCACCACCGATTTTTATCAGACTTGGGTGGACGCTTATGGTGACACAGATCCAGCTGAAGCGGATGCTCGCTTCTTTCAGAAAAATGTCAACGTTCCTCCGGAGATTCAAGATCTTACCGGCTTATCTCCAGTGAATGATGAAGCCAATTTTTTCTGTGCAGTACCTGAAGCGTTCCAAATTGATAGGGGCATATTGAGGGGTATACCTTGGGGGCCGAGAAAAGATGCAGATCGTCAATTCATTACCTGTGATGGTGGTGTCAGAATTTACCCTGTGATGCAGATAAAAGGCAATGGTCCCGATAGAGACGTAGGTTACGTTGATCTTGTCTTGCAAGTGGATTTCACCAATGAGGGTAGACTCCATCACAAGGGCTATCGAGTGTCTAAATACCAATTTAGCAGTACTTCACCAAACGGAAATAATTTTAGTAGTGTTGATTTGGTGATGATGAGATTGGCGGAAATATACCTGATGCGTGCCGAGGCTAGATTGAGAAACGGAGATGCTACCGGTGCCCTGGCTGATGTAAACATTGTGCGCACATCTCGTACGGCACGACCAGCACAGACGCCTCCTGCTTTAGATGTTATAGACTTAGATATCATGTTTCGGGAGCGAGGTTTTGAATTATATTGGGAGGGATTTCGCAGGGGTGATCAGATTCGATTTGGAAAGTTTGAGGATGCCTGGACAGAGAAAACAAGCACTGATCCTAATAACCGATTGTTTCCAATTCCCCAAAGTGCCATTGATGGGGCATCAAATGTGGAAGGATTTTTACTGCAGAATCCGGGGTATTAGGAGCAGGGATTACCAAATATTGTCAGGTGATCACTTAGTGGTATTTTTTTTGCAACCCTCAGATTATTATAACGGCCGACTTCATTCTCAAGAAATAAGCTCGGTAGATTTGTTCTCATAAGCTCCAAGATCTCAAGGCAATCCGAAAGTTGTGATAACCGCTGCATGATCTGATGGGAACATGATCGGATGATAACTGAGTACCTCTGAATGAATTGGATCAAGCTTGCCTTGAAAGTAAATATAGTCGATCCGATCACGAGGACCATATAACGTTGATGACTTAGCAGCCCGTGGAGTCCAAGTGAACCCGGGGTCAGTGAGCGGATTGATGTGCAAGATTCGGAAGCTGTCCTTAAAACCTGCTTCAGCCATTGACATACTGACGGGCCAATCGACCACATATTGATGATGAATATCTTTGGTTTGATTCGTCCAATCCAAATGAGAACCACTATTGAAATCTCCTGCCATGATGGTTCCAATTGCCCCTGACCGTGCTAGAGTTGGCTGAATTTCTTTAAGAATTTGCTGGATTTCATTTGCACGGGTTTCAAATTCGGCCTCAACGAGCTCTTTCGCAGAGACTTTTTGTTGAGCTACATTGGCCAGGTAGCTTGGCAAGTAATGTAACCAGGTATCGAGGACCAATATTTTTTGGTCAGTGGAAATTTGTATATAGGCACCCCCAAAATTAAAGGGTCGAAAGGCTTCGAAGGTTTCCCCCAATGGATATTTACTAAGAATGGAGAGGTTGGAGCTAATGAGATAGAGGTGATATCCCAAAGCATCTGCGATTATGGGACCTGAACCATAGGTTTCAATCATGCAAATAACATCTACCTGAGCTGCTTTAATCGTTTCAATCGTTCGATCCACCCCTACATATTGACCATAACGCCGTCCACCATGCCAGATATTCCAAGTCATGACTTTTATTTGATTCGGAGGCAATCTTCGAGCTGAGGTCTTTTTCTTTGGACATAAGGTGTTCCAATTGTGTTCCACCTCCTGTACAGAAATGGTGCGATTCCAAATTTTTACTTCATCAATATATCCGTTAAAGGCTTTCCATTGACCTGCAGAACCCCATTCAAAATACTGGTCGGTCCCTCCAATAATTGTTCTTTTATCGCTAAGAAAGTGACCCAGGTCTAACAAGTTGTAAATCGCTACTTGCCGTCCATCGAAATACATTCTTGCCTCATTTTTAGGTCTCTCGACCGTTAAGACAATCTGGTGCCAGAATCCATCATTAATAGCTTGCCGTTCTGTAGGCAAATAGTTTATTTGCTTTTTGCCATCAGCTAAATTTATACCCCAAGCACCATTTGTTTGAGTAAGTATTTGCCAACCGGCATGTGTTAAACTATCGTGGAGTTTATTTCCTGCAATGGGAGTGCCTTGTCTGGCACCGGGCTTGGTCTTCACAAACAGCTGGATAGAAAAACTTTGTGCAAAATCAATGGATTGTATTGACAAACTATCCACTATCCATGGCCTTCTCAACATGGCATCTGAACTCAGGTCGAGCGCATAGTCAGTGATGCCGCTGGTAAATTGAGGCTTCATGAGGTCTACAGAATAGGTCGCCTCACTTGCTTCTGTGATGGTTTTGTTCTTTGCAATCTCAGTAGTGGTAAAAGAAAGATTAATAATGGGGTTCTGAGCCAGTACCTTAGTGCTGCCAAGGAATATGAGGCATGCAACAATAGCAGGAAAACTTTGTCTGGTTATGGTGTTCATACAGATAATATAGTAAAGTGTTGCCGGTTACTACTCAACTACATGATGATAGACCTGAAATGCAATGTGCGTCTGACAATGCCATATCTGCACCTAAAGACGTTGAATCTTTAGAAGCTTCAACTGGCAGTGCCCATTTCACAATGGGCTCAGGATCAATATATGGAGAAGTCAGGAAGATTTGGAATGAAATTGGGAGTGAATAGAGTTACATTTACATCAGACAATATTACCATCTGTAAATTAGGGTTATTTGTTGGTATGTAATTGTGGATTGCCTCCGGCTACATGCCAAGTTAGGTGAATCCAATTAGCAGGTTGAGTTAAGACCTCATATGACCCAGTTCTTATCTACAACATAATTGAATTCAATGATTAAAACTCCCGGCCAAGTCAATAGAGCATGGATTGCAATGGCGTGTTTGCTTGCATCGTTCCCCCTGACTATGTCCGGGCAGGAAGGTATGATTGCCCTACGAGGTAAGGTAGTGGACAGGCAGGATAATCCTGTTGAATTTGCTACCGTGGTTGCCTTGAATATGGACTCAAGTCGAACACTATCAGGTACTACAACTGGTACCGATGGAGTTTTTCAAATGACCGTGGATACACCTACATTTCGGTTGCAAGTCAGTTTCATTGGCTTTATATCGCAGGAGATTCTGTCCCCCTCGGTGGCCGAAGATGAAGTTGATCTAGGGACCATTGTGCTAATGGAAGATAGTAGGACGCTGGACGAAGTAGTGGTTAGGGCTGAACAATCACAAACGGAGTTTAAGTTGGATAAGCGGGTATTTAATGTGGGTAAGGACCTCAGTTCAACGGGAGCCAGTGCTCTAGAAGTCTTAACTAATGTACCTTCCGTTAACGTCAGTATTGAGGGTGACATCAGCTTGCGTGGTAGTCAGGGCGTGCAAATTCTCATCAATGGCAAGCCTTCAGTTATTGCCAGCGAACAGGGTAATACGCTAGGCACCATCACTGCAGATATGATCGACAAGATCGAGGTCATCACCAATCCATCTGCTAAATATGATGCAGAAGGCACTTCGGGCATCATCAATATCGTCATCAAGAAAGAGGAGAGAAAGGGACTCAATGGATCGGCGTCAGTGAATATGGGGATTCCGCATAATCACAGTGTGGGTTTAAGTGTAAATAGACGCACAGAAAAATTCAATTTGTTCGGGCAGTTGGGTGTCGGATATCGGGAGCTGCCCAATGATGTAGAAGTAATCAACCGAGATCGGATCAGAAACACCACCGTGCGCACCGAGGGAGAGGAATTTCGGAACGAAACTTTTTATACCGTCGTGCTGGGTACCGATTATCACCTTAATAAGTATAATATTTTAACTCTTTCTGGTCATTTCGCTTATGAAGTGGAAGATCAACCTTCTATGACGACTTTCAATTTATTAGATACCAGCGGTCAAGTTGCTTCTACCTGGAGTAGAAACGAAGTCACGAATGCTACCAACCCAAAATATAGATACGAATTTCAATATCAGAAGAGCTATCCAGATGACGATGATCACATGCTACTCTTTAGTGCCTTAGGTAATTTATTTGCCAAGGATCAATCTTCTGATTTTAACAATCAATCAATCTTTGGGAGTGAGACTGGGAGAACTCAAAAAACGCGTACGGATTTTCGAGAATCTGTACAAACCTTCAAATTGGATTATACCAAACCCTTCGCTAAGTACTTTACAGTTGAACTAGGTTCACAATACGTACTCAATCACGTGAACAATGATTTTGCTGTAGATGATTTTTTGGATGGCGTTTGGGTGAATGACCCCAACCTGACCAACATATTTGAATGGGATCAAAATGTACTTGGTGCTTATACTACCGGATCTTATGAGGGTGAAGTGTGGGGCCTTAAGCTGGGCATGCGCATGGAAAATACTGATCTTAAGACCTTACTTGTCAATACGGATCAGAAAAATGACCAAAACTATACGGACTTCTTTCCAACCGTCCACACCTCATATAAAGTGAATAAGAAGTTCTCCCTTCAGGCTGGGTATTCCCGTCGCATATTTAGGCCTCGACTGTGGGATTTGAATCCATTTTTCAACATCCGCAACACCTTTAATATTAGAGTGGGAAATCCGGATTTGATGCCAGAGTATACAGATTCATATGAGGTCATGAGCATTCTGATCCTAGGTAAAGCATCGATGAATTTTGGAGTCTATCATCGGTATACGACTGATGTGGTAGAGCGTATTTCGCTGTTTGAAAATAATGTGACCACGGCTAAGCCATTCAATCTAGGCACCAATCAGGCAACTGGAGTGGAATTTAATTTCAAGTATAAAGTCAACAAATGGCTTTCTATGAATGGAGATGTAAACTATAATTACTTCAGTCGAGAAGGAACTTTTGAGGCTACTTCTTTTGATTTCAGCGGTGATCAGTGGCTATCAAAGCTGACAGGAAAATTCAATCTGCCCGCAGATCTTGACCTAGAATTGACTGGGCACCATGAATCAAAATATCGGACCGTACAAGGTACCGTATCCGGTAATCTTTTTCTAGACTTTGGATTGCGTAAGAAAATCTTAGATGGCAAGGGGGTATTCAATCTTAGCGTGCGCGATGCCTTTGCTTCCCGAGTTCGAGAGAGCATCATCGATCGCGAAGATGTATATATGTATAGCCACAGGCAGCGTGGCCGATTTGTTACCTTAGGCTTCAGCTATGGCTTTGGTAAAGGGGAAGCAATGGAGTTTTCCGGGCAACGGAGGAGGCGTTAGGCACATATTGTCGGATGTCCAGTATAGCCTCCCATTTCAGTGATTTCAGACCATTATCCTTCTTTTTGGGTGGAAGCTCCCTCATTTCGGGGCGTGAAGGTATGGAGCAGGCCTATTCGAATCAAACGTTTACAATCAATTGCAAACATTTATTTACGAAAGTCAAGGGATGGAGATTTAACCTGGCATTTGCTCAAAACACCCCGTAATTACCTTGCTAAGAAGCGATCCAGCAGTCTTGGATCCTATCAGCAATAGTATTACCTTGGATCACATAGTAGATGGTATCAGTAACTGCATTCTGGAGTGGTTGCATTACGGGTGTTGGCAATCAGAGAAGACTAAAAATAGTCATGAAAATTAAAAGATATCTTCAAACCCTTTCAATAACATTCTTCATTGTTTTTATTTTGGCGTTGACTTTCTCATGTGAGACTAAAACCAATCCTACGGAATTTTCTCATTTGGAGTTGGGTGAAATACGCATGACTGCCACCTTGGATACAGGAGACTGCAACAATTGCTTACACTTTACGACTGCTTCAGAAACAGTGGCCGAGCCTAAGGGAGGAATTATCAGAATCGATGAACCTACAGGTGATTGCGTAGGAACAATTGTAATGTATTCTGGAGGTCTTGGAAACTGGTATATAAGTAGAAGGGAGAAAGGGGCTAATTTTATTTCTGACTTAACAAAGGAAGGATTCCGTGTTATACAAATAAAATGGGACAAAGGGTGGTTTATTGGTAGATCAGGAAATTATGAAGGTTTCAAAAATCTAGCTGTTCATCCAGCAACTGTAACCCAATACATCTATGATGAATTGGCAGATAAAGGGAAGCCTTTTGTTCTTTTTGGAGGATCCGGCGGTGCAGCACAGATTGCCTATATGCTCAGTTTTTATGGAATAGACAAAATCACAAATTCAGCAATTGTTTTTGGGGGATTTTGGATGGGACGGCTGGATCTTGGTTGTTTTGACAAGGATTCTCTGAACTATTACATGCATTACTCTGATCGCGCCAAAGCATCTATTGATCTCAGCTTTGGTTTCGATTCGGAATCAAAGGGGCCTTGCGAGCTATATGATACGAACTACGTTGACCTCTATAAAAATAATAGCGTTTCAATTGGGGGAAATTATTACTATCCAGGTACTCATGTATACTTAATTTATGGTGGAAATGACAGGGTGGGTGCGCTAAATCAGGGATTAACATATTATAGTGCTTTGGTGACAGCTAAATCTCCTTTTGTGCATATGCAAGTAATAGATGGTGCTCCCCATGGAATCTTATATGATTCAACAGGATATGACGTGCTTCAAAATATTATACTTAAACAAATAGCTAATGAAACGATTGCCAACACGACAATATAAATCGGCTGGTGGGCAAGTGCATAAATGTTCTGATGAAATTTAAATCAACCTAACTTAGATCAGGAGGTAGAGTGCTTTTAAGTGCCAACCGCTTCATATTGCTACCGTTAGCCCTTATTAATAACAGATGATAAACTTCTTCAGTATTATTTAGATATGGCTTCTGAAAATCTAAGACTGCCACATATATCGAACACTGAGACTCGCTACCATACTATGGCTATGAGAACGGTTGCTTTTCCGTTGATGTGGTTTATAATCATGACTGTGATCTATTGGATGTACGAAGTGCCATTTTTGGCACTTTTAGGCATTCCTGTAGTACTTGTAATGATATCGCTGTTCTACTTTGTTAAGCACAAGAAATACTTCCAAGCAATTCTAATAAACTCGTTGATGCACTTTGCATTTCTTGGTGCTGGCATTTTCATGGTGGGATGGGACAGTGGTCTTCAATTCCACCTTATCGCAATGTCCATTGCAGTTCAACTGAGCACGAGGGGAAGAAGTCGGCCAAAACTAATTCTGGCAATATGCTTTGCTCTCTCGTTTATAGCTGCTGCCATTTATACACGCTTTAATGAACCTATAATCCTACTTGAAAATTCGACTTTGGACTTCTTGCTATATCTAAATACTGGTGCTGCTTTAGTTGTATTTCCATTGAATTTCTTTATCCAGATTGCTGAGAGCACTGAAGAAGAACTTGAAACTTCCAAGGCAGACAATGAAATATTACTTGACAATATCCTTCCCTCTGAAGTATCAAAGGAATTAAGAGAAACAGGAAAAGTCACTCCTAGAAGGTTTGAAGATGTTACAATCATGTTCTCAGACTTCATAGGTTTTACCAACATAGTGGCTACGATTCCTACCAAAAAACTAATAGAGGAGCTGAATGATATTTTTATTCAGTTTGATGAGATCATGGAATCCGAAGGGATAGAGAAAATACAGACAGTTGGAGATGCTTATTTAGCAGCTTGTGGTGTACCCGTAGAGACATCTGATCACGCTATAAGATGCACTCGTGCCGCCAAAAGAATAATAACCTATCTGGATGCAAGAAATCAATCTCATGCAATCAAATGGAGGATACGATTAGGACTACATTCTGGACCAATTACAGCGGGTGTGACCGGAAAGAAAAAATTCACTTATGACATTTTTGGTGATACAATTAATACAGCAAGCAGACTCGAATCGAATAGCGAAGAAGGTAGAATAAATGTTTCCGCTTATACCTACGACTTGATCAAAAATGAATTTCCTTGTGAATACCGTGGCAAAATTGATGCTAAGGGAAAAGGGGCATTAGACATGTATTTTGTTCTATAGACCTGTTTTGACATGATGTTCAGGTTGAAGATTTATTGCTCTGAAAGAAACAAACGAAAGTCTAACAAGGTGTCATAGCATATGGCCACTCAAATCCCACGCACAGCCGTCTGGAAAAAGATCGGCTTTTGCTGAGCCACATGCCATACACCAGGTACGTTGTATCATATTAGTGAAAACCAGTATCGGGCCTCATTCACTTATGGCAGTCAGTTAATGATAAAGAGAGTATAAAAATGAATCAAAAACAGAAAATCATAAGAACATGGAGGGGCTGGACTACAAAAGAAAATGCTCAGGTCTATGAAGATATGTTAGTTAATGAAGTGTTTCCTGCTGTAAAAAAGAAAGGGGGTTAAGGATTAGAAAAGGTCAGTATTTCAACACAAGAAAGAAAGGATGAAGTGGAATTTTTTCTAGTTCTTCAATTTGATTGTCTTGATTCTGTAAAAGCCTTTGCAGGATAAAATTATGAAATTGCATACATTCCAGAAAACGCTCAGCGCGTATTACTTAGATT
>JABDMH010000099.1 GCA_013001595.1 Saprospiraceae bacterium | reverse complement strand
TGACTCTTTTAGCAGGCAGAGGCAGCTCGTTTTTCAGGTGTTGTACGATTGTATTTAGCAAACGGATTGATGGTGAGTCATGGCCATTCGAAGGGGACCCAACGTACTTCACTAGTCGATTCAACTTCATTGAATCAAGACTGGAAAGAATATGGTAGATTTTCGTACGCTCCATCGCGAGCTAAAGTTAGAGAGCCAAAGAATATATCTCTAATTATTATATATAATTTTTGTTAAAGTTTGCGAATGAGCGTCCCAGCAGCAGCAATTTTCCTGAGAACTCCTTATATTGTGACTGTTTGTAATATATAGCTTTCCTATGCCCCCCCGAAGTTTGCTCATTTTATTGATAATCAGCGCCGTAAGTGTCTGCACCTCAGCACAAGAATTAAGTAACTATGCGCGTGTGGAGGTCCGCGCTGGAGAGCAGCTTGATATTCCTGTGGTGAGCACTAAGTTTCCCGAATTTTTGAAATATCCAGAGCACGGCACTGCCTCTAAATTCAAGTATGGTTATGAATCCGTGTTTAGGATACGCTACTCAGCCATGGTTGACTTCGTGGGACTTGATACCATCATCTACCAGACTGAGAGAACGATAGGAGGTCGTCCGGTTCCTCATTTTGAGGGCTTCATAGTCCAGGTCCGTAATATGCTGGCTACCGATGATTACTATGCATTATCGCTTGACCAGCAGGCTATCGGTCTGCAAGTGCTTGCTAATGACGAGTCAAATTTGGGTGATATGGTGATCAGCGAGCTGACCTACACAAGTAGCGGGAACGCTCAAATCACCTCCGATGGCCAAATGATCACTTTTACTCCGGAGCATGCGGGATTTGTCAGCATCAGATACTTGGCTTGTTCCGGAAGTGATTGTGCAGCTGCAGATGTCTTAATACGTGTTGATGATAAGCAACTGGAACCCAAAGGAGATACCTTAAAATATGTGATCGAGCGTGATGGAGAAATAACGACCCTGGTGGGACCTGGGTTTGCGGAGCCGTCCTCAGCTTACTATTTGGGCACCCTCACGAAGTTGAAAAATCAAGTTTTTCATTACCGGCCCCGCCAAGGCTTTACCGGTAGTGAGGTGCTGAAATTTCAACAATTGTATGAGGGAGAAAAGATTCTGCATATCGTCGCTATTGAGGTTGTAGATCCATTTGAATCCAATGGTTGGAATCATGAAGACCGGTTTTACACAGAAGTAGGCAATGCAGTTGAATTTTCGGTATCGCAGAACGATTTGGGAGGAGATATCTCAGCCATTTTCGAGGACGAGTTGCAGGGCCATCTGGTGAATCTGGATAATGGACGATTCCGATTTCAGCCCAACCCAGGATTCTCGGGACAAACCGCATTTACTTATGAATCATGTGATGATGGGCGTTGCGATCTGGCGGAAGTATTGTTGACTGTACACAACTACGTGCCGTTATACAATGAGGTTCTCTGGTTTACCACGAAAAATGGATTGTTGCGGGTTGATTATGATATCCCCATTGATGAATATGCCTTTGAAATTCTTTCCGGTCCCTCCAATGGGACGGCAGAAATTTCCCCCGATGGAAAATCAATAACATATTCTCCATTCAGCGGATTTACCGGGACTGATGCTTTGGTATTGCGCTATTGTTGCATGGATGATCAAGACTGTCAGGTGATTTATACTCAGGTTTTGGTGCAAGACATAGAAATTATTGAAAATTGTTATGATTGTGTTTGGCCCGGAGACCACAATAATGATGGTATGGTTGATGTCCAGGATGCCGTGGTGCTGGCGACTAATCTGGGTTTTACCGGCCCGGCCCGTGACCATTTGGACGACACTCCATTTTGGTTTGGCGAATTGGGCCATGATTGGCCACAAAGCTTTGCTTACGGAACCGAAAACCTAAAGTATG
Organism: Saprospiraceae bacterium; assembly: GCA_013001595.1. GTDB lineage: Bacteria > Bacteroidota > Bacteroidia > Chitinophagales > Saprospiraceae > JABDMH01. The sequence continues at coordinate 3,546 of JABDMH010000099.1, read as the reverse complement.
CGGATGGTAATGGTGATGGAATGGTAACCCTCTCCGACCTCGAAGCGATAAATCAATACTATGAATTTGCCCATGGATTGGTGGCAACTCCACCAAGTCCCATTCATGCTACAACCCTGAATCTGGATTTATTGACTCCAGAAGTCCAACCTGGTGAATGGGCTATTGTGGAGGTGTCGCTGGGATCGCCATCAGCGCAGGTAGATGCTATGTTGGGGCTTAACTTCTCTTTTGAGGTGAGTGGTCGTTACGTTGACTCCAGCTCGGTGCAATTTAACATATCCAAGAATGGAATTTTTACTCCCCTGAACAGTGTGGTGGCCTGGGCTAAATCACCGCGAGATGGGCGGATCGATGTGGGCATCGGTAAAACGGACCGGGAACCCATTACCGGTCACGGCGTGCTTGGCGAAATACGGTTTATCGTAGAGGAAGATTTGAATGGCTTTAGATCATTGAAGGACCTGCTCGATATACCCATTTCGATCACTCGAATTGGTTTACTTGGAATAAGTGGCGACATCGCATCGCTGCCAACAGTCAGGCAGCGCATTAGTCTGGCAATGAAGCAACCGGCAACCAATATTAGCCTATATCCCAACCCCACCGGTAATTTGATACACTTGACGCAGCCCATTGGTGCATATGAGATTTTTGACCTTCAGGGCACAAGAATCCTCACGGGTAATTTAACCAGCCAATCTTTCGGCAGTATTGATGTGAGTAATCTGGCAACTGGTATCTACATGCTGAGGATAAAGAAAATCAATGGCGAGTCGGCATTGCTGAAATTTGAAGTGGTACACTAGTACTTTGAGCTGCATTTATTGAAACCAGTATTTAAAGCTTATTCTTTTGTACCAGGTCTAATAGATCGTCACGATAATTCTTACCAACAGGTAAGTGCTTGGCTTTTCCATTTTCGACAATTTCGACCATATTGCCGACAACAGCATTGATCTTGTCCAGACTACATATATATGAACGGTGAATTCTCTTAAAGAGCTTTGCAGGTAATTTCTCTTCCAGGCTCTTCATGGTCTGCAAGGTGATAACCCTTCCTGTATGCAATTTAATAATCACATAGTCCTTGAGTCCTTCTATGTACAAGATATCCCGGTACTTTACTTTGACAAATTTTTTATCTGCCTTAACAAAAATGAATTCACTGCTGGCCTCATCCTCGTCAGTTGGCTGCGCATTCCTTAATTTCATTTGCTCTATGGCTTTATTGGCTGCTTTCATAAATCGTTCGGCGGAAATAGGTTTAAGGAGATAATCGACAGCATCCAGTTCGAATCCTTCGATCGCGTAGTTCGGGAAGGCGGTCGTAAATATGATGAGTGGCGGATTTTTGAGCGTTTTGATGAAATCAATGCCCGTCAGTTGTGGCATCTGGATGTCCAGAAACATTAAATCAACCCGGCTTGAGGAAAGCGCTTCATTGGCTTCAAATGCATTCGAAGAACGGCCAACAAGTTTTAATTCCGGCATTTTCTCAATATAGGTCTCCAGCACATCCAGTGCCAGGGGTTCATCATCAACAATCAGTGTATGTACTTCCATAAGGTTTAAAGATTTAGAGGTTTAAAACAAGTGAAATCTGGTAACTATTGGGTTGATTTGATATATCGAGTTTGTATTTGTCATCGTAGAGCAGGTTTAGTCTTCGTCTGACGTTTACAAGACCTATCCCACCTGATTTACGATGGATCATTCTCGGTTGTGAAGGTCCCTTACTATTTTCCACCGAAAAAAGTAGACGATTGCCTTCCACTTCCAGGTCTATTTTCACCCATCCATGATTGATCTGACTGCTGGGTCCGTGTTTAAAACTGTTCTCAATGAAAGGGATCAGTAAGAGCGGTGCTATTTTTTGTTCACTAATATCCCCCTTTAGATTGAAAGTCAGATCAATGGTTTCATGTTGCCTCAAGCGTTCCAGATCCAAATAATTTTTCATGTAGGCAACTTCTTTACTAAGTAAAACCTGTTTTTCGTTACATTCATAAAGCATATATCGCATCATTTCCGAAAGCTTGAGTACTATCTCTGGGGCATCATCCGACTTTTTCAAAGTCAATGCATAAAGATTATTTAGAGTATTGAAGAGGAAATGAGGATTGATTTGAGATCTCAAAAACTTAAGTTCTGACTGCATGGTCTGCGTCTGCAACTCCATCTTTTCTGATTGATGAATGAACCAATCAGATAGAATACCATAAATCGTAGAGGAACTTCCCACCAAAAACATCGACATAAAAAAATAGGACTGGTTAGCAAGCAAATAATTCTGAAAAGAAGGTGTTTCAGCAAAAAGGTAGACCTGAATAGCAATTTTTATTGGGGTCAAAACCAGGACAGTGAGTAATAACAATGCCACATATGTCCAAAATTTCTTACGCGATAGAAACATTGGAATTAGATACAGTAAATTGATGTAGATCATGATGGCATAAAAAATAATGTCTACCGACTTCTGGAACAACACCAACGGCCATCCAAGATGACTAAAGTCTGAAACAATGAGAATGACTAGCAGAACCAGCCAGAAAAGGATATGTCCAATCCATCCCCTACTTCCTCCGAATATGGAACGATCTAATAATCGCTTAATGGCGAATACCTTCATGATTTTATTAACACCTAAAAATCGGACAACGTTTACAAGATACAGAGTAAAATAGATGAACTAGAGAAAGAGCCTGACAAAAGTGCTCGTACCATCAAACTATCAATTGATTTGAGATATAAACTTACTCTTCCTCCATTGCCAACTATATGATTCCGTTCCGCGAATGGGCAAGACTATATTCTTTTACGTATGAAATAGTTAATAGGGATCCTGATAAAATCACCGAGGGGAATTTTTCCGGCAGTCATAGTTAGGATGGCAAAGAAAAGTCCCGAGTTCGAGCCGCTCCCTGATCTGATCTCAACTTCATCCTCTCTTAAATAACCTTGGTTAATTGGCGTTGATACACTGGGTAAGCATCGTGTAAATAGTTACTTTTGCAGCCTTAGAGACAACTTTTTGAAGGTATTGACTCTTAATAGGGAGTAAGATTTTCAGAAATTTGATTAATTAGAATTAGGTAGACTAGATGAGTTATCAGAAAGAAGAAATATTTAATGATGCGATCACAAGCAGTCTGACCCGGACCTTTGAAGAGCTACTGCATGCCATTGGCGAGAATCCGATGCGTGACGGACTGCTGAAGACACCGGAAAGAGCTGCTAAAGCGATGCAGTTCCTTACATCAGGTTACCATGGAGATCCGGAAGCGATACTGATGAGTGCACTTTTCAGGGAGGAATATAGTGAGATGGTGTTGGTCAAAGACATTGAATTGTATAGCATGTGTGAGCATCACATGCTTCCATTTTTTGGCAAAGCCCATGTAGCTTACATACCCAACGGTCAGATCGTGGGTCTGAGTAAAATTCCCAGAATCGTAGATGTATTTTCTCGGAGATTGCAGGTACAGGAGCGATTGACCCATGAAATCCTTAATTGCATAAATGATGTATTGCAACCACTGGGAG
>JABDMH010000097.1 GCA_013001595.1 Saprospiraceae bacterium | reverse complement strand
TACCTTGCCCAATCCGGGCAAACAGATCTTTCGTTTGCCAGTAGAGGGCATCACCGCTGGTTTTTATATCTTACGGATTACAACCGAACGAGGCCAGCTAGTCACCCGATTGGCCGTCCAGTAACTGCTAGATTATATTCTGTTGACAGCTGTTTCGATTCAGCTAAGAATTTGCTGAATATCCACACCGGTCTTTTCTTTTTCTATGCATTTAACCTACTTTTGGCATCCTAACCGTAAAGTCCAAGTATAAATGAATCTTCACGAATACCAAGGAAAAGAATTACTCAAAAGTTATGGTGTCAAAATCCAGGAAGGCATTGTTGTCACTAGTGCAGATAAAGTGGTACAAGCTTATAGTGACCTTCAACAAAGTACTGGAACCCAGTATGCTGTTGTCAAAGCCCAAATTCATGCCGGTGGTCGGGGCAAAGGTGGTGGAGTGAAGTTGGCTAAGAGCAAGGAAGAATTGAGCAGTATTTCGGAGTCGATTCTGGGTATGATGTTAAAAACCCCGCAGACTCCAGGTGGACTTGATGGTGAAGGAAAGTTAGTCCGCAAAGTACTAATTGCTGAAGATGTATATGCACCGGACTTCGATGCCTGTAAGGAATACTATGTGTCCATATTGACTGATCGCGCTAAGAAATGTAATGTGATCATCTACTCTACGGAGGGAGGTATGGATATCGAAGCAGTAGCTGAAGAGACTCCTCATCTGGTACATAAGGAGAACATTGATCCAGCTTTGGGTTTACAGGGTTTTCAAACAAGAAAAATTGCCTTTAATCTCGGGCTTAGTGGCAAGGCAATGAAGGAAATGACCAAATTTATTTCTTCTTTATACAACGCTTTTGTGGGATCTGATGCCACTTTATTTGAGATAAATCCTTGTCTAAAAACCGGTGATGACCGAATTTTAGCTGTTGATTGCAAGGTCACCTTAGATGATAATGCACTGTATCGTCATCCTGATCTTGCCGAACAAAGAGATCTGGACGAAGAGGATCCTACTGAGGTTGAGGCCAAGAGTTATGGATTGAGCTACGTAAACCTAGATGGAAATGTGGGTTGCATGGTCAACGGTGCTGGTCTGGCTATGGCTACCATGGACATCATAAAACTGTCAGGTGGAGACCCTGCCAATTTTCTTGATGTAGGAGGTACTGCTGATGCTGATCGAGTTGAAAAAGCCTTTCGCATCATCCTCAAGGACCCATCTGTAAAAGCAATCTTAATCAATATTTTCGGTGGTATCGTTCGGTGCGATCGAGTGGCAAACGGAGTGGTACAAGCCTATAGAAACATTGGTGACATTCAGGTCCCCATCATTGTTCGTTTGCAGGGAACAAATGCTGACGAGGCAAAGAAAATCATTGACCAATCTGGCTTAGAAGTGCGTTCGGCTATCGAATTAAAGGAAGCTGCCGACCTAGTTAAGGAAGTGATCGATCACGCTTAAATCCAAAACGTTGCAGTCGTTTACGCTTGCGGAATTAAATAGGTACATCACGCGCGTAATCGCCCTGAATTTTCCAGATCCAATATGGGTGAAGGCGGAGATCCTGCAAGTAAAGGAGAGCCGGGGTCATAACTATCTTGAGTTGATTCAGAAGGAAGACGATGGTCAACAGATCGCAGCCCAAGCACAGGCGGTACTTTGGAATAAAACCCATGCTCAAATACTTAAGAATCTGCAGCTGCCAGATTTAAGCTCCTACTTGCAAGCTGGAACTGAGGTGTCTCTGCTAGTAGATGTGCAACACCACAGTATTTATGGTCTAAAACTGTCTGTCCAAAATATAGACCCTTCCTATACATTGGGAAAACTTGAATTGATCAGGCAACAGACCATGGCGAAAATTAAGGGCGAAGGACTCACTACCCTCAATGCCTCCATTCAAGTTCCAGCGATTCTCCAGCGCATTGCAATCATAAGTTCTGCTCAAGCATCTGGATATCAAGACTTTATACAGCAATTGGATTCCAACAAGTATGGCTATTACTTTCATTGTCAGCTCTTTTCAAGTGCACTGCAAGGGGCAAAGGTCTCCCAAGAAATGACTGAAGCCCTTGCTAAAATCACGCAGCAATCCAATGCATATGACTGTGTAGTTATTATTCGTGGTGGTGGATCACGTCTTGACCTAAGTAGTTTTGATCAGTATGAAGTCGCCGCTGCTGTTGCCCGCATGCCTTTGCCTGTTTTTACCGGAATTGGTCATGAAACAGACACTACGGTAACTGATGTAGTTAGCCACCGGGCATTTAAGACACCTACTGCCGTGGCGGCATTTATCCTGGAAAGAAATCGTGCTTTCGAACAATCGCTGATAGATCTTCGTATTAAGATCGTTTCGGGACTCCAACACACACTCATGGCTCACCAGAGACGACTGGATGCATCAAAGCAAGCGATCCGACATGCCGGTGCACAATCCATGCAAACTGCCTCAGCTTATTTGGAACAAGTATATTGGAAAGTGACGCAGCAAATCCAAGTATCCCTCAGCTCAGCTGCTATGTCACTGGAGCGGCAATCAGAAAAATTGAAATTATTAAATCCCACTTCCATTTTTGATCGCGGATACAGTTTAACCCTATGCAACGGGTCGATCATTAAAGATGCACGCGATCTCTCTAAGGGCGATGACATATCCACCAAGTATGCACAGGGATCTTCACAAAGTACCGTCACACAAACAGAAACTACATGAGTGAATGGCAAGAAGAGCTGAGCTACGAGGAAGCTATGAAAATGCTGACCTCAATGCTAGAAAAACTTGAAGATGGATCAATTCCGATTGATCAACTAGAAGCCACCATTGACCGTGCAAACGAACTGGTTGCATTCTGTCAAAATAAGTTGAGGCAGATCAATGATAAGTTAGCAGCAAAGGTCAAGAATGAACCAAAAGATCATTAACGTAGCATGACGACACATGGTTCTAATCCTTCACAACCATATACCCCATATCGAGGTTTGCCCTTTCGATCCGTAAACCTGGCACAAGGACTCGGTCACCTTATTTGAATTTTACTTCAAACTCCACTCTGCGATTTATTCTCCTTCCAGCCTCCGTGGCATTAGTCGCAATCGGTCTGGTTTCTCCATAGCCCACATAAGATAGTCGATCTGCTGAGACTCCTTTGTTAATAAGGTAGTTGTAGCATGCTTGGGCCCTGCGCTCAGAAAGGTCAAGATTTCTATAAGTATCACCAGTGGCATCTGTATGCCCTGAGATCGCAATACCATATTCATTGTATCGATTTAGTATATCCAATATCTGATTCAAAACAGGGAGAGACTCAGATTTGAGTGTTGAAGCACCCACATCAAATTGCACGGCTCTTTGTGCAAAATCCAACAATTCTTTCACTTCTTGTCTCACCACCGGGCAACCATTATTGGCAGCAAGTCCAATGGTTTCAGGACAACGATCGATGCCATCATGTACACCGTCACCATCTTTGTCCGGGCATCCGTCAAACTGCTTAAAACCGGCTTGGTTAGGACACTTGTCATCTGCATCTCTCACACCATCACTATCACTATCTGGACAGCCTTTGGTAGCCAATGCACCAGGTACTTCTGGACAAGCATCTTCTGTGTCGATCACTCCATCGCCATCCTTATCAATGATCGGGCAGCCGTTATTTTCTATTGTGCCTTTCAGATTGGGGCACTCATCTTCGTTGTCAGAAACACCGTCACCATCAGTATCTGGACATCCATTGAGCTCGATTGTCCCGGCAAAATCCGGACATTGATCAGCAGCATCAGCAATGCCATCTCCATCAGTATCAGGACATCCCTTTAATTCAAGCAATCCGGCGATCTCCGGACAATTGTCCTGCTCATCGGGCAATCCATCTCCGTCTGTATCGGTAGGTTTCAAAGGAACTTCAGGTGCCGTCATCTTTTTGCCGATCAGATATTTAAACCCAATACCATGCTGAAGATTGTTTCGGTTATCAGCCAATCCCAGGTGGTATGCCAATTGGATGTTGAAGTATGCATTTTTGCCCATCTTGATATCGACTCCGACACCAAGTGGTACTTCCATATTTATATCACCGGATTCTTTTTCGTATACCGCATGTCCTCCAGTAAGAAAGTATGGAATGGCAGGTTTGCCAGCTTTCCAAAGCTGTGCTTGTACTTGAGCACCCAAGCTAAAAATCGCATCATTCTTGAACTCATCGTTGAAGTTGACTACTCCGGCTCGCAAGGGTATAGACAAATTGATATAGTCGTGAATGTTGCGTTGATAGGAGACCTCAAAACCATTCTTATAGTTTCTTAGATTTCCATATTCACCTGTAATGGGACTTTGATAGTCGAGAAAAAGCACCTTAAAGCTAAGTGCATCAGGGCGTACCGGGTTTTGTGACATCAAAGATTGACTGCCCAAACTGATACAGATCAAAAAACTTAAGTATAGTGTTCTCATCTCAAACATTTAACGTTTTCTCGCTTGATACCATTTGCATCGACTGATCAAAAGTAGCAATTGCAATACAAATAATGAATTTATTTAAACCATTAACAACTAAAAATCAATTATTTCCAGCAAAAACTGTTCCAAACACCCTAGGAATCAGAGAACGTGTCTCATCTAAACTTTGTTGCCATCAATCGTACGTTTTTATCAACATAGCTGAGTGCCATCTAAGATGCAATGATTCAAAGCATGTTTTCGCTGCGTAATGTGCTGACATTCAACGATTTTACCTGGATAGCATGCCCCAGTGATCTAGGCCAAACATCCCCTATTGGCGATCAAAATGCGCTAAAATCTCATACTGATATTACTCAAATGGCAGAACATTCTGGGCCATTTTTCAGCCCTTCATAGGTTGAATCAAAGGGATTATTAAGCCGGAGCAGATCGAAGGGATTAGGAACCCCCCTCAAAGAAAAAGAATATAACCTAAGGTAAAGTTTGTAGCTTTCCACCTATTCGAGCTTACCAATCCTTGCTGGAAAAAAAGTCCGCATCTCCAAAATGAATTAGTAATCTAAATTGCGGAATACTGTCGATAAAATCGATCATCCCCCAAAATGGCTATGCTACTCTGAACCACTAGCAGGGACAAAGAAATCTAACACTGGCACTACTCTGAGATCGGAACTTTTCCAGCCATTTTGACACCTTCAAAGGGGTCTTGGATGCTGTCTTCATGATAACATTTAGAAAAATGATACCGGCAATTGACCAGTTAGGCGTGTTCTAATAAGCGACAGCTTTGTCAGGACCCAGTGCTGACAAGCGATAGCTAAGCCAGGAGCAGAGCGAAGGGATTAGGAACCCCCTCAACGAAAAAGAATATAACCTTAGGTGAAGTTTATAGATTTCCACCTATTCGAGCTTACCAATCCCTACAGGCTTGGGAATCTCTCAATAATGCCCAATTGCTAATTCCCAAACTACGTGGGTCGTTGTCAAAACCTTACAACAATTGATAGCTTGGTTTAGTACCCGAATCAAGGGGATTCCCAAGCCTGGAGCCGAGCGTAGGGATTGACAAGCCCCATCAAAGAGAAAGTATATAACGTCAAGCTATATTCGTGGATTTCTCTCCCGTTCGAGCTTACCAATCCTTACGGGCTTGGGAATCTCTCACTAGTGCTATAATTCCTATCTTCCCCAACGTGGACTTCTTTAATGACTTGCTCCGAGGCATCGTTGGTCTGACCGCTATGCTTGCCATCTGCTACCTGTTTAGTGTCAAGCGTACACAAATCGATTGGCGATTGGTAGTGGTAGGTATTGCCTGGCAAGTAGTAATAGCACTAGTGCTTCTCAAAGTTCCATTCATCAGATCTATTTTTCAGTTAATCGTTGACTTCTTTGTATTGATGATCACAGCTACGGAGCAGTCCGCACAATTTCTCTTCGGCGATCTGGCGGAAGCCAACAGTACTTTTGGGTTTGCCTTTTATGTATTGCCTACAATCATCTTTTTCTCTGCCTTGTCATCCCTGCTTTATTTTCTCGGTATTCTACAGAAGGTAGTGCGTGCATTTGCATGGCTAATGAACCAAAGCATGCGATTGTCAGGACCCGAAAGCCTGGCTGTAGCCGCGAATATTTTCATCGGCCAAACAGAGGCTCCATTGGTGGTCAAGCCCTATTTGGAGAAAATGACGGTTTCAGAAGTCAATTGCCTTATGACTGGAGGAATGGCCACCATAGCTGGGGGTGTCTTCGGTGCATATATAGCGATGTTGGGAGGAGATGATTTAGCCAGCAAGCAGCTCTTTGGAATGCATTTGCTTACGGCTTCAATCATGTCAGCTCCAGCAGCCATTGTAGCGGCTAAGATGCTTTATCCATCGACCCTGGGAGACAAGATAGCTGACACACCGGTAGTGCCCACAACTTCAATTGGGTCTAATGTTCTGGAATCACTGGCAACAGGTACCAGTGATGGTGTTAAACTGGCTGTCAATGTGGGTGCTATGCTCTTGGCATTCATGGCCTTCATATATTTTGGCAACCTCATCTTACTAGAGGTTGGAGAAATTGCCTCCATCAATCAGAAGATTTCAGAAATCACAACACAGAGATATCAGGGTCTGACATTACAATTCCTCATGGGCATACTATTTGCCCCATTCGCTTGGCTTCTTGGCATCCCAGTTCAGGACATCTTGCTCGTGGGGCAAATGCTTGGTGAGAAGACCATGCTCAATGAATTCTTTGCATATTTTACACTCACAGACCTAAAAGCAAATCACATGATCACGGAAAAATCGATCATTGTCTCCACCTATGCGCTCTGCGGGTTTGCCAATTTCGCTTCTATCGGCATACAAATTGGAGGAATCGGTGCCATTGCACCCGGGCAAAAATCGACCCTTGCCAAACTTGGCCTAAGGGCACTATTAGGCGGTACAATAGCCTGTTTTCTAACGGCCATTGTCGCTGGAGTATTGGTACGAAATCTATCTTAGTCACCATATGCAAGAAAACATTCAGCAAGCAACGGCATTTCTTAGAGATGCACTTGGAGATCATAAAGCAAGGGCAGCTATTATACTTGGTTCTGGCTTCAGCGATTGGATCTCTGCCGCCTTTATTGTGCAAGAGATTTCCTATGCTCAGATTCCCGGATTTTCCAACACTTCTGTAGATGGGCACCCAGGTAGGCTCTATTTACTGCAAATCGGCTCCATTCAGATCTTAGCCCTGCAAGGCAGATTTCATTTCTATGAAGGTCATGATATGCATGCCGTCGCTCTCCCAATCCGAGTGCTTAGACAACTTGGTATTCTTCATCTTATGTTAACAAATGCAGCTGGTGGCATTAATACGAATTACCAAACTGGTGACCTCATGGTTATAGCAGACCACATCAATTTCTTTGGGCTCAACCCGCTTATTGGACCGAACTTAGAAGAATATGGAACACGATTTCCAGATACAAGCAGGCTCTATCACCAAGGTCTTCGAAAAGAGGCGATTGAGTTGGCCAAAGAAATGAACATTGTTGCACATACTGGGGTCTACATATATACGGTGGGCCCTAATTTTGAAACGCCGGCAGAAATCCGCATGATGCGACTGATGGGAGCAGATGCTGTAGGTATGTCAACAGTTCCTGAGGCGCTGGTAGCCCACCATATGGGTATCACAGTATTTGCGATTTCCCTCATTGCAAACCCTGCTGCAGGTACAACGGAGGCGATTTTAGATCACCAGGATGTGCTGGAGACATTGCAGTCTATGCAAACAAAGATTCAGCCCTTCATCACCCAAATGATGATGCAGTTGGCAGCAATGTAGTGATCATGATCTCGCTTATAAAAAAGAAAAGAGACGGTCAAGAACTTGATTCGAAAGACATTGCGGAACTAGTGGAGCGCATTTGTGATCCTCGAACCCCTACCTTCCAAATGAGCGCCATGCTCATGGCCATCTACTTAAAAGGCATGACCCTTAACGAAACAACATTGCTTGCAAAAGCAATGGCTGATTCAGGAGACCAAATTGATCTTTCAAAATTGCCTGGTCCTACCTTCGACAAACACAGTACGGGCGGAGTTGGAGATAAGACTACCCTAATTATCGTTCCTCTCCTCGCCTCAGTAGGCATTCAAATACTAAAGCTATCCGGAAAAGCCCTAGCACATACTGGTGGAACATTAGACAAGCTTCAGTCATTTACCGGCATCAACCTTCATCCGAATATAAGTACGCTAGTCAATCAAGTTAATGACATTGGTTGTGCCATTGCTGGACAAAGTGCATCGCTGGTACCGGCAGACGAAATCATGTATAGGCTTAGAGATCAGACCGGCACGGTATCGTCCATTCCACTGATCGCCTCAAGCATTATGAGTAAAAAAATTGCTGCTGGTGCTGACCATCTCTTGCTAGATGTTAAAGTAGGATCAGGAGCCAATATTACAAAGTACTCCGACAACCAAGAGTTGGCGAAGACAATGGTTTCTATTGGCAATAATCTAGGGATTACTACTGAAGCCATTCTCACCAATATGGCCATGCCGTTGGGAAGAGCTATTGGAAATAGTTTAGAGGTAAAAGAGGCCCTTGAAGTACTTGGTAATGGTGGTTCAAAAAATTTACGCGCCTACTGCTTAGATTGCTGTTGCATTGCACTTGAACTATGCGGCCTAAAGAATCGAAGTGATAATCAAAGAAACCTAGAGGCCAATTTATCAAATGGCAAAGCGATTGAAATATTTAGAAAGATGATTGAACTTCAAGGAGGATCAACTAAACTATTTCATCAAAATCTCACCAATTCGGATTCCCCTCATCAAACGACTATTTATGCAAAACAAGATGGATATATTTGCAAAATGAATGCCCGAGCATTTGGCGAAGTCAGCTCACTATGCAGCCAGAAGCCTGATGGAAATTCAATTGATTTAAATGCTGGCATTTACCTTCACAAAACAGTTGGAGACTATGTGCAAACAAACCAGCCTATTTGTACAATTTATTCCTTCACCCCAGAAAACTTATCAACAGGTTTAGCAGAAATAAAAAAGGCAATAAAAATTAACGATTCTCTCCCTTCAGAAAATAAATTAATTCTAGAGCGGATAAATTAAATAAATTTCTGGCATTAAAATATGCCTTCAAGGGGCAATTTAAGTTAAATCCGAAATAAATATTATTTATGCGGAATCATATTAAAAATCCAATAGAATAAAACTTGAGATAAATTATAGATCGGCAAGACTTTTCGGCAAGGCAGTCAGCCCACCGTCTAGGTGCACCAATTTCTGAAAACCCCAGTTTTTCATGAGGATGCCAGCTCGTACAGATCGTCTGCCAGTGCGGCAAAACAAGAAATAGGTTCTAGATCTGTCCAACTGTTCCAATTCATCTAAAAAAGAATACGAAAAATAATTCAGATGCTTGGCTCCAGGTAAAGACCCACTGTCAAATTCCTGTTTGGTTCGCACATCTAGTAAAACTGCATTTTTATGCTGCTCTACTGCTTGTAAAAATGCATCGGCATCCAAATTAATAAGATCTTGCTTCAATAATTGCCATCTGGGAATAACACAGGTACTATCCATAGTGATCATTGAAAAGCTCAATTACATATTACATTGACAATTTTCAAGGCACTCTATGATGAGTGAAACATCTCTCTCCTTTAGAGAATACAGCACACTTCGCCCATCTCTTTTGGCACTCAAGAGTCCTTTTAGCTTCATGTTTTGCAAATGGTGAGAGGTAAGTGACTGCTCGGAACCTAGCATTGTACATATCTGACTCACAGAAAGCCTTGGATGCTGCTCCAAGATGTGAATGATTCCTAATCTCAAAGGATGGGCTACCGTCTTTAAAATATAAGCGATGCGCTCTAGCTTCTCAGCCTCCTTCTCATTAAGTAAAGAAGTATCTTTTGATTCCATGATTGATCAATTCATGCAAAGATAACCCAGCTCGATACACTTTGGTTCAAATGAGTAAAAAGTTTAATACAATTTCTTACTCAACAATATTTACACGTATAGATATAGCCTCAATGACGCTGGATTGCATATTCGTCATCCGCACTGACAAATAAAGTTCAAATATTAATAGTACACATATAAGAACAATTGCATTACGAATGATCAGGATATGTTTTGATAAAACATTGATTGTCAAACTAGAAAGTATTAGGTGTTTGTGGTATGAAATCACGACATTGTTCTTGGGTCATATTTGATAAATAAATATATTTTTTATCCCTTGGTATTTAGAAGGAATATTGCAAAATTACAGACGAAAGGAAACTATACACACAAACTATTTTTTACACTTAAACCCGTTATGAACACCGAAGCCCAAGCACTTCTCCAACTAAGTCTATATACGATTTAAGATTCTTTCCTGGCTAAAGAGCAGCCTCTTTGTCTATGAGAAAGAATGGCCTAAGTCTAATTAGACCCTTTTTCCTATTTCTACTCTCATGACATACTGGTAGCCGCTAGCCACTAAAATCCATTGTCGTATGCACAGTTGTGTCTCGCAGCTGCCTGGGATCCCTATGCATATTTCACATACTCAGTTTTAATACACTAATAATTAATTCTTAAAACCCGTAATTATGGATTCTAACTACAAAGCTTTTTTTGAATTTGCCTGCTGTTGGCTTAAACAAAAAAAGCAATTGGCATTTGGTGGTATCACTTTCCTGGTGATGCTCTTTGGTTTGTTGGCTACACCCAGTAGTGCAAACGATATCGCTAGCCACGAATTTCTGGGCTGGCAAAAGCTCACCGATTATTCCAATGTTTTATCTGAGGTAGATGTGCAAAATTCAGTAATGAATTTTGGCGCATTTTCCACTTGTCCCAAACCGACAAGTGGTACTGCCAATATTGACGGAAATTATTCAGAATGGGATTTGACCAATGATTTTTTCGCTGATATGTACGAAGCTGGAAAGGTTGACAAGACCCTTCTTTCGAAACTCTACGTCAGGTACGATTGCAAAACTCAGAAACTATGTGTCTTAGTCAAGACTGTAGATGGTTTTTTTGCAGAAAAGCTGAACGGTGAGGCCTATGTTAAATTCGGCGAGAACAAAATAGTGGATGGAACCTACGGAAGCTCCTATTTCCAATGGATCTATAAGAATGACAATCCCGTTGGTTTTGAAGCCTGTGCAAAGGTTGCCCCTGGCTCCTACCCTGATCTAAATCCTCATCTGCAGGTCAAAATGGATAGAACATCTGCAGTTTCCATGCGAATGATTCCTATTTGTTTAGATGAGTGTCCATGTGAATTTACAATCGAATGTCCCAAAAAGTGGCAAGGAGGTGACAAACCATGCGACTATGTGGCACCTAATTTTGAAACACTCAAGGATTTCTACGTATTGGGAGGAAAGGTCATTTCCTCTTGCGATGATGTGTACGTAAAAAGTTTCTCCAGTGATGGAGGAGCATGCGCCGGTTGGTTGAAGAAAATGATGACGCTAACTGATGGCAAGAACGATACTACTTGTGTCGTACAGTGGGACTTTAAAAAAGACGATCTAACCATACAGTGTCCGA
>JABDMH010000054.1 GCA_013001595.1 Saprospiraceae bacterium | reverse complement strand
GGCTAGACCTGATGTCATTTTACCTGAATCATCACTGCTGAACCTCGATGGGGTACAAGATGCCAAATTACATCCCAGTCTTGGCGGTTTTCAGTCACTGTATGACGAAGGTGAACTTGCCATTGTTCAGAATGTCGGCTATCCAGAACAGAACTTTTCACATTTTCGCAGCACCGATATTTGGATGACAGGTGCCGATACCAATGAACTGTTAGCCACTGGATGGCTGGGAAGGTATCTAAACAACCAGTATCCAAACTACCCCGCTGCTTACCCCAATGAAGATGTACCAGATCCATTGGCTATCGAACTGGGATACAATCTGTCGGTGGCTTTTCAGGGGCCAGTATCCGGAATGGGAATGGTAGTTGGTGACCCAGAATGGTTCTACCGTTTGGTTAATAATATAGATGCACCTGTACCGGATACCCAAGCAGGTGACAAGTTACGGTATGTACGACTTGTCACTAAGCAATCTCAAGTATATGGGGAGGTCATCAAAAATGCCGCATCAAAAATAACCCAGCAAGGCGGGTATCCCGACACAGAATTAGGAGAGCAACTTAAGATCGTGGCTCGATTGATAGCCGGTGGATTGCAGACCAGACTATATATGGTGAGTCTGCACGGTTTTGATACACACGACAGCCAGGTACTGAACAGCGACCATACTAAGGGCGAACATGCCAATCT
Source organism: Saprospiraceae bacterium (assembly GCA_013001595.1). Classification (GTDB taxonomy): domain Bacteria; phylum Bacteroidota; class Bacteroidia; order Chitinophagales; family Saprospiraceae; genus JABDMH01. Next base: position 9,857 of record JABDMH010000054.1, on the reverse strand, counting down.
ACTAGCCACTTTAGGAGATGCAGTGCGTGCTTTTCGCTCAGACTTGAAGGGATTGCAGATTGAAGATAGGGTTGTTGGGGCGACCGTTTCAGAGTTTGGCCGACGAATTATCTCCAATGCCAGTCTTGGTACAGATCACGGAGCCGCTGCTCCCATGTTTATCTTTGGAAAGCATGTTGAAGGTGGTATTCTGGGTAAAAATCCGGTTATACCCGAAACTCCTGATGTCGAAGATAATTTAGGTTGGGAATATGATTTTCGATCGGTATATGCTTCTCTGCTTAGCGGATGGTTCTGTACGGATTCTTCTACATTGCAGGAGACCATCAACAAACCCCATGAAATATTACCCATCATCAATCCTTCTGTTTGCGGTACTACTTCGAGCTATGAAAATCTATATGCCGCTGAATCATGGGTGCGAAATTATCCCAACCCTGTTACCGATGTCACCACCATTGAGTTTAAGGGCACTGGCAAGCCGATAAGAATCGATGTGATCAATGCTCAGGGCCAGATAGTTGAAACCATCATAAGAGCCAAGGTAGGTGCAGGAACTCATCAGATCACTTGGGATGCCTCAAGATTGACATCAGGGATGTATTATCTCAACTACCACAATGGAGCCATTCATCAATCTAATGCATTGATGAAGCATTAAGACTCCTCAGTTTGGAGTCCAAAGTGGATTTCCTGCGGGTATAAATTGCACTGGTACATCCTTAATAAAAGTCTGTAACCACTCCGCACAGTATTCCATGCCGGCTTCCTCAGAATGTGCATGCCCCATGAGGATCAAGTACTTTCTTTTGCCTTGAGCTTGGGCATCTCTGACATATTCCACCGTCTCCCACTCCGGTGTTTCACCAGTAATGAGCACCTGCACATCATCCCTGCGCAGCATGCGAATTTGAGCTTTAGATCCAGGTGCCCCTACTGCCATGCCAACCATAGAGACCCGCGCATCAGGATCTCCAACCACACGCATATTATTGGCGTCAAAGTCTTTTTGCAATGCCGCCGTCAAATCGTGCAGACGTTGTGGAGGCATCTTAAAAACCATTTCGCCGGGATCTACTTGATACTCTTTCCATCCCAGACGACGCACCATACCTAAGTGAATTCCATCTGGACGAGTGCGGTGCCAGTGATCATGAAATCTCAGCAGCACCATGTTATGTTTCTCTAGGAAGCTGCGTTTTACTTCGTATACCGGATCTCCTTCGAAAAAAGTAGTCTCATCTCGATGGTTATAAAAAGTTGGTTCATGGGTAATTACCATATTGAGTCCCAAATCGGCTGCTTGCTCCAATACCGCTTGCGTGGCTAGGAAAGTAGTGGCAATTCCCTTCACAGTAGTACTTCCATCACCGCTCTTGTAACTATCTACCGTTTCATCTGCCCAACTGCAGGTCAGTTGATTCTTTATCTCATTAAGCACATCATCAGCCCTTAATTCTTTTACTGAGCTGAACTCGTCACTATCATTTCCCGTGCTAGATATTTGCGGCCACCCAAGCGTACTGGTGAGTACCATGATGAGACTCGGAAGAGATCTTCTCCATCCTGACATGCTACAATGATTTGATGAATGCCAAAGATACATATTCACTGCGAGGCTGTTGAAATACAAGCTTTGCTTCGTTCGCTACGTTTTTTGACTCGACTGCGAACAAAATAAGCTAGGGAGCCAAACCGAGCTAGTAATTCAATAGCCTAGTTGGCAGTACTTTCGATATACCTTACATTTGCAGCCATATCACAGAAAATCGTTGACTTGATGGAATTACGAAACGGCAAATATTACGTTCAGGATCTTTTGGTTGAGGGCTTAGGTACTAAATATGACCTGCCATTGTTTGTCTATGATGCTGACATTATCACTCGGCAATACAACATGCTGAAAGATGCATTCTCCGTGAAGAATCTCACCCTGAATTATGCCTGTAAAGCATTGACCAACATCAGCATCTTAAGACATTTACGGAACTTAGGTGCAGGGCTCGATGCGGTGTCAATCGGTGAAGTCAAGATCGCTCTACAAGCAGGTTTCTTGCCGAGGCAAATTGTGTTCACACCTAGTTCGGTATCCATTAAGGAATATCAAGAAGCGGTGGACCTGGGCGTACGCATAAACATCGACAATTTAGAAACCTTGTCTTATTTCGGTGAACATATGCCAGATCTACCAGTTTGTGTGCGCATCAACCCTCACATCATGGCAGGTGGCAATAAGAAGATCTCAGTGGGACACATAGACAGCAAATTTGGCATTTCTATACATCAAATAGATAAAATCACAGAGATAAGAACTCGCTATAAAATGCAGATCGAAGGTGTCCATATGCACACTGGCTCAGACATCTTAAATGTGCAGGTCTTTCTACAAGCAACGGACATCCTGTTTCACGCTGCAGCGGAATTTCCTGACCTTTCCTACATCGACTTTGGCAGTGGTTTTAAGGTGAAATACAAGCCGGATGATGTGGAGACCGACATTGCCATATTTGGTCAGGAAATGAGCAACAAATTCAATACCTTTTGCTCAGAGATTGGTCGCGAACTAGAATTAATGTTTGAACCTGGTAAATTTCTAGTCTCTGAGAGTGGATATTTTCTCGCAAAAACCAACGTAATCAAGCGAACACCTTCCAATGTCTTTGTAGGTCTTGACTCAGGATTCAATCACCTAATACGACCTATGTTTTACGATAGCTACCACGGTGTGCTGAATATAAGTAACCCAGGTGGGCCAGAGAAAATTTACTCCTTAGTGGGTTACATCTGTGAGACCGATACCTTTGCATGGAATAGACCAGTGCCGGAGGTATCGGTAGGTGATATTATTGCCTTTAAGAACGCAGGTGCATACTGCTACATGATGTCTTCAAATTATAATACGCGCTGTCGACCACCTGAAGTTTTAATTCACAATGGTCAAGATTATTTAATTCGTGAACGTGAGCAGCACGAAGACCTCATACGTCTGCAGCCTGATCCCCAATTTACTTAGGGACTGGCAATTAATAAGTTCCTGATTTAGACTCATTTTGAATTTAGACAACCTGTTCTGAGCAGAGCCGAATAAAGGCATGAAAAATAGCATAGGGGGGCTACCTGAATTTTTTATAACGCAATATAAATTCAAAAGAACCAGTATAAATAAGGAAGTTATTTTTTATCAGCCCCCTATCAGGTCAGTCTAGAGTAAAGCGTGTCTGGTAGAGCCAGGCTAGCATTGTGCCGATCACTGCACCTAAGACACTGCCGGCTAAGACATCTAAGGGATAGTGGACACCTACATAAATTTGCGACCAACCTACACTGAGCGCCCACAAAATCAGTAGCCAGCCCCACCATTTTCTCATGCCTTGGAACAAGATGATGAGGTAAAAGGCCAGCGCGGTATGATTGGTGGCGTGTGAAGATGTGAAGCTGTATCCACCTCCACATCGCACCCTTAATTCCACCTGTTTTGAAATTGTGTTGTCATTACAAGGTCTTAAGCGTTGTACACTCTTCTTGATCCACTGCGAACTGGCAGTGTCTGATATCCCGATGGTGATCACCGCAAATAAGACCATCCAGAGTCCATTTTTTGGAAAGTTCTTCACTAAAAAGGATACGATAAACACATAAAATGGAATCCAGAATAACTTATGGCGATAAAGTGGCACTATTTGGTCTAAGAATGCATTCTCCCACCCATTAATACTTAAAAACATCCATTGGTCCCATTCGACAATACCTGCCATTACCTGCACAATCCAGATTAGATCCATACTACAAATTTATACCTTTGTCGCTTATTCACATACCCCGAATTAGTCCAATAAGGCATATACCTGACGGGACTACGGGACTAAACAAGATAGATGCCACTAATTAAATCTATTTCTGGAATAAGGGGAACCATTGGCGGCACTGTCGGTGAGAACTTGACACCGATCGATGTTGTGTCTTGTGCCACTGGCTATGCAACGTGGATTCTGCAGCAAGGTGTAGGAGACACCATCGTAATTGGGCGTGACGCCAGAATTTCAGGAGCATTGCTTGATGCACTGGTTGTAGCAACTCTGAAGTCAATGGGACTTCATGTGATTAACTTGGGCCTGTCGACCACACCGACTGTGGAGATTGCAGTTATACAGGAAAAAGCAGCTGGAGGCATTATCCTTACCGCTAGTCATAATCCAAAGGAGTGGAACGCACTAAAGTTCTTAAATCATAAAGGAGAGTTCATATCCGCTAATGCAGGTGCCAAGATTTTGCAAATTATTGATCGGGATAACACAGAATTCTGCACAATTGAAAATCTTGGTACGGAGCGCTACATGGAGCATTACATTGAACGTCATATTGAATTAATATTCGACTTGCCTTTGGTTGACGTTGAATTGATACGATCAAAGTCATTCCGTATTGTGGTCGATTGCATAAACTCGACAGGAGCGATTTCTGTAGTACCACTGTTAGAACAATTGGGATGTAGTGCTCTCTTAATCAATGCTGAAATGACTGGGGATTTCATCCACAATCCAGAACCCTTGCCAAAGCACCTTACTGATCTATCCGAGTTGCTGTCCAAGGGAGGATACGACTTGGGGATCGCGGTGGATCCTGATGTGGACCGGCTAGTTTTCGTTGGTGAAGATGGAACTCCGTTTGGTGAAGAATATACCATAGTGGGCATTGCAGACTACATTCTGCAACATCAAAATGGTAATACAGTATCAAATCTTAGTTCAACAAGGGCACTGCGGGACGTCACCGAGAAGCATGGAGGTCAGTATTTTTCAGCGGCCGTCGGGGAGGTGAATGTAGTAGAGAAGATGAAAGCAGTAGATGCAGTTTTTGGTGGAGAAGGGAATGGTGGCGTGATATACCCAGCGTTGCACTATGGTCGAGATGCACTCGTTGGAATTGCCCTTTTTCTGACTCACTTGGCCAGAACTGACCAAAGTGTAAATCAGCTGCGCAGGGGCTATCCTGACTACCACATAAGCAAGCAAAAAGTCAAGTTAAATAGTGGAGATTCACCGGAAAGAATCATTCAATTGATGGAGCAAAGATATAGTGAGGTGTCACATTCTAACATCGATGGTTTGAAATTGGAGATGGGAGAAGAATGGGTGCACATGCGCAAGAGTAACACAGAACCCATTATTCGGATTTATGCAGAAAGTCGCAGTATACTCCAAGCCGACAAACTAGCAGCTCGCTTTAGAGCAGAGATCCTGGATATAGCAAATGACAGCTAGTTATGAGACGTATCTACTTTGACCATGCTGCAACTACACCTATGCTGCCAGCAGTTATTGACGCGATGTCCGAGCAGATGCGATCGACATTCGGAAATCCATCCTCTATCCATCATTTTGGCAGGATCGCGAAAAATGAAATCGAATCTGCGAGAAAGCAAGTGGCGCAACTATTAGGTGCCAGCATTGGAGAAATCTTCTTTACTAGCGGTGGTACGGAGGCCAATAATATGGCTTTACAATGTGCCGTTCGTGACCTAGGTATTAAACGAATCATTTCTTCCCCTCTAGAACACCATTGCGTGCTTCATACGTTGGATCATTTGCACAAAGTAAGGAACATCGAGCTGCAGCATATTAAGTTAGATGAGCATGGTGCTCCCGATTTGGATGAACTCCGATGCTTACTTGATCAAGGTGCTGAGGATACCCTGGTGTCATTGATGCATGCTAATAACGAAACCGGACTCATGATAGACCTCGAAGAAGTGGGAACAGTCTGTCGTGAATTTGATGTCTATTTTCACTCTGACACGGTGCAGACCATAGGACACCACAAATTCAATCTTGAAGAAGCACCAGTGGATTTTATTTCTGGATCATCACATAAATTTCACGGTCCAAAGGGAATCGGATTCATTTATATTCGATCCGGGATTGGTCTTGCGCCATTGCTACATGGCGGTGCTCAGGAGCGAAATATGCGGGCAGGTACGGAAAACATTGGTGGTATCATGGGAACTGCTGTAGCACTTGAGTGTATTCATGATAAGTGGGAACACCGGAAAAAGCAAGTTGGGGAAGTGCGTACTTATGCCAAATCCCAGATCAAAGCATTACACCCGGCTTGTTCTTTCAATGGTCATCCTGGTCAGCACCAACTGAATAGCATCCTCAGCATAAATTTTCCTGCATCTCCTGCCACGGAGTTACTCACTTTCCGCTTAGACATTGAGGGCATTTGTGCATCTGGAGGAAGTGCTTGTGCGTCAGGTACTGAAAATGCATCTCATGTCATTTCGGCCCTTATGCCAAATTATGATGGCGTCACCATTCGCTTTTCATTTTCTGACCAAAACACAATAGATGAAGTAGATCATCTTATTGACGTCTTTAGTAAGATTCTTCCTTCTTCATAACTTCAACACATCCTGATATAGATCAATACTATGATGGGCAGCCTCTTGGTTAGGGGCTTGCCTTGCATCATTGATTACTAATTACGGATGATCAGATTAAAGAAAAATGAGATGAGCTAAACCTTCTCCTTTTTCACACGCCTGATCTTGTTGAGCTTTGCCATATCACCATAAACCTCCTTGGCCCGCTTGTTGTAAGCGCGGGCAGCTTCTTCCGGTGTTTTAAACATGCCAATATGTACAGCTTTACCATTAATCGTGATTATCGCTCGATATTTTTTGTTTTCGATGTACACACCAGTGTAGCCAGTTTTACTGGTGGTCTTGCGATTTCTACTGGAAGTAGAACGAGTGCGCCATTCCAGGTTTTCCAGACGACAATCTAGTTTATTGCCATTCTTGGCGCCAACTAGATTCATCTTGGCATCTGAAGGTGTATCCAGAAATTTTTCAGCGATGTACCTGTGCAGATAAATTGTTTCAATCTTATAGGCACCATCAGAACGCTTCCAAGACTTTTGAAATACAGCGCAACCTGATGAATGCTTACGTAAATTATTGACAAATTTGATCTTGACCAAGTAGGGGTCTTTAGTGAGGTGGTGATAGACTTCATCGTCCAACATCACATTCTCATCCGCGTTCTTAAGCTTAACTTTGTACAGCATTGTTGAGTGTTTAGGAATTTAAAAAATTATTATGCTTTGTACTCCCAAGCACCAAGATCTTTCTACCGATTGCTTTGGAGATGAGACATCCAAACCTGATGACTCACTAATCCATGACTAAATGGCATGAAAACACCTTGGCACTAACAAAACAGGTTCTTTTACAAACCCGGCGTAATATCAGATTTTTTTTTGGCATTGCGCCTATTTTTTAACCCTAAATTTACACTCGATGTCTTGGTGTTAAATTGTACCAAACTCTAGTCATTGATGTATGTTTTCTCAAATGGTTACCTTACAAGCATACTATATTAGGAGAAATAGACATAATTATAGAAGCTAATATGTTATCTAATCTGTATGAACACAGAACGAGTGATTTAGGTAGATTAGGACGTGGTGGCACAAAGACAAACCCATTGGTAGGTGCGGTCTTCGTAAGGAACGGTCAGATCATTACCGAAGGATATCATCAAGATTGGGGTGGACCACATGCTGAAGCGGCTGCAATCAACCAGGTTAATAGGGATGAATTATCACTTTGCGAACTGTATGTGACTTTGGAGCCATGTAGTCACTTTGGCAAAACTGCTCCCTGTAGTGTATTGGTTATTGATTCAAAGATATCCAAAGTAGCCATCGGCCAGAAAGATCCTAATCCAGTGGTTAATGGTCGTGGGATCAAGATGTTAAGGAATGCAGGGGTGGAAGTTACCCATTTTCAGGATTCGCAGTCCAGTAAAGAATTGTTGCGTCCATTTCTAGTTAATCAAGAGCAAGAGAGGCCCTATATCATCTTAAAATGGGCCGAATCTATAGATGGTTACCTTTCCAAACATGATCAACAAATAAAGCTCACCAATCCGATCTCAGATCGTCTCGTACATAAATGGCGATCAGAGATCGATGCCATCATCGTTGGAACAAATACCGTGCTGGTCGATGATCCGAGCCTAACCACACGTCTGTATCCAGGGAGCAATCCAGTCAGAGTGATCGTGGATCGAAATGGACGGATACCAACGTCGGCGACCGTATTTGATGATCAGGCACCGACATGGAGATGTACATTGATAACCACACCTAGGATTAAGCGTGTCGAAGATATTACAATAAGCACCAAAGAAAACCAATTATTGGCACTGATGCGTCAACTCTTCTTTCGCAACACGGGCGTTCTAATGGTAGAAGGAGGAGGACAGCTCTTAGACAGCTTCTTGCAAACAGATCTTTGGGATGAATGTCGAATTTTTCAAACAAAACACATGCTTGAGAGCGGAATACCAGCTCCGAAATTACCTATTCAACCCTGCGCAAGTTATGCAGTTTTGTCAGACAAATTGCTTCTTTATAAGAAGTATTCTTAGCACTTCATCTATGACAATACCTTACCCATTATTAGCTAATTAGGCCATAAAATCGAGATGCCAAGCTGTTAAACTTTTTTTAAATGCCGTATCTTCTATGCATATTCCATTGCTATTGATGTTCCAGAGTTGTTATTTTGCAGTGAGATTTAACGAAAGTGGCGAGGCAATGAAGCAAATTGTTGGTACGATGATCATCGTCGGTATGAGTCTACTGATACTCACTCCATCGGTTGCTCAAAAAGTTAAATGGATGACCATTGAAGAAGCTCTTGAAGCTCGTGCGAAAGAAGAACGCAAGATAGTTGTAGACATATTTACGGATTGGTGTAGTTGGTGCAAAAAGATGGATCAATCGACCTTCCAAAACCCTTTCATAGCCGACTATTTGAATGAGCATTATTACCCGGTAAAATTCAACGCAGAGTCAACCACCACCGTAGTGTTCAAAGATAAAGAATATGAATTTTTGAGACAGGGTGGTAAAGGCTACCATCAATTGGCAGTAGAGTTGACACAGGGTAGATTGAGCTATCCAACGGTTGTGTTTTTAGATGAAAACTTAGATATTATTCAGGCCTTACGTGGATTCCAATCTTCTTTGCGTTTCGAGCAGATCATGACCTATTTCGCGCATGACTACTACAAGACTACACCTTGGTCAAAGTTCAGCGAAAACTTTCATACAGTCCTAAGCGAGAGGCATTAATTCCCGGTTTATTAATATTGGGGCAAATTCCGACACGTGCAGCTCACACTGGATAGAATTCCATCTTCACAACCAAGGACACTTATTGAAGGCACATGATGAGTGTCATTGGAGTTGTATGTCAAATAAACATCTAACGTGTTTGAAGCCTCACCCCACTAAATAGTTACCTCCTCCTATTCCACTCTTCGATTCTCCATTGATATCTTCTAGGATCTATCGGCCATGCTTCAGTACTAAGTGTGGATTCTGTTTTATCTTCTATTGCAGGGGACAATAGTTCATGAAAAAAGTCTAAGCCCGTTTCGGCTTCAACCCCATCGATTGTAAGCATGTAGTTTGCCAAAGGATCCTCTGATAATCGATTTGGAATGATAAATCCCGCACCCTGCATTGGGTTGCGGACATCCAAAACCACTTTAAAGAAATGAGACGGAATCGCTACCCGATTGTTGCCAAATTTCTGAGGTTTCGCATTAAATATCGGACCTGTTATGATAATGAGTTCACCGCTATTTCGAGCCCAATCTCTAACATTCTCTTCCAACTCTCTCCAGACTCCTCCGTTGAAGGCTCCTATTTGTGGACTCACATTGCTCATCAGAAAGGTGGCTTCCATAGCTTCCGGATCATAGGCTCGATCAGCAGCCGGAACTAAGTGACCTCTGGTATAGCCGGAACCTCGATAGTCTTCATATGTGGCACTACCAGTT
>JABDMH010000140.1 GCA_013001595.1 Saprospiraceae bacterium | reverse complement strand
GGCAAATACCGGGTGATGTAAAACAGAACATTCAGGATCTGAATGCCCCGGTATCTAATTGGATCGTCCTTGATGGAAATGATAAAAAGATATTTCAAATTGATAAGAGCAGATTGAAGGAGTTTTCACTGGAAATTAATAAGAGATATAATATATCTGAGAACAGCAAGAGTTCTTATTCAATAGTACACTTATTTCCAGACGCGGCTTTCCTGTCTTCAACTCCATCCTCGCGTAATGATCAGCAGGAAAATCCGGTGGCCAGGGTGGAGGTTAAAAGTAGTGAATGGACTGAATCTCAAAACGCTTTTCTGTTTCCACATCAGAGGGGTGGACTCGGAAGGTTTCGGATTGAAGGCACCAATTATTTCCTGGCCCTGGAATCTACCAGGGATAGGGAAACGAAATATTGGAAGAGTGATCTTTCGATCATTAATGAGCGTGGAAATGAGTTAGAACGGCAAGTAATAGAGGTTAACGAGCCCATGAGACATAAGGGCTACAGGTTTTATCAGACTGATTACGACCCTAATAATCCTAGTTACTCCGGTATTGGAGTCTCTTATACTCCAGGACTTTACATAGTTTACCTGGGCTTTATAACTATGTTTGCCGGCATTATCTTACTCTTTTACTTGCGAACCAGCACAATACCTGATTCGGAGTTGCAATATTAATCGTCATGCTTGAAAGCTTTTATTATACCTCGGATCTTTTTCAGACTACTTGCTACCTGTACCTGGCAGCGTTTATTTCTTATTTAGCCGGTCTGTTCTGGTCAAAGAAGGTTATAGGAACCATTTCTTTAATTTTATTTGCGATTGCCTTTATTACCTGCACTGTATTGATTGTCGATCGATGGATTGAAGCAGGGAGGCCACCATTTAAGACGTTCTTTGAGTCTTTGATGTTTGCAGTTTGGACTACTTCCTTGGTAAGCCTGGCCATAGAAGGAAGATATAGAATTAGGCTTATTGGACTGTTTTCATTGATTGGCATATTGATGATCATCTTCTATGCTTTGCCCAAAAGAGATATAGAAACAATCACACTCCCGCCAGCATTGCAAACTTGGCTTTTTGTACCTCATGTGATTTCATATTTCCTGGCCTACGGTGCCTTGTTTGTAGGAGGTATAGCAGCATTCTTGCATCTTGTTAAGCCTCAGGGAATCAAATCTCATCATAGTTTAGGCGATCAGAACACAATAGATTTCAATCAATTTACCTATGAGATCACAAAATTTGGGTTTCTGTTCTTGACCATTGGTTTGCTTTTGGGTGCATGGTGGGGACAACTGGCATGGTCAAATTACTGGGGGTGGGATCCAAAAGAAAATTGGGCATTTATTACCTGGCTGATATTTGCCGCTTATCTACATTGTCGAAATTTGGAATCTATTAGCACCAGGTTACTATCTTGGGTAGTGATTGCGGGTGTTTTTGCCATTGTATTCACATATCTAGGAATGGAGATGCTACCAACTGCAAACGATAGTTTGCATGTTTATTCGACAGACTGATTCCGAGTATTTTATCCATTGAATCGGATCAGAAGCAGGTACCAATTAACGTTTGGAGTTGATCATTTCTCAGGGGTCAACCTGGAGAGTATTCCAGTATGTTGGAGATCATCCAAAGAAGTGACCAACCTCATTAGTTTTGTCATAAAAATATGACACTTTGTACCATATTGATAATGGGATCAAAGTACATTATGTCACGATGAACTCATCCCGACAGGCTAAGTTTTATACCATGACCAACTATCTATACCGTTCACTTTTAATAAGTTTCGCATGGATTTTTTGTATTCCAGTTATAGCTCAAACATATTTGGGATCGGAGTCGTGTGAAACCTGCCACCAACCGATTTATGATACCTGGATTGAATCTGGTCATCCTTTCAAGTTCACCATTGTCGAAAACGATCAGGCGCCCACTTATCCGCCTGAGGCGATCAATTTCCAGAGCGAGTGGATGGATAGCCTGGGTGACGGAAGCCATACATGGTCGGATATTGCTGGTGTCATTGGTGGTTATGGCTGGAAGACCCGATTTGTGGGGGACGATGGACATATCATCGGAACGGCCGGAAGTAGCTATAGCGATGCTGGATTGGGCCACAATCAGATTAATTTCTTTGGTGGAGAAAATCACGGCTGGGTTGACTACAATGCTGGCAATGTTAAGGTATATAATTATAGTTGCTTCAAATGCCATACGACGGGAGGGGATACTATTGGTACATGGCTAGCCGGTGTTGATGGATTGGGCACCTTTAGTGAAGGAGGTATTGGTTGTGAATCATGCCATGGCCCTGGTAGCGAACACGTGGCGGCAGGAGGAGGTACTGATAGTGATAGAATGATTGACCTTGTTTATGAACAGGCTCATTTGGATAATAGTTTGGGGGGATTATCTATTGATGGTGTTGTGCAGATGCCAGATCAGGAAGGAGACGATATCAATTTTATGTGTGGTACCTGTCACAATAGAAGCTATACCGATCCCATCAACTCTAGTGGAGGGTTTATCAGACATCACGAGCAGTGGGACGAATTTGTTACAACCAGACACAATGAGATTGGATTTACGTGTGTGACTTGCCATGATCCCCACAAGCGTACAATCTGGGATGGAGATGGAATATCGAGAACTTGCGAAAGTTGTCATCAAAATCATCAGGAATCACTGAATCACTCCCCGGAAGCATCTTGTGTTGATTGCCACATGCCATTTGCCGCCAAATCAGGAACAAAAATTGGTGAAAGTGGCTATAGAGCTGATGTGAGATCGCACCTAATGACAATTGCGACGAATGCTGAATCCATGTTTACCGAAGATGGATCTGCAGTGAAAGACGATGAAGAGAGAGCTGCAGCATTAAGTCCCGGATTTTCATGCCTCGGATGCCACAACGATGATCCTAATGACAATATACCAGATCAAACATTGGAATATGCTGCTGAAGCTGCCAAGGGTATGCATGTAGACAGAACCTATGCTACTTCATTCAGGTGTCAAAACTGCCATTCGGATATTTATGCTGATTGGAATGCGTCCGGTCACCCTTATAAATTCACGACGATTGAGAATGCTGAACCTCCTACTTTCCCGCAGGAGGCTATTAATTTCCAAAGTGAATGGATGGACAGTCTTGGCGATGGATCGCATGCATGGGAAGATATAGCTGGTGTCATTGGTGGTTATGGCTGGAAAACCCGGTTTGTTGGTAATGATGGACATATCATAGGAACGGCCGGAAGTTCCTACAGCGATGCTGGGTTGGGTCACAACCAGATTAATTTCTTTGGTGGAGAAAATCACGGCTGGGTTGATTACAATGCGAGTAATGTTAAGATCTACAATTATAGTTGCTTCAAATGCCATACGACAGGTGGAGATACGATAGGTTCCTGGTTGAGTGGAGTAGAAGGGCTTGGAACCTTTACGGAGGGCGGTATCGGCTGCGAGTCTTGCCATGGTCCTGGTAACGAGCATATGCAAAATCCGACTAAAGACAACATCGATCGTGTGTACGAGCAAGCTCATTTTGATAACGCACTGGGTGGTTTGTCCATCGATGGGGTTGTACAGATGCCCGATCCGGAAGGTGATGACATCAACTTTATGTGTGGTACTTGCCATAACAGAAGCTACACTGATCCCATTAACTCC
>JABDMH010000139.1 GCA_013001595.1 Saprospiraceae bacterium | reverse complement strand
TGGTTTCCAACATATATAAAACCAATCATTTGGTACAGTCTATCATTGTACCAAAGGGTTTACATACCATTGAGCTTAAGTATGCTTCGCAATGGTATCCACTAGCAGCGCTTACTAGCAAGATCGCCTTTTTCGTTCTGATGCTCCTAGCAGGTCTCTGGGGTTATCGTTATTGGAAAAAAACAGAGCCGAGCCTGGCCGGTGCACAAAGTGAGTGACATAAAAAAAGAGCTGGCGTCTAAACCAACTCTTAGTGGGCGATGAGAGATTCGAACTCCCGATCCTTTGGGTGTAAAGCAGTATCATAACTTCTTCCTTTAGTTTCCTTTTAATTCCATTGTTTCTAAAATCTTCCTAGATGACTGCTGTCAAGGGAACGTAGCGTTCCTCAATCAAAGTCCAATAATCTCCAAGTTATTTCGCGCATACCCAATAATTAAACCATCAATGACAATACCTATTATCACAAAAATCCACCCATCTTTCTTCTGGGCGATTACCTGGATTTTTTCAATATCAGTGGTTCTAATTTTAAGAATCTTGTCTTGTCTTTTTAATAAGAGTATGTCCAAAGAACCAATGGCTTCTGTACCTTCAAAGTGGCCTTTCAAAACTCGTCCATCGATGCCATGGATTTCCACCAAGTTGCCTTTGTTGATCTCCGGATGATCAAAACTGCTAACTGAATATGTTTCTGACGCCCTTGCTTTGTTATGTGATAACCCAATCACAGCTCCCATGACAGTACATCCAGAGAAAACCATCATTGCAGATAGAAGCAGGATTACTGTATAAGGTGATGAAAATAAATCTTTCATGTCGTCAAGTTTTATTATGCCTTAAGTTCATCTGAATCGATCCCATACGAAATGACTAAGATCATCTAGTCACACGATCCAGCAAGAACACATGGTGGTATTTCGACCTTCCAGTATACCATGAATCTTAATTGAAATGGAGTCTGATATGAACGTTATGACCAATGTCAGAGACGAGGAATTGCTGGATCGACTGAATCATAGTTCAATTATTTGCGTGCAGTCATGAGGTTATCTCAAAGTGTCGGACGAAATGTAGTATCATCTGTATTCATTGAGCTGAACTGTCTGCGTGGATTCACGCAGTATTCATACGGCTTCGCCTTGTGGACCCATTAGTTAAGGATATAACAATCTTTAATTTAGTATCAATGAATTCTTCAGTGGAATTATCTGAATTCTCAGATTTCTGAACATTCGGCGGCGTAAGTCAATGAACTGGGAGACTTTGGATGTCGTTAAACCAAGTCCGTTCGGATCAGTTACATATCGTCATCTGAAATTTGGTGTAGATAGCCCATTTTGGAGGTTCTGAGCGAAAATCTCCGTGCATTCAAGTAGTTTATTAGTAGGAGAAAGATAGAAGGTCAGTGTCACCAATCGACTAGGATTAAGTTACTTTGATTAAGAGTAGCCCTGAAACCAGACTTTTAAAGCTCCCATAGATTGTTCATTGGAATGTTTGAACATAGATATCTAGTCAATTCCCAACATCTGTTTGATTTTGATTAGCTCACTCTTCAGTTCCTCATTCTCTCGTCGCAGCATGGTCAACTCTTGTCTTAGTCCTATGATCTGAGACTTACGATGGGGGCGTGATGCTCGATCAAAGTATTCCATATGAACCAATTGTTCGCCAGATAATTTGCTCCACAAGCCGCACAGTCCTAAGCATGTCAACATTGATTTTCCCATTTTGATTTTCTGAATAGTAGGACCACGCCAAAGCCTCGGATGGTTCACCAATCAGGCAGAAGTTATGTGGAGAAAGGGTGGTGATGTTGCCGGCTTCGTCCCGCATCTTTAATTCAGAATTGCCCGGTGCATCCTCAGTATATAGCTGACCCGAATTGGCCGAGGAAGATTTAGGTGCAATATCATTTGCCAGAGAAATAGAACCAGAAACACCTACATTGTTATCGGAAAATGATACCTCCTGTCCCAACACTTATACCACCCACCACTTGCAACTGACCCTGTGCGAGGATGTCATTCCTCACTTGTAGATTGTCCGCTTCCAAAGAATGGGCTACCACCGAAGTGAGTTCAGCCCCTGATACATCAATGAGCTTGAGATCATCGGAACCGCTATCCACCACATAAGCATAACGGCTGGATACAAATACGGACGTTGGCACTCCTCCGATGCCGATGCTACCCACTAAGCTCGGAGTATTGGGATCGGATACATCGATCACTTTGAGATCATCCGGAATCAAAAGATACCACTTAGACATAACGACCGGAAGTAAGCACGGATGCTGGAGATCCTCCAATCCCAAGACTGCTCACCAACTTTGGATCAACGGGTAGTTGTAAAATGTTGCCTCCTTTAACCGTTCATGATTCAGGTGGTATCGTGTCTCTAAAGAAAAAGGAGCTAACACAAAATCGTGCTAACTCCTTGATCATCAATGGTGGGCGATGAGAGATTCGAACTCCCGACCCCTTGGGTGTAAACCAAGTGCTCTGAACCAACTGAGCTAATCGCCCTTTGATATCCGACTTTCTGATGACGGCCTGCAAATATAGTGGCATTGGAGATCACGTCCAAATGTTTTCCGACAAAATAGATCTGTCGTGAAGGGGAATCATCCGGCATGCAAGACTTAGATTTCACCCTTGCTCCGCAAAGATTCAGTGGGCTCTAGTCGTATAGGATAGCAGACTTATGGAGGAATAGGGGTCTGAAGGCTTCTGAGCGCATCAAAGGTGTGAATGTAGGGCTGTACACGAATGGCCATTCTATGGGATAATAGTGGAGGTCATTTACATTTAGATTCGAGCAGGAAAGAGGTAAGGTGTTCCAATCATCTCCCAGTATGGTTGATGAATCGAAGATGCTGACCATACTTGCCCTCTTCAAAGAGGGCATTAGGTCCTCACTTATGAAAAGACATAAGCCAAATTATGAGAGACAGTAGCCTGTCTAAACGTAAATCAAGTTGTGGGTCCCAGACCACTTCAAAGACCGCGAGTCGAGGGATAGATCCATTGTTTCCAAATACCCAATAAGCCAACAATCCAAAAGCTTTGCGGCCTCTGCGCCAGATAATCAAACAACGGGCACTTGAAATACAGCCTTCGACTCAGCGATGCTGCGCTCAGGTTGACCGTAAGTGTGTGGAGCGAATGACGCTGCTATGACGGTAGTGCTAGGTTTTTCAGAATAATGCACAGTTCATGATAGGACAATTACGCAGCTCGATAAGCATCACCCCCACAGCAGTAGCCAAATCTACTGACGAGGCAAGAAAGCCAACCCGCCAAAAGCCTGCAAGCTAAATCGCCCCCACACTCTCCTTGTACAGTAGGGCCAATACCACTTGTCCCACAGCTCGAAGTGTGTTGCGATCAATGACATCCATGTCATCATCGCTGGTGTGATGGTAATGCCCAAAGGATCCATTGGGGTAGTTGATAATATCTATCATCGGTATACCGGTTAGATCATTCACAAACTGGTGATCATCGGTGATCGGAGTGGCTCTGGTATTGACGAAATAATGGCCATAACCCATCGATTGCCCCAGCTGCCAGACCTTGGCCACAATATCTGGTGCGTAATGCATGGAGATCCCCTCCTTTGGAAAAGTTGCTCCTTTGGCACCTACCATATCCAGCAGAATACCGTATGTCGGTCGTTGACCAGCAGGTAGATTCCGTGACCAATATTGCGATCCAAGGCACCAGCTATCAGTGGAGCCTCCATTTGTACCTTGGTCTTCGGCATCAAAAAAGACAAAATCGATTCCCAAGTCCAAGGGATTTTCGCTTACTACCCTGGCTATCTCCAAAAGGACAGCCACTCCGCTGGCACCATCGTCCGCACCCAGGATGGGATCATCACGATCTTCTATGTCTGTATCTTTTTCTGCAATGTAACGGGTATCCCAGTGTGCCGCCATTAGTACGCGTTCTGCCACTCCTGGATTATATTTTGCGATGATATTGGTCGCTTCATACGTTCCCGCATTGGCTATCTGGGCTGGAAAGTTCTGTTCTATAACTTCAAGGCCACAAGCCTTTAATTTATCTACGATCCACTGTCTAGTGGCTTCGTGCCCTTCACTTCCCAGATTTCTTGGACCGAAGTTGACTTGCTTAACTACGTAGCTGAATGCAGAGTCTCGTTGAAAGGGTGGGATCGAAACTTGTTTGGTCGGCTTATTATCAGGAACTGTGGTCGGGGCATCGTTTTTACATCCGATAATGAGGCAGCATGCCAAGGCGGCAATAGCTGCCATCTTCCAACGATGCATATGCATGTAATTTAGTTTCGTAATGGCACTTAGGGACCAATAAAAAATAATTTCCCTGTTTATACTGGTTATTTTGAATCTATACTGCGTTATAAAAAATTCACGTAGCCCCACTATGCTTACCTCATTCTTAAACAATCCCTTACTTTTTAGACCAGGTGGTCCCGTCCTTTCCATCCTTAACTTGTACAGCCAACGCAGAAAGTGTGTCACGAATTTTATCTGCCATACCCCAATCTTTATTTTCTCTGGCTCCTTTGCGTAAATCTATGATCAAATTCATCAATCCGTCGATCAATTCTTCTTCTCCTTTCGCTGAAGCTACTGATGATTCTAAGCCAAAAATATCGAATAGAAAGGTGTGGTATGCTTCTTTTAGTGCTGCAAGTGTCTTGGAAGAAAGATCCTCCAGTTTCAATTGACCGTTGTGCAATGCATTAATTTTTGTGGCCAGCTCAAAAAGTTTCCCCAAGGCCTTTGCCGTGTTGAAATCATCGCACATATCTTGGTACGCCCCTTCGATAAGCGTCGAGATTTCTTGGTCGAGCTCGGTAGTGGCCTCAGCCTTGGTATCCAACCGCTGCAATGATTTATAGGCTTCCATCAGTCTTTGATAGCCCTTTTCTGCTGCGAGGAGGGCATCATTCGTGAGATCCAGCGTACTTCGGTAGTGGGCCTGCAGCATAAAAAATCGCACTACCATTGGAGCAAATCCCTTGCTTAGGTGTTCGCTTTCTCCAGAAAACAGCTGTTGTGGCATCACAGAATTGCCATCACTCTTGGACATCTTCTTTCCATTGAGTAGCAGCATGTTGGCATGCAACCAGTACTTGGCAGGAGTACATTTGCAGGCACCCATGTTTTGGGCGATCTCATTTTCATGATGGGGGAATTTTAAATCCGTACCACCTCCATGAATATCGAAGTGAGGCCCCAAATATTTGGTACTCATAGCTGAGCATTCTAGATGCCAACCAGGAAATCCAGTTGACCATGGTGATTCCCAGCGCATCAGATGGGTCGCATCGGCTTTGATCCATAGCGCAAAGTCTGACGGATCACGCTTTTCGTCTTGTCTTTTGAGATTATCCCTGGTCTCCTGCAAAAGATCATCTACCACCCTACCAGAAAGCTTGCCATAGGCATCTTCTTCGGCAATAAATTTGGGTGTATCGAAATAGACGGAACCGTTTATTTCATAGGCAAAACCATTGGCTATGATCTTTTTTATCATATCGATCTGCTCCAAAATGTGGCCTGTAGCTCTGGGTTCAATACTGGGTGGCAAGATGTTGAAGGTCTCCATCATCTGCTGAAAACCATTGCTGTATTTCTGTACAACCTCCATGGGTTCAAGCTGTTCAAGGCGAGCCTTCTTGGCGATCTTATCTTCACCTCCGACATCAACATCGCCTTCAAGATGCCCGACATCCGTAATGTTGCGTACATAGCGCACCTTATAGCCGAGGTGTTTGAGAAACCTGAAAATGACATCGAAGCTGGTGAAGGTCCGGCAATTGCCCAAATGCACATCGCTGTAGACTGTGGGGCCACAAACGTACATGCCTACGTAGCCTTCTGTGATTGGATCAAATGCCTCTCGCTGCCGCGATAGGCTATTGTGTACATAAAGTTTTCGCATTCAATCCTTCAATTTGAGGAAACTCAGCACCGGAAAATGGTCAGAGATCTTGGTTCGTAATATTTGATGGCTCAACGCCTCGAATCTTTCGTCCACAAAAATATAATCTATTTTCAATCCAGGTAGTGCCCCTGCATAGGTGCTGCCAAATCCCAGCCCTTTTATTCGAAATACATCTTGAAACCGATCACTAAATTGCTGATAGGTGTAGGAAAATGGGGTGTCGTTTAAGTCTCCGACCAACAACACAGGATATTGACATGCGTCCACATGTTCTAATATCTTAATGACTTGAGTGGTCCGCTCTACGCTGGCCAACTGATAATTGGCCACCATGTGTCTGATCTTAGTCCATGCCTGGGCTTTGTCAGAATAGATGTTGTTCATGATGGTTTCTGCCTCTCTAGTAATGCGATTGCTGTGCAGATGGACGTTATAGACCCTCATGATGTCTTCTCCACTCTTTAAGTCGACCCACAGGCAGCCATTGACCGAGTTGTCAAATTGAAGATTCCCCTGTGCCACGATGGGGTAGTTGGTTAGGATCATTTTACCACGATGAAAATGTGTGTGCTTTAGATTGCTTGAATTTTTCAGCAAGGGCAAATGATTTTCTGATATCTCCTGGAGGCACAGGATATTTATGTCAAATTGCCCATTGATCTCATCAAGAAAGGTCTCCAGTCGATTACTTTCATTGTAGCTCTTGCTATTATAGCTGCAAACAATGAACTGGTCGGAATGAGTCTCCTGCTTAAAATGGAAACCAACGAATCTCCCGATTTGACTGATGCCCAGCAAAAGGACCGATAACGATAGCCACCACCACTTCCGACGCATGGTTATCCAGAAAAAAAAGAAGACGATATTGCCCAGCAAGAGCCACGGCATAAAGAGACCGATGGACTGGATCACGGTGGATCGTTCAGGATGAAGATACGATGCCAGATAACCTCCGGTAGTAAACAGGGCTACCAGGATGTTTAAAATGATGAGGGTACGAAAAAACCATTTCATCTGCGAGAACTGGCATTGTTGAGAAAGTCTTTCTCTTCCTTGGTCAAGCTTTCATATCCTTTGGCTTTGATCTTTTCCAGAATCAGATCAATGCGCTCTTCGACCTCGTCTTCAGATAATTCTGTATTTCTCTTGGTGTAGTGCTTTTTTACAATCAGTGTACGTTCTTTCGCCATGGTCCTCTTGGGTGCCGCCTTTTTCGGCTCTGAAAAAAAATCAGCAATTTTCCTTAGCAGATTATTGATTCCCTCCGCCCAATCATTGCCTTCACGCAACTGCAGCACAAATAACCAACCCATCATCACACCACCAAGGTGTGCAAAGTGGCCTCCCGTATTGTAGTCACTAGCTAGGCCAAAAATATCGACGAAAATAAGTACGGCAACAATGTACTTCAGCTTTACATCGCCAATCAGCAGCAGCCGCATATTGTAATCCGGAGCGATCATGCCGGCGGTCATGACGATGGCCATAACCCCTGCTGATGCCCCTAGTGCAAAGCCTGAGTAGTTAAGTAACTGCGCTCCCGTCCAAAAGGCAATACAGCCGGTAATGCCGCCCAGTAGGTAAAGGGGTAATATCTTTTGCTCACCTATCAAATCTGCGACTATGCGACCAAACCAGTATAGAAAAAGCATGTTCCATAGGAGGTGCCAAAATCCTTCATGCAAGAATATGCTGGTAATAAAAACCCAAGGATGGGTTATGTTGTGCATGATGCTTGATGACACTGAAAAAAAGTGTAGGAAGTCATGGTACAAAGGTGGTACGGCCCCTGCATTGGCCATCTTAAGTACAAACCAGAGTACATTTACCAACAAAAAGACACCCAAATTGACAATCACCAATCTGGATATAATATTGCCAGTGGCCAATTCTCGCTTTATATCGTCAACAATGGATTGAAACATTAGATTTCATCGGTTTTGCGCCAATAGATGATCAATAGGGCCCCAAATAGTGCTCCGCCCAAGTGTGCAAAGTGGGCAACGCCCGTCTGTATGCCACTTACCCCAAAGATAAGTTCTATGACGGCATAGATCATGACAAAATATTTTGCCTTCATCGGAATCGGGGGTATCAACAACATAAGTCTGGTGTTTGGAAACATCATTCCAAATCCAGCCAGTAAACCGAAAATCGCTCCAGAGGCACCCATCATCGGATATGGCCTCGCAAGAAAAGCTTGGTATGTTAACTCATTGAAGGCACTAACTTCCATGTATTGAACACCCAAATAAAGTGCCAAGGCACCAAATCCACTTATAAAATAAAACTTGAGAAACCGCTTTCCACCCCAATAGGATTCCAGCGCACTTCCGAACATATACAAGGCAAACATATTGAAGAGCAGGTGATTAAAATCTGCATGCATAAACATGTGAGTCACCAATTGCCAGGGCCTAAAGTAGTCCCCTGCGGCAGGATAATAGAGCGATAAAATGTAGCGTAGGTTGGGCATCCACAGCTCAGTCGCTCCAAACAGTAAAATATTTAGGATCAATAGTTGTTTGACGACCTCGGTGATTCTAGGCATGGCCCTTGTTGATGGTTACTGATTAAATTTTTGTTGCAGTTGATCCATATCGAAGCTTAGAAAGCATTTTTTTCCTGAAGGACTCTGGAAAGGCACCTCACAGCTGAAAAGCTGCCCAATGAGTGCTTCCATCTCCATCTCGCTGAGGACCTTCCCTTTCTTCATGCAGGCACTCTTAGCCAATGACAAAGCCAACCGCTGCTCTTCGCTCAGTTGTAAATCGATATTGAGCTGAAATTGTTCCAGCAGTTTGTGAAAGAGCACAACTTCATCTCCCATTTCGGCTAGATGTGCTGGCATTCCATGCAGAATAAACGTGTTTTTGCCAAAACCTTCTACCTCAAAACCCAACTGATTGACCTGAGGCAATAGATCCGTGAGGAGAATAGACTCTTCCGTGGACAATTCAAAATTGATTGGGAAGAGCAACTTCTGCACATGAGCAGCCTGCCGCTGCAATTGAATCAGGTATTGTTCGTATAGAATCCGTTCATGCGCATGTTGCTGATCGATGATCAAGAAGCCAGACTTGATTTGAGTGATGATGTATGCCTGATGAATTTGTACGGGTGCTTTCTTATCGTCCTCTTCAACCAGGAGCTCTTTGTCTTCGACGATCTGAGAGGATTGGGTTTTTTGTATACCCTCATAGAGGGCCTCCCAACCTGAAATATCCTGTTGTTCCCGTGAAAAACTCGAGGGGATGATGATCTTGTCACTACCCTGGCTTACAGGCTTTGGTTGAACGAGATTGCTCAAACCAGGACTTTGCTCAAAATCTAATGTTGGGGTAATGTTGTGTTGACTCAGTGCATGGCGGACGGCAGAACGAATGATGTTGTAAGTGAGTTTTTCATCCTCAAACTTGATTTCTTGCTTAGTGGGATGCACATTTACATCAATGCGGCTGGGATCCATCTGCAGGTATAGGGCATAGAAGGGATAGCTTCCGGGCGCAATGAGGTTTTCGTAGGCCATCAAGACTGCATGATTTAGGTAGGCACTTTTGATAAAGCGGTTATTGATGAGAAAAAACTGCTCACCACGCCTTCTCTTAGCGGATTCAGGTTTGCCGATGTATCCACTGATGTTGCAGAGCTCCGTTTCTTCTTCGATTGGTACCAGCCGATCATTCAATGTCTTCCCAAACAGATTTACAATGCGCTTGCGTAATCCGTCTGAAGGTAGATGGTAGGTCTCTGTCTGATTATGGAAGACTTCAAAATGGATTTCAGGATGAGCAATGGCTATGCGCTGAAATTCATCTAGGATGTGTCGAAGTTCGACCGTATTGGACTTAAGAAATTTTCGACGTGCGGGAATATTATAAAAGAGGTTCTTGACTTGAATATTGGTTCCTGGGGTGGTCTCACATATTTCCTGTCGGATCAATTTAGATCCCTCAACGATGAGCTGTGTGCCCACTTCTGAACCATGCATTTTCGTCTTTAGGTCCACTTGAGCTACTGCTGCAATGGAGGCCAATGCCTCGCCTCGAAAACCAAAGGTCCTAATGGCAAATAAGTCTTCTGTCTTATTGATTTTTGAAGTTGCATGCCGTTCCAGGCTCATCCTGGCATCTGTATTGCTCATGCCAGCACCGTCATCAATGACTTGAATAACCTGTTTGCCGGCATCCTTCAGGATCAACTTTATGAACCGGGCTCCAGCATCAATGGCGTTTTCCAATAGCTCTTTTACCACGGATGCAGGTCGCTGCACCACTTCCCCGGCTGCGATCTGATTGGCTATGGAATCAGGAAGAAGCTGAATGATATCAGCCATATATTATCCTTCGATTTGTGAAATGAAATCTGGCAAATATACAGTAAGCAACAAATATGTTAATCCAAATAATATGATAATAATGCCTACTAGCAGTATGTTCGAGCGCGTTACAAAAGCACTGCGAGCACTCCGGTGAGATCCACTCTTGCGCTGAAAGGAGGCGGCTATCCGCGATTTCACCAACTCTGTCTCGCCCGTGCCTTCACCTCGGGCATTGGCAAGGATTTCCTCAAGGCGTTCTTTTTGAGGGTCGTAATATCGTGGAATGTACTTGAACTTCTGATGTCTCGGTGTCTTGAAAAAACTAAAAAGTGCCATAATTGCTACTTATGCCAGTCCTAAAAATAGGTTACTTTTTTTGAAAAAGCCGCTTTGAAAAGCAGGTTACATACTTTCATGGGAAACAATGCAGCTTTCATCATTGTTCCCAGGGTATTTCAGACTATCTTTGTAATACCAAACAGGTTGTCGGTATGAGTGAGCAAATCAAACATGAGTGCGGCATAGGTCTAATTAGATTGAGAAAACCTTTGGAGTACTATGAAGAAACTTATGGTACGCCACTCTACGGCCTGCAGAAAATGCATTTGCTGCTGCAAAAACAGCGCAATCGTGGACAAGATGGAGCTGGAATTGCCACCATTAAGCTCGACCCAAAACCTGGAACCCGGTACATCAGTCGAAAGCGAAGCAACAATCCGCAGTATCTCAAGCACCTCTTTCATCAGGTTTTTACCTACTTCGAAGGTCTCACCCACGATCAACTGCACGACGCTGCATGGCTTAAAGAAAACCTACCCTTTACCGGTGAATTATTGATGGGTCATCTGCGCTATGGAACACATGGATCTAATAGTGTGGAGACTTGCCATCCCTTGCTCAGACAAAATAATTGGATAAATCGAAATCTCGTCCTGGCTGGAAATTTCAACCTTACGAATGTAGACGAGATGTTTGAGGAATTGTTAGATCTGGGACAGTATCCTAAAGAGGTATCTGATACGGTGACCGTACTCGAAAAAATTGGTCACTTTTTAGATGACGAGGTACAGAAACTCTTCACCTGGTTTAAACCCGATGCGGATGACAATCGAGAGATCAATGCGCTTATAGAGGAGCATCTAGACATTCAGCGCCTATTACGAAGGGCTACCAAGAGATTTGATGGTGGATATGTCATGGCGGGAATGATCGGACATGGTGATGCTTTCATCATGCGTGATCCGCACGGCATACGACCAGCTTTCTACTATTATGATGAGGATGTGGTCGTAGCAGCGTCTGAACGACCAGCGATCCAGACTGCGTTTAGTGTATCAATCAGTAAGATCAGAGAGTTAAAGCCAGGACACGCATTGATCATTAAGAAAAATGGGCGAGTTAGCGAAGAGCCTTATATTAAACCAAGCAAGCCAAGCAAGTGCTCCTTTGAGCGCATTTATTTTTCTCGCGGTACTGACAAAGATATTTACCTCGAGCGGAAGCGTTTGGGAGAGGAATTGGCAGATCAAGTGCTTAAAGCTATTGATGAGGATCTGGAAAATACGGTCTTCTCATATGTGCCCAACACGGCTGAGACCGCATTTTTTGGCCTGATGGAAGGCATCGATAAGCGGCTCAATGTGGTGAAGAAAAACAAGATCATGGCATTGGGTCCGCATGCATTGGATGAAGACATCTGCAAGATCCTGGCTATGAAACCACGTTTTGAGAAGATTGTAGTAAAGGATGCGAAAATGCGGACTTTCATTGCAGCCACTTCTGAAAGAAATGACTTGGTATCTCACGTCTATGATGTGACTTATGGGATCGTGAAAAACCAGGTTGATACATTGGTTTTGCTGGATGACAGCATTGTCCGGGGTACCACCTTGCGCGACAGCATCATCACCATGGTAGATAAGCTGCATCCTAAAAAGATCATCTTTGTGTCATCGGCGCCACAGATTCGCTATCCAGATTGTTACGGCATCGATATGTCAGTGATGGGCGATTTTGTCGCTTTCCAAGCGATGATAGCATTAATCAAAGAGCAGGGTAAAGAAGGCTTATTGGAGGAGGTTTACCAGAAGTGTAAGGCCCAGGAATCACTCGCGAAATCTGAAATCAAAAACATGGTCAGCACGCTCTATGACCAGTTTGCATACGAGCAAGTTTCGGGTAAAATATCGGAAATTCTTACGCCACCGAGGATCAATGCAGAAGTGAAGATCATTTTTCAAACCTTAGAAGGACTCCAAAGGGCTATTCCCGATCATACCGGCACCTGGTACTTTAGCGGTGATTACCCTACTCCAGGTGGACGTAAAGTAGTCAACAAAGCGTTCAGTAATTATATGGAAAAGAAATTGGTCCGCGCTTACTAGAGAACCCGCACCTACACCGACACTCACACTCAAGTCCACTCAGTCCCCTATATCAAAGTTGTTAAGAAACCCGGTATCATAGTTTCCTTTGCGGAAGTTTTCATCACGCATCAATTTCTTATGAAATGGAATGGTGGTCTTGATGCCCTCAATGATAAATTCGTCAAGGGCTCTCTCCATTTTAGTGATGCATTCTTCTCGCGTTTGTGCCTTGCAAATTAGTTTGGCAATCATGGAGTCGTAGTACGGAGGCACCGTATATCCGGCATAAACATGGGTGTCAACCCTAACTCCGTGCCCTTTGGCGCTATGGAAAGAGGTGATTTTTCCGGGGCTAGGTATGAAATTATTGAGCGCATCTTCAGCATTGATACGGCATTCGATAGCATGAAGGGACGGTTCATAGTTCTCTCCTTTAATGGGAAGACCAGCGGCCACTTTTATTTGTTCTTTAATCAGATCATGGTCGATCACCTCTTCTGTTACAGGATGCTCCACTTGGATTCTTGTATTCATTTCCATGAAATAAAAATCTCGGTGTTTGTCCACCAGAAATTCTACAGTACCCACTCCTTCATATTTTATTGCTTGGCCAGCTTTGATGGCGGCCGCACCCATTTTCTTGCGTAGTTGTTTGGTCATAAATGGAGAAGGCGCCTCTTCTACGAGCTTTTGGTGCCTGCGTTGAATAGAGCAATCTCGTTCCGACAAATGGGCAACCTTTCCGTGTTGATCGCCTATAATCTGTATCTCTATATGGCGAGGCTCTTCTACAAATTTTTCAATGTAGATTCCATCATTACCAAACGATGCAGCAGCTTCCTTACGGGCGCTATCCCAAAGTGACTCAAACTCGTCTTCACCAGATACCATGCGCATGCCCTTTCCACCTCCGCCAGCAGTAGCTTTGATCATCACTGGATAGCCGATCTCTTTGGCTACTTTTTTACCGTGCTCCACATCTTCAATCAGTCCATCTGATCCTGGCACAACAGGCACCTTAGCCTTGATCATGGTCTCGCGTGCACTGACTTTATCACCCATACTACGAATCATGGTAGGTGTTGGACCAATGAACTTGGTTCCATATTCGGCGCATACTTCAGCAAAATCTGCGTTTTCTGCTAAAAAACCATAACCGGGATGGACTCCATCGGCGTTAGTGATTTCAACCGCTGCCATAATCTTGGGTATGCTGAGATAGGATTCAGTAGCTGGAGGTGGTCCAATACATACGGCCTCATCAGCAAAACGGACGTGTAAACTTTCTCGATCCGCAGTGGAATATACGGCGACCGTCTCAATGCCCATTTCTTTGCAGGTCCTTATTATGCGCAAAGCGATTTCTCCACGATTGGCAATCAGGATCTTCTTAAACATAGTTTTTTCGAGTTTGGTCAGAGGCTCCTACGGTTCAATCAAAAAGAGAACTTGATCATATTCTACGGGAGTCGCATCTTCTACCATCACCTTGACCACCTTACCACTGATCTCGGATTCAATCTCATTATACAATTTCATGGCTTCAATGATACATACCACATCTTCCTTCTCAATGGTATCTCCTACCTTGATAAAAGGAGGCTTATCGGGGGAAGCCGATCTATAGAAAGTACCTACCATTGGAGAGCTGATCTCCAAATAGTTGGTTCCTTCTCCCGACGTTTCGTCACTTTCTGCGGTTTTTGGGCTAGTCTGCGGATCCTGAGCTGGTGCACTTGTCGGAGGTGCGGCAGGAGGTGCTGAAGGTTGGCTATAAATGGATGCGACTGGTGCTACCATAGCCTGCGTACTTTCTTTTGGACTCGCCTTTCCGTGCTTGTTGGTCAAGATGTTGATTTCAAAATCGCCCTCTTTGAGCTTAAACTCAATTAAGTCACTTTTTGAGACCAACTTGACTAAGTCTGTGATCTGTTTAAATTCCATGGGTTATTTTTTTACACGTTCTTGGTAACTACCAGTGCTGGTTTCTATTTTGACAAGATCTCCTTCGTTAATGAATAGGGGCACCCTCACTTCTGCACCGGTCTCGACGGTAGCCGGCTTCAAGGTATTGGTGGCAGTGTCTCCCTTGACCCCAGGTTCTGTATAGGTTACTTTTAATACGATGCTCTGAGGTTGTTCTGCAGTCAGTGGCAACTCATTTGCTGTATCAAAGAGAATCTCGATGTCACTCCCTTCTTTAAGAAATTCAGCATTTGGGATCATCTCGGGCATTAACATCAGTTGGGCATAGGTATCCTTATTCATAAAATGAAACCCAGTATCGTCTTTGTACAAATATTGAAATACTCTTCTTTCCACTCGCACATCATCTATCTTATGTCCTGCAGGAAAAGTATACTCGATATTTTTACCTGTGGTCACGCTTTTCAATTTCGTACGTACAAAAGCATTTCCTTTACCAGGTTTAACGTGCTGAAATTCAACAACTT
The DNA here is from genome assembly GCA_013001595.1 of Saprospiraceae bacterium. Lineage (GTDB taxonomy): Bacteria > Bacteroidota > Bacteroidia > Chitinophagales > Saprospiraceae > JABDMH01. The sequence continues at coordinate 2,250 of JABDMH010000139.1, read as the reverse complement.
GGTAAATGTCATTGTTGAAATTTATGCATAATCCATTGCGGATGTCGGAAGTCGTTGCCATAAAGTCTGGTTCTCCTAAAGTTTTAAATTAACTATTTACCACCAATGCACCATCATATGACCATTCTAGATATATGGCTCCCCAAGTAAATCCTCCTCCGAAAGCGGTGAGAATGATTTTGTCGCCAGGCTGTAATTTAGACTCCCATTCCCACAAACACAGGGGTATGGTAGCTGCGGTAGTATTGCCATATCGCTCAATATTCATCATCACTTTGGCCAGGGGAAAATCAAGCGCATTGGATACCGAGCTGATGATGCGCTTGTTTGCCTGGTGGGGCACTAACCAGCTTACATCATCATTGGTGATGTCATTTCGCTCCATGATTAGCCGTACGGCATCTGTCATACCCTTGACTGCTGCTTTAAATACGGGCTTACCTTCTTGATGTACAAAATGCTCTCTGCGAGCCACAGTCTCTGCCGAGGGTGGATTCAAAGAACCGCCGGCCTTCATAATCAAATAGTCGCGTCCTTGTCCATCTCCCCGCATGATTTCGTCCACGATACCGAAGCCATTATCTGAAGGCTCCAATAGCACTGCGCCTGCACCATCGCCAAAGAGTATGCATGTAGCTCGGTCTTGATAGTCTACAATGGAAGACATCATATCTACACCGATAACCAGTACTTTTTTATACTTCCCCGATTCTACGAATCGAGCTCCTGTACTCAGTGCATATAAGAAGCCAGAACATGCGGCATTGATATCAAATCCCCAGGCGTTGGATGCACCAATTTTGCTATTGATGGTATTGGCAGTGTCTGGAAATACAGTATCGGGGGTGACCGTTCCGCAAATGGTCAGATCAATGTCTTCAGGCTTAATATTTGTTTTTGCCAGCAATCCCTTGACAGCTTCAGCGGCCATATCTGAGGTTGCTTTTCCATCCTCTTTCAGTATGCGACGCTCCTGAATGCCGGTTCGACTAGTAATCCATTCATCAGAGGTTTCCACCATCTGCTCAAGCTCTGCATTTGTCAGTACATATTCTGGAACGTATCCTTGTATGCCTGCTATCTTTGCGCTGGTTCTTGCCATCAATGTCATCAAAAAATTGCGCTGCAAGGTAAAAAAAATGTACCAGACGATATCCTTTCAGCGTTAATAGCAGATTCTCATTTGGAGTGGGGATGGGAGGTGAAGGGAGTTAGAACGATCGCATCAATTTGACCTTATGGTTGGTTGATCATAGATAGGTTGTACATTCACGGGGAAACCCTTACTTTACTAGATGTCATCCTCATAATTGGCTAATCTTTCTTTATAGGAGTGATATCAATGATGTAGGTTTTGAAACACATAGGTGTCTTGAATAATGTATAATTTATTAATAAATAGGGATGTGGCATTGAATTTGTTGTTTCAGCTGATATGACTTCTTTCGGATACATTTGGTGCGTGCAATGGATGATGGGGGTCGTGCTGAACACAACACCGCTCAGTATAGATCAGAGCGGGATACAATTCTATCCTGGATCTCTACAGGAGGTGCGCTCTGAGGCAGCACTACAAGATAAACTCGTCTTTGTTGAAGTATATGCCGACTGGTGCACGGTCTGTAAAGTTATGGAGGAGTCCACGTTCCGTAACCCAGAAGTGGTAGATCTAATTGATCAACATTACTTGGCCTGGAAGGTAAATATTGAAAGTACTCCGGGTAAGCTCTTTGCCATCCAGGAGGGAATTAAGGTGCTGCCATCGCTACTTGTGTTGGACAAGAATGGCAGGCAATTATCTAAGATTGACCAAGCACTACAACCGAGCGCACTCTTAAAAGTGTTAAAAAGCCATCTCTGATCTCCTTCAAGGCAACAAATCCTTGTACCAGAGGATCGTTAGAGTAGATGTTGCGGATTGCTGAGGTGCGTCACTACTGTGTTTTTCCCACGGATGTTCTTTCTGAATCTTCAGCACAGCCGACTTTTATAGTTTAGGAAGCATAAGGGCTGTGGATAAGTATATAAAATAGGAGCAATATCTGCTGGTCCGCATCGTTGGAATACTTGTTTCCGAAAACCGATCGCAGTACCCTGGAGTCGATATAACAGCGTAAGACCCATGGTACGTGAGAAAAGGTATTGTGCATGATCCAACCCATGAAACTATGTACTGCGGCTTGCCTATGGCTGGTATCTGCCTCACTGTCTGCGCAAGTAGCTGAGGAGTTGCTGATTCCTGAAGGATTG